>CAZFPT010000079.1:0-14358 GCA_964521005.1 uncultured Planctomycetaceae bacterium | reverse complement strand
CGCAACAAGTTGCGAGCCCTACGGCGATCGAGCGACACGCGAATCGCGACAAGCGGGTTTGTCACTCCACTCACAAACCACGGGTGCCCCGGTTTGTGCAGCGAGCCCAAGCGAGCTGAGCAACCGGGTTGCTCCGTTCCTCCCTCGCTGCGCTCGCTCCGACCGGCACAATCCCGGGCACCCCGCCAACGCGCCCGCAACAAGTTGCGAGCCCTACGGTCTTACCGTGTATCAGAGTTTCCGCGCGTTAGCCGGACGGATGATCGACGAGGAAGCCCGGCGTGCCAACGCCGGGTTGGATGGGATTCCAAAGCACCGGCGTGCGGAGACGCCGGTGGCACCCGATGGGCCCCCGCCAACGCGCCCGCAACAAGTTGCGAGCCCTACGGCACCGCCCGCACGAACGCCTGGGGCAGGTATGCCGGCAGGTCGGAGGCAATCAGCGAGATCTCGCCCAGCTCATCCGCCGCCCGGTCGCCGGCCAACCCGTGCACCCACACGCCCAGGCAGGCGGCATCGAACGGATCGAGCCCCTGGCCCAGCAGCGCGGCGATGATCCCGGTGAGCACGTCGCCGGTTCCGCCCGTCGCCAGGCCGGGGTTGCCCGTGTCGTTGGTGTAGCGCCGGCGTTGGTCGCAGACGACCGTGCCCGCGCCCTTGAGCACGAGCACCAGCGGCGCGTTGGTGTCGGCGGAATCGGCCCACTCCCCGGCCCAGCGGGCGCACGTCTCGGGGCGGGATTCCTGGATGTCGCCGATGCCGACCCCCGTCAGCCGACCCAGCTCGCCCGGATGCGGGGTGAGCACGAGTGGACATCGGCGCAGGGTTGGCCAGTTGTCCATCCGCGCGAGGTTGTTGAGTCCGTCGGCGTCGACCACCATCGGCTGAGATCGCCCGAGGGCGTCGGCGAGAATCGCCTGTTGGGCGTCGCCCACGTCGAACCCCGGGCCGATCGCCAGCACGTCGTTCTTCGCGGCGGTCTGGGCGATGATCTCCGCAGCGGAGGCGGCCCAGGCGTCGTTGTTGCACGGGCACGGCACGGACGTGGCGCAGGGTTGAAGGACGGCTGATTGTTTCTGAATGCACTCGGGGACGGCCATCGTCACCAGCCCCGCGCCGCTGCGCAGGGCGGCGGTGGCTGCCAGGGCCGGCGCGCCGACCATTCCGCGCGAGCCCCCCACAATGAGCACCCGCCCGAAGCTTCCCTTGTGGCCGGCGCGGGGGCGGCGTGGCAGCGACGGGACGGCTGAGATGTCACGGAGTTCTGGCGTCACGTGTGTCTCCCTTTGCGGGGTTGTGAGTCTGGCGAGCGATCATCGCGGCGATGGTCCCGCCGCCGAAGCCGTTGTCGATGTTCACCACCGACACCCCCGACGCGCAGCTGTTGAGCATGGTCAGCAGCGCGCTGAGCCCGCCGAAGCTCGCCCCGTACCCCACGGAGGTGGGCACCGCGACCACGGGGACGGCCACCAGCCCGCCGACCACGCTGGCGAGGGCTCCCTCCATGCCCGCGACCACCACAATCGCGTCGGCGTCGGCCAGTGCCTCGCTGGCGGCCAACAGGCGGTGCAACCCGGCCACCCCGACGTCGTAGTGCGTGGTGACTCGCTGGTTCATCATCTCGGCGGTCACGCGGGCTTCCTCGGCGATGGGCAGGTCGCTGGTCCCGGCAGCGACGATGGCCACCGTCCCGCCGGCGGAGACATCGAGCGGTTCCTGGCGCAGCGTGACGGTGCGGGCCTGCTCGTTGTACTCGGCGTGGGGGTGCTCCTCGGCGATCGCGGCAAAGCGCTCGGCGTCGGCGCGGGTCGCCAGGACGTTGGTGCCCCGCTCGGCCAGTCGCGAGAAGATCGCGGCCACCTGGTCGGGCGTTTTGCCCTCGGAGTAGATGACCTCCGGAAAGCCGCAGCGCAGCGTGCGATGGTGATCCAGCGTGGCGAACCCCATCGACTCGATCGGCCAACGCCGCAGGTGCGAGACGGCTTCGTCGATATCGGTCTGCCCGGAGGCGACCGCCTGCAGCAGCGTTTTGAGGGCGTCTTCGTTCATGCCCACAGTATAGTCGTCGGGGTCGGCGTGGGCTAGCGTCGCACGGTGGGGCTGGCGGCGAGGTCCCAGCTGTGGGTGATCCCCGCCAGCAGGTAGTGGTAGCCAAGCCCCGCGATCATCGCGGCGTTGTCCATGCAGAGGGGCATGGCCGGTTTTCGCAGCTGGCAGCGGAGTTTCTCGGCGAGCTCGCCGGCGGCGGCGCGCAGGGCGGAGTTGGCGGCCACCCCGCCGCCGAGGAGGATGGTCTTCGCGCCGGTCTGCTGGATCGCCCGGCGGAGCTTGATGCGCATCACGTCCACGACGGCTGCCTGGAAGCTCGCGGCGATGTCGTTGACCTCGTCGGCGGAGAAGGTGTGGATCCCGAATTCGCGTGGCGGATCGGTCGACTCGCCGGGGCGGGGACGTTTGGGGGTTGGCGGGCCATTGACGTGGTACAGGACGGCCGTCTTGAGCCCGCTGAAGGAGAAGTCCAGCGATTGACCCTTCAGCAGGACGCGCGGAAACTCCACAGCCGTCGGGTCGCCCTGCTGGGCGGCGCGATCGATCACCGGCCCGCCGGGGTAGCCCAGCTCGAGGATCGAGGCGACCTTGTCGAAGGCTTCTCCGGCGGCGTCGTCGATGGTGGACCCCAGCAGCTCCATCTCCGTGGGCGACTCGCAGCGGTACAGCGCGGTGTGTCCGCCCGAGCAGATCAGCGCCACGGCCGGGTATTCGATGGGCGGCTCGTTCAGACGGGCGGCGTATGCGTGGGCGTAAACGTGGTTCACGCCGATCAGCGGGACGTCCCAGACCCACGCGAGCGTTTTGGCGGCCATCAGTCCCACCAGCAGCGAGCCGATCAGTCCGGGCTCGTGCGTGACGGCGACCGCGGAAACCTCCGCCGGGGCGACACCGGCGTCGCTCAGCGCCTGGTCGATCACGGAGTTGATCGCCTCGATGTGCGCCCGCGAAGCGACCTCGGGCACCACGCCTCCGAACCGCGCGTGCAGTTCGATCTGGCTGGCGACGCTGTTGGACAGCACCTCGGCCCCGTCGGCGACGAGGGCACAGGACGTCTCGTCGCAGCTGCTCTCGATCCCCAGCACGAGGGTTTGACGGTCGGACATATTACGGTTCTCCGGCGGATCGCCTCGCGGCGTCGGGGTCGGTGTGGGATTCGGCGAGCATGCGGCGGGTCGCCTTTGCGCGATCGGCGACGGCGGAGAGCTCCGCCTGCAGGCGGTCCGGCTCGGCGAGAATCGCCGCTGCCTCGGCGAGTTGCGGGTCGGCTTCGAGCAGGGCGGCCCGGATGGCGGCGGGCTGGTGGTCGGGCTCGGGTTGGGTGGTCGGCTGGGTGGTGGTCTTTTGCGGGGGCGGGCCCAGGGCCCCGGCGCGGCTGCGGGCTTCGGCGAGCTTCGCCAGTTGGGCGTCGTCGAGGGAGACGGCCACGTGCGGGGCATAGCCGCCGGGCTCGTCGGGCGCCGCCGGCGAGATGGCGAGTCCGTCGCCCACGCGGAATTCGCCGGTGGTGAGGTTGATCTGTCCCAGCCCGCCGGGCAGCGGGAACATTGTCTGGATGCATCCCTTTCCGCGGGTTCGCTCGCCAAGCACGATCGCGCGGGCGTGGAAGCCCAGCGACGCGACGACGATCTCGGCGGCCGAGGCGGTCGACGCGTCGGCCAGGACGATCACCGGCACGTCGAGCCAGCTCTCGTGGCTGCGGGCTTTGTGCACGCGGTTGGGTCCGCGTTGCTCGGAGATGGTCACGATCACACCCTCGCGCAGGAAGAAGTTGGCCGTCCGGATCGCCTCTTCCAGCAGGCCGCCCGGGTTCCCGCGCAGGTCCAGCACCAGTCCGGCGGGGGCATTGAGCTTCCACAGCTCGGTGCGGAGTTGCTCGCTGGTTCCGCGAACGAACTCGGTCACCCGGAGGTAGGCGAGTCGGCTGTTGGGGTCCAGCGAAGTCTCCCAGCGGGCCCCGGAGATGCGCTGAAGCCCCTGGACGGTCTCCAACCTGAACTCGTCGCGTTCCAGCGTGATGAAGTGCGTCCGTCCCCTCGCGTCCCGGAGGGTGACCAGTACATCCTTTCCGAGCGGACCCTGAAGGGCCAGGCGGGCACCATCGAGGGTCATCTCGTTGGCGTCGGTCTGGTCGATGCTCAGCAGGACCATTCCCGGAGCGATCTTGGCGCGGTGGGCGGGCGAGCCGAACACGGGCCAGCGCGTGATCAGCTGATCGCCGCGGCGACGCAGGCGAAGCCCGGTTCCCCGCTGATGGCCCATCACGCGGTGGTCGAACGTGTCCATCCTGTCGGCCGGCACAAAGGAGGAGAACTCGTCGAGCGCTTCGACCATACCTCGCACCGAGGCCGACCGGACGGCCGTCTCGTCCATCGGGGGGTAGTAGTTCCGGCGGATCAGGTCGTACGTGGCGGCGACCGGGTCGAAGTCCGGGTTGCGTGCGGGGCCCGGACCCTGCGGAATGCGCGCAACGAGCACCGAGACAACCGCGGTCGCCAGAACAATCACCAACCAGATGAAGTTGCGTTTGGGCATCTCTGTGCTCGACGGGGCACGCATCGCGGCCGGGGGGGCAACCCCCATCCGAATGGAAGATGGTAGCAGAGCGAACATGGAGGGACAAGTCGAGATGATGCGAAGAGGACACCCAGCCCGGCGCAGAAAAAAAAAACGACGCCGAGCGGGTTTCGGCGCCGTCTATGTTCGGGCCCGCTGGTTGCTCGGGCCTGGTTTGGTTGATTGGTTCGTCGCCCTTGCCGCCCTTCCGGCGACATGGGGTGCGTCTCAGCGATCTCCGCGGCGTTGCCGGGCGGTCAGGTCTGTACCACGCGGAACGTCAGATCGGTCGGTTCCATGTTCATCGCGACAAGGCGTCCCATGACGTTCTTGCGATGCTTGGTGAGGACCTCTTCCAGCGTCCGTCCGGTGGTGGTGCAGCCCGGAATGGTCGGGCTCATTACCGTGTAGTTGTTCTGGCTGTCACGTGCAGCCAACACACAAACTTTCATCACCCCGCTCCCGCTGATCCAGTGACTTGCGATGCCCGTCCTTCCGTACGGCACGGCGGCCATCCTTGGATCGCCGGTGCTTGCGATGAGACGTGCTTCACCAATAACTATAGTAATAATCGGAATACCGATCAATCCGCCTCTACTCTTTTTTCTAAGATTTTTTGACTGAGCTGCCAGGCGGGTCGCCAGGGCGACGCATCCGTCCTTTACCGGCGATGGGTGATCGTCCGCGGAGGCGAAACCCCCGGCCGCGGCGCGTATAATGCTTCTGCAACGGGAGATCGTGAGTTCCGCATGGTTGGCGGGCCTGGCTCCCGAGGGCAGCGTTATTGGACTCAGCACGGGCGATCCCCGGGGAATGGAGCACATGGACAAACTCCCGATTGACGACGCCACACGAGCCTTGGCAGCGCGGTACATCCGCAAGCAGGTCAAACGCCTGGACAAACGGCTCGGCGATTTGCCCGACCCGGACTCGCCCAAGCCGGTCCACAAGGCCCGGGTCGCCACCCGGCGCCTCAAGGCGGCGTTTGCGATGCTCGGCGAAGCGTTCGACCCCGACGACGTCCATCGCTGGGGCGAGAAGCTCAAGGCACTCCGCAAGCGTCTGGGGCCGGCGAGGGACTGCGACGTGCAGATTCAGTTCCTTCGGAGGGTGCGGAAGAAGGCATCCCGGGGCGATCGGCCGGGGGTGGAGCTGTTGCTGGAGGAATCCCGCAAGCAGCGTCGCCAGTTGGAGCCCAAGGTGGCCAAGGCAGCCAAACAGCTGCGCGCGTCGGGGGTGCTCGAAGAAATCCGTCGGCGGATGAAGCGGGCCCGGGAGGCGTTCGACGACGAGAGGCCTCTGCTGACCGAGACGCTCTTCCTCCGCTGCCGGCAGGCCATCATTCATCGACTGGACGCGTTGCGTGACAAGGCCCCGGTGCTGGAGAACCCGGACGACCATCATGGCCACCACCAGATGCGCATCGCTGCCAAGCACCTTCGCTACACGTTGGAGATCGCCGGCAAGGGTCTGGGCGACGTGGTCGAGCCGATGCGGGAGGCGGCTGAGCAGGTCCAGGATATCCTGGGCGACGTTCACGACTGCGACGTGTGGGTGGACCATCTCCAGGAGTTGCTCACCGGCGAGGGCCCGACGCTCGACGAGAGAACCCGCCCCGGCGTGGAGATGCTCTCGGCAGACCGTCGCGAGCATCGCCAGGCGCGGTTCGAGGAGATCCGGGCCTTGTGGGCCACCATTCGCCGGGAGAACATCGAGGGCGAGCTTCGCATGTTCCTTCAGCGGGACCCGGCCGAGGTGGCCGGCGACCTGCATGTCTGAGGCGGGGCGTCTTGACAGGACCTTCACACACATCGCGGGTGCAATGGGTATGATGTATGTCCGGACAGGGCCTTGGATTGCCCCCGGCAGGGGGGTAGGATAGGCGTTTCGGCCTCGATGGCGGCGACGGGCTGCGAGAAGCCCCACCCCATGGCGCGGCAACCAAGCGGGAGAACGCATGGCCAGCGAAACAAATCAACCGGAAAGCGACGCCTCGCGCGACACGACGTCGGCTGCCCAGATCGTAGCCGCCATCGACATCGGCGCAACTTCCGTGCGCATGGTCATCGCCCAGGTCACCGAAGACGGCGGGATCGAAGTGCTGGAGAAGTTCGTCCGAGCGATGCGCATGGGGCAGGACACCTTCCGTCGCGGTCGGCTGAGGGCCCAGGCGGTTCGCGCGGGAATCGGCATCCTGAGAGACTACCGCCGCGTGGTGGACCAGTACGACGTCAAGCACATCCGCGTGGTGGCGACCAGTTCGGTCCGCGAGGCCAGCAACGCCGACATGTTCCTGGACCGCGTCTTCATGGCCACCGGGCTGGAGGTGGAGGTTATCGACACCTCCGAGGAATCGCGCCTGACGGTCTCGGCGGTTCGCGAGGCGCTCCAGGACGTCACGGGCATCAGGAAGCGAAACGCCCTGGTGGCCGACGTCGGGGGCGGAAGCACGCTTCTGACGGTTATGGAGAAGGGCGAAATCGCCGCCTCCCAGAGCCTGCGGCTGGGATCGATCCGCCTCCAGGAGGTGCTCTCGACCAGCTACGAGCCGCCCGAGCGGTCGGCAGAGCTGCTGCGCCAGCAGATCTCCAACACCATCAAGGTCACCTCCAGCGTACTGCCCCTCCGCAAGACGCAGACCTTTGTCGCCGTCGGGGGCGATGCCCGTTTCGCCGCGCGGCTGGAAGGCAAGAAGACCTCCTCGCCGCACCTGATGCTTATCCAGGCAAGCAAGCTGGACACCCTGGTCAAACGCATCGAATCGCTCAGCACCGAGGAAATCGGGCGGGAGTTTTCCGTGCCCTACTCCGACGCCGAGACGATCAAGCCGGCGCTGCTGGTTTATCAGGGCCTGGCCCGCGCCACCGGCGTGAAGGACATTCTCGTCTCCGACGTGTCCATGCGGGACGGGGTGATTCTGGACCTCGCCCGACGGGTCAGCGGCGAGGAAGACCCCGCCCTGGTCGAGGGTGTGATCCACTCGGCGACCACCATCGCCGAGAAGTACCACGTGGACATGAACCACGCCGAGAACGTCTCGCAGCTGTCGGTGAAGCTCTTCGACGCCCTGAGCGAGGAGCATCGCCTCGGGCGGCGCGAGCGGCTCCTGCTGCGCGTGGGCGGGCTGCTGCACGAGGTCGGCGGATACGTCTCCAACCGGGCCCACCACAAACACAGCTACTATCTGATCGTGAATTCCGAGATCTTCGGCCTCTCGCGAGACGAGCATGCCATCGTCGCCCACATGGCCCGCTACCACCGACGGAGTACCCCCAAACCCAGCCACACCGAGTACATGGCCCTCTCGCGCGAATCGCGCATGATCATCTCCAAGCTGGCGGGAATCCTCCGGGTGGCCGACGCCCTGGATCGGGGGCACGCCCAGCAGGTGCGCGAGTTCAGCGCCCGCAAACGGGGCGGCGAACTCGTGCTGGACATTGCCGGCGCCAGCGACCTGACGCTTGAACGCAGGGCAGTGGTCAACAAGGGCAATCTCCTGGAAGACATCTACGGCGTGAAGATCCGCCTGGAAGAAGCTTCGCTGACAACCCAGGCGACCCGACGAACCCAGGCGGTGGAGTGACCCGCCAAACCCACCGCGTGACGAAAGGGACACCACACGCATGGCCAAGAAGAAACGCAAGACCTCCCAGGACCTCACGGCTCCAGAGTTGTACATCAACCGGGAGCTGAGCTGGTTGGAGTTTAACGACCGCGTGCTGCAGCAGGGCAGGAAGACCGACCTGCCCCTGCTGGAGAGGCTGAAGTTCCTGGCGATCGTCAGCTCGAACCTCGATGAGTTCTTCCTCATCCGCGTGGCCGGTCTGATGCAGCAACGGTCCGCCGGCGTTCGCAAACGCGACGCGGCCGGGCTGACACCCGCCCAGCAGCTGCGGCGCATCGCCGAGCGCGCGCACACCATGGTCGAGGAGCAGACCGCCTCGATCAATGAATGTCTCGAAGCGCTCAAGGACGAGGAGCTGCGCGTTCTGGCCCCGGCGGAATGGACCCCCACGCAACGAACGTTCGTCAAGTCGTACTTCACGGCAGAGGTGCAGGCGATTCTCACTCCGCTGGCGATGGAGGAGCTCTCGCCCCCGCCGTTGCTTGCCAGCCTGCAACTGAACGTGGGGGTGCTTCTGCAGGGCAAAGACAAGCCCCGCTCGGAAGCCCGCATCGTGGCAGTCCCCGTTCCGCGTCAGCTGCCGCGATTTATCACGATTCCCACCCAGTCCGGTTCGAGCCTGGTGTGCATGGAGGACGTGATCGCCGCGAACGTGGGCATGCTCTTCGAGGGTTGTCAGGTGCTTTCGACCTCGGTGTTCCGCATCACGCGGGACGCGGACGTCGAGATCCAGGAAGACGAAGCCGGCGACCTGCTGAACACCGTGGAAAAGGCGGTCCTCGAGCGTCGCAAGCGATCGGCGGTTCGCCTGGAACTGGCCGGCAAGCCCGATCGTCGCATCCGCAAGTTCCTGGTGGACTGGCTCGAGCTGCGTCGCGAGGACGTCTACGAGATCGACGGCATGCTGGACGCCGCAGCCGTCATGGAGATCGCATCCCGCGAGGGGTACGACCATCTCAAGGTCGCCGATTGGCCGATTCAGCCGCCGCGAGGCCTGCTGGGGGCGGAAGACCTCTGGACCACGCTGCAGGATCACGACGTGCTGCTCCACCACCCCTACGAGAGTTTCGACGCGGTGGTGGGACTGGTCGAACAGGCGGCGGAGGACCCCGGCGTGATGGCGATCAAACAGACCCTCTACCGCACCAGCGGCGATTCGCCCATCGTCAAGGCCCTGGAACGGGCCGCCCAGAACGGCAAGCAGGTCACCGTACTGGTGGAGCTCAAGGCGCGGTTCGACGAGGCCCGCAACGTCGTCTGGGCGCGGCGCCTCGAAGACGCGGGCTGTCACGTGATCTACGGCGTCGCCGGGCTCAAGACCCACTCGAAGATTCTGCTGATCGTCCGTCGCGAAACCGGTCGCCTGCACCGTTACGTGCACCTCTCAACGGGCAACTACAACGACAAGACCGCCAAGCTCTACACCGACATCGCCCTGATGACCTCCGACGAGGACCTCGCCACCGACGCCTCGTCCTTCTTCAACCTGCTGACGGGGTACTCCGACATCGTGGGCTGGTCGAAGCTGAACATCGCCCCGACCGATCTGCGCCGCCGCGTCGAGGAAATGATCGACCGCGAGATCCAGACCTCCACGCCCGACCGACCCGGGCGGATCACCGCGAAGATCAACTCGCTGCAGGACCCGGCAATCATCCGGGCGCTGTACCGCGCCAGCCAGGCCGGCGTGAAGGTCCGCCTGAACGTGCGGGGCATCTGCTGCCTGCGCCCCGGAATTGCGGGGGTCAGCGAGAACATCGAAGTGGTCTCGATCATCGACCGCTACCTGGAGCACGCGCGGATCTTCCATTTCCGCAACGGCGGGCACGACGAGGTCTACCTCAGCAGCGCCGACTGGATGACGCGAAACCTCGACAAGCGCCTCGAAACGATGTTCCCCGTCAACGAGCCGTCACTGCGGCGACGCCTGCGGGACATTCTCGAGGTGTTCTTCCAGGACAACGTCCAGGCCCAGAGACTCGAACCCAACGGCCAATACGAGCCCGTCACCGGCGGGCGGCGAACAGTGCGCGCCCAGGAAACCTTCCATCGCCGGGCCGTCGAGGCAGCACGATCCGCCAAACAGACGCCGGTGCGGTTCCACCCGCTGACCCGGCCTGAAGATTGAGTCCTCTCAGCCCAGGACCCGGGCGAACAGAGCCCGGCGCTTCTTCGAGCGGTGGTAGTGTCGGATCGCTTCGGGGGTGGAGGTCACCGTACACTCGATGGCGCGGTCGCGGCAGAAACGCATCGCCTCGTCCAGCACCTCCACGGGCGTCTGGAACCCCGTTCCGATGAACACCTCCGCCGGCCCGCCACGGCAGATCTTGTCCATCTCCTTGGCGTCAATGTCCGGGCCAGGGGCCTTGCTGCCCTTCGCGAGGGACTTCTTGCGCTTCTTGCTGCTGCCGCTGGCGCGGATGTAGGCGTCGCGGGTGTAGGTCTTTCCTGCGATGGTGATCTCGCCGTAGCTGGCTTCCTCCACCCGAGGATAGAGCGGAATCGTGCAGTATCGCCTGTGGAAGGCGCTGCGTCCGACTTCCTGCCTCGCCAGCGCCACCGCCCCGAGAACGACCGCGTCGTCGCCCAGGGCAGCCAGGCGCACCGGCACGGGCGGGCGCGAGCCGGTCAACCCGTCGGTGTCCAGCACGCCCTGGATGATCGGCAGCATGAAGTCCCCGCACGCTTCGACGACGCCCCCGCCCAGCACGATGATCTCCGGGTCCAGCATGTGGCGGGCAGAGAGGCACGCCATGCCGATAATCTCCGAGGCCCGGGTCATCACGCGGGTGACAACCTTGTCCTTCTGCTCAAGGGCGGTCCGGAGCATGCCGCTGCGGATCAGCGGACCCTTCTCGGCGAGCAGATCGGTCATCACGGACTTTCTGCCCTTGTCGATTGCCGCCCGGATGTCACGGTCCATCGCGGTTCGGCTGGCCAGCGCCTCGAAGCAGCCCTTGTTCCCGCAGCCACACTTGGGCCCGTCCATTTCCATCACCATGTGCCCGATCTCGGTGGCGCAGTTCCGGTAGCCCTGCATCAGGGCCGTTCCCTCGACGAACCCGCCGCCGATGCCCGTGCCCACCAGCACGCCCAGCACGCTCTCGGCTTCGCGGGCGGCCCCCAGCCAGCGCTCGCCGAGTGTGCCCATGTTCGTGTCGTTGCCCAGCGCCACCGGAACGCCGAAGCGGCCGCGCAGCTCGGGCACGATCGAGACGCCCGTCAGCTCCATGTTCGGCGTGAAGACCACCGCTCCGGCGTCGGGATCCACCACTCCCGCCACGGCAATGCCGATCGCGGCGAGATCTTCGGGAATCATCTCCTGGTCGTCCAGCAGGTCGGCGATCGATCCGGCAATGGCATCGACGGCCGCTTCCGGGCCGCCCTCACGCGGGGTGGGCACGCGGCTGCGGGCGAGAATCGCCCCCGACTCCTCGACAAGTGTCGCCTGGATCTTCGTTCCGCCGACGTCCACGCCCATGTATCGTTTTCGCGGTTGGGTCTGACCGGCCATCGCTTCTCCTCCGTGTCGTGTCGGCGACGGGATCCTCCCGTCCTGCCGGCTGGGCCCGATCGTGATGGCCCGGCGGGGCGCTTGTACCGCATGAGTCGCCCGGCGCCAAGGATCGGTCAGGAGGTCGGCGCACGAAAAACGCCCGCCACGTGGGCGGGCGTTTTCTGGTCCTGGTCAGGGCCGGACTTGAACCGGCGACACCCGCATTTTCAGTGCGGTGCTCTACCAACTGAGCTACCTGACCGCTGCGTCGGGCATGCCCGACGAGAATTTCCCAGTAAACCGCCGAAGGGCGAACTTGTCAACCCCTTCGCCGCTGAAACCGGGCTAGTTCTCTTGCTATTTCTCGTTTTCTTTCTGCTCCCACTGCACGCGCGGAACCACCATGCCCTCAAAATTGAACCACGCCTGGGCAAGGCGAACTTTTTGTCGCAGCGCGATCTCCGGTGCATTCTGCCGGCGGAACTGGGGGAACAGTTCTTCGGAGGGGTAGCGGAAGTCCACCAGCTTGAGGACCGCCACGGTCTGCGTGCCCGGGATGCCCATCACGGCAATCGGCCGCTTTTCATTCTGGGAGGGCGGCGGGATCAGTCCGAACGCCTGGTCCATGAACGCCTGCCGGAACGTCTCTGCCGGCAGGTCCAGGGGCAACTGCATCCAGAACATCGTCCCCGCACGTCCCATCGCCTGCGATCGGCTGAACAGGTCGGTCGTGTCGGCGTCGAGTTCGTGTTCCCGCACAAAGGCGGCGAGTTCCTCGTCGCTGTCGATGCCGTTCGCGTCGGCCATCGCCATTTCATACGCTTTTCGCAGGCGGATGTTGCGGACGACCTCGTTGGTCATCTCAGCCGTCCGCGTCTCGGGCGTCCGGGCGGGGCGAATGTTCTCCAGCGACCAGAAGACCTTGCCGGTCACCCGGGGCGATCCCATGGGGCCGGCCTGCTCGAAGACGAACATTTCCGGGCCCTGCTTGAGAATAACCTTCTCGCCGGCGTTCTGCTGTCTCATGCGTTCCATCTCGATGAGCATCTGGATCAGCGAACGTCCCCGGCGCGGTGCGGTCGCCGCCCGGCCGAGGACTTCGTGGTCCATCAGTTCCTCGCCGGGGAGCTCAACCCGCTGGGCGCGGATGGGGAACAGGTCCACCCCCGAGACGGGGAACAGGACGTCGTTGATCTGCGTGCAACGGGCCCACTGCATGGCGGGCCAATCGGGGATCTGTGCGGTGACCCGACGCAGCGCCTCACCGAGGGCCATTCCATCGGCCTTCAGCGTGACGGTGATGTCCGGGTCCAGCGTCAATCGCCCATGCTCGCCCCAGGGATAGCAGATGTCGGTCAGGTCGGCTGACTCGGCGAGGGTCTGGATCGCTCGGCTGATGGTCTGGCCCTGGATGTTCACGGTGACGGGGCGTTCCAGCAGCATCTGGGCTGAGGCGGTCATTCGGGAGCGGATCCATTCGTAGGGTCCCGTGGTTTTCTGGGCTTCCGGCAGCGAGCGGTACTCGCGAAGCAGCCCCGAGACGGTTACCGAGAGCGGATCGAGCATCTCCCTTGCCAGCATCGGGCGAACCTTCGCGACGACCTGGTCCCACGCCTCGGCCAGCGAGAGCTGACGCGTCTTGAGCTCCGGCTCGCCGTTGGGGTCTTCGGAGTCCACCCTGACGACCTTGGTGAACTCGTCGGGGTTCTCGTCGTAATAGGCTCGGATGTTCTCGTCCTTCACCTGGACCACGCGCGAGAGCACCTCGGCGTCGATCAGCAGGTAGTCCACGATGTACGTTTTGGGCTGGAGGTATCCGAAGCCGAACGACTCGGGCGTCGGGTACGAATCGGCCGGGGCGGCGCGGTAGCGCTTCCAGTGGGTCTGGATCTCCTGGGCGGTGGGTACGCCGACCTTGGGCAGGTACTTCTCAGCTGAGAGGGTGTAGAGACGCACCTTGACCTGCTCGTTCATGATCTCGTACTGCCGGCGCATCTCGGCAAGGCTTGGCGCGGTCGGCGGCAGGGAGGCCACAAAGTGCTTGTACACCACCAGCCAGTTGGCGAAGACCTTGCGGAGATCGGACTCGCCCATCCCCGTCTGGTCGCGCATCTCGCCGATGAAGCTTTCATACCGTTCGCCGCCGAAGCCCATAGTGCCGAGGAACAGGTCCACCTCGGCGTCGCTGGCCTCCACGCCGGCGGCCCGGGCTTCCTGCAGCAGCAGGGCGTAGCACAACTCCGGGCGGCTGTTCTCCTGGGCGAGCGCCCTCATCGCGAAACCCGCCAGCTGCCACGCCGGGGGGTTCTGGGGCGAGGCGAGCCCCTGGATGTTCACGTGCCGGGAGAGAATCTCCAGCTCCAACGCCGCCTGGCGAAGGTCCTGATGATACAGGTCGCCGTGGCGCGTGGTCCCGATGACGGGGTTTCGTGACGATCCGCCCTGCCCGATCATGCTGAGCGTGGAGGGGATCAGGAAGGCGATCATCAACAAGACCATGATGATGATGACCAGTTTCTGTTGGTTGCGAAAGAAGCCCAGTGCCATGGCTGCTCCCGTGGCTGATTGATCGGCGGAACCCGGTGCGCACTTCACCCCGGGAAATAGACTCGGGAGTATCGCACGGAAACCT
>CAZFPT010000078.1:0-14606 GCA_964521005.1 uncultured Planctomycetaceae bacterium | reverse complement strand
GCTACGTGTTCAGCAGGTCGCCTGCCGCGGCGAGGATCTCGGCCGGCTCGGCCATCCGTCCGGGCCCGACGGTGTCGCAGGCAAGTCGTCCGGTGTTGGGGCCGACCACGTGCAGGCCCCAATCGCGGAGGGTCTGGAGGTTGGTCCGGGTGGGAGGAGCCTCCCACATGCGGGTGTTCATCGCCGGGGCCAGCAGAATCGGACAGGCGCCGTGCGCACTGAGGGCCAGGGCGGAGACGAGGTCGTCGGCAAGGCCGGCTGAGAACTTCGCCAGCGTATTGGCGGTGGCCGGCGCGACGATCATGAGGTCCGCCTGCTCGGTCAGCGAGAGATGGCCGGAGCGATACTCGCGCGTGGACTGCCACAGGTCGGTATACACCATGCGCCGGCTGATCGCCTGGAACGTCAGGGGCGCGACGAACCGCCTGGCCGACTCGGTCATGGCCACATGGACGCCCGCCCCGCTCTGGGCGAGTTTACTGCACAGGTCGGCCGACTTATAGCAGGCGATCCCGCCGGTGACGCACAGCAGGATCTCTCTGCCTTCCAGCGGTTTGTCGGGCGTCGGGCTCATGGCGTCGCCTGCGGTGAGGCGGGGCTATTCGAGTTCCTTGGGGGTCAGAACGTCGGAGTTCTCGTAGTCGATGGCGATCTGGTCTTCCAGGATCTCCTGGATCGCCACTTCCATGTCCGTCATGCCGGGCTTGCGGTCGACCATCGGCCTGGCGCCCTGCATCAGCTCGACCATGCGTCGCTGGATCAGGGCGGTGAGCTTGAACTGGCCTCCGACCTTCTCGACAATCTCTTCACTCTTGAGGGCTTCAATCATGGTGCACATGCTCCTTACGACCGGATGAGCGACACGACTTCGCGTGTGGCGGTTTCCAGGTCGTCGTTGATGATGACGTGTCGGTAAATGCCGCTCTTTCGGGCGGCGTCCAATTCGCTCTGGGCTGCCGAGAGGCGGCGCTGGAGCTGTTCGGTTGTTTCGGTTCCCCGCCCGGTCAGTCGGCGGGCGAGTTCTTCTTCGCTGGGCGGGGCGATCAGCACGAACATCGCCTCGGGCATCTTGGCGTGTACCTGCCTGCCGCCCTGGACGTCGACGTCCATGATGAGCGTCCGCCCCTGCTGGATCGCCTCCAGCACCGGCTGGGCGGGCGTGCCGTACAGTTGGCCGAACACCTCTGCCCATTCGAGCATCTCGCCGTGCTCGATCATGTCCTCGAAGGTATCCCGCGAGACGAAGTGGTAGTCTTCGCCGGGGGTCTCGCCCTCGCGGGGTTCGCGCGTGGTGGCCGAGACGCTGAATTCCGCGTCCGTTCGCGAGATCGCCCGCCGCAGCAGCGTGCTTTTGCCCACGCCGCTGGGTCCGGAGACCACCACCAGTTTGCCTTGGTTCTCTGCCATGTTCAGGGTCGCCCGTCGCTCGGCGGGGTCATTCGGCGTTCTGGACCTGTTCCTTGATGCGGTCGACGGCCGACTTGATCTCCACGACACGGCGCGAGATGTCGGCGTCGTTGGCCTTGGAGCCGATGGTGTTCGCCTCGCGGAGCATCTCCTGGGCGATGAAGTCCATCTTTCGCCCTGCCGGCTCGTCCAGCTCGGTCGCCTGGCGGAACTGATCGAGATGCCCGCCCAGGCGGTTGATTTCCTCGGCAATGTCGCTTCGTTCGGCGAACAGCGCCACCTCGCGCGACAGGGCGTCTTCGTCGAGGTTGAGCTTCGCCTGGCGGGTGAGTTCCTCGACCCGCTCGGTCAGCCGTTGGTGGTAGTCGAGCACCACCTGCCCGGAGCGTTTCTCGATCTCGGCGAGATGTTCGCGGATCACGCCGCAATGGTTCAGCAGGTCCTCGGCAAGCCCCTGCCCCTCGGCCTGCCGCATCTCGATGAGTCCGTCGATGGCCTGGTGGATCAGGGCGAACACCTCGTCGCGCGTGGTTTCGACGAGCCCTTCGAGGCTGGGGGGCTCCATCACGCCTGGCAGCAGCAGGAGGCTGGCCAGGTCGATGCGCATGCTGGTATCGCCACCGGCTTCGATTTCCTTCAGCTGCGTGGCGTAGCTTTCCAGCACGCCGGTTCGCACGGTGCAGGCGGCCTGCTCGTCGGGAACCTTCATCTTGACCGTGAGCGTGACGCTTCCGCGGGCGATGCGTTTGCGCAGCAGCTGCTCGATCTCCGCCTCCGCCCGCATCCACGCCTCGGGCAGACGGATATTGGGCTTGAGGTAGCGATTGTTCACCGAGCGGGCCTCGACGACGTAGTGAACGCCATCGACTTCACCGCCGGCAGAGCCGAATCCGGTCATGGAACGAAGCATGCGGTGCTCCTTGGGGGCGGCGGGTATCAGTCCGCCACGTTGGCGTCGACGGCGGGCAGGTCCACGTCCGGGGCTGCGTTTGCATCGACGGCGGGCATGTCCACGTCCGGGAGCATGTTGGCGTCGTCGGGCATCGCGTCCTCGACGGGCACGAAGGAGACGGTCGCCACCTCGCTGGGCTCCCAGCCGGTGCGGTAGGCACGGGCCTTGATGGTCACCGGCGGAGAAACGACGATCTTCTCGCCGCTGTTGATGCTCTCATTGGCCTTCTCGGTGGGCTCGGACCCGTCGCGGGTGAGGTAGATCGTCGTGTTGCCCGTGACGGTTGAGACCTGCACTTCCGTATTGGGGTCAACCGGGCCGCCGGACGGATTGAACCGCACCCCGGCGACCTGACTGGGCGGCGTTCGCGTCGCCACCACCGTGACCACGGCAAGCAGCAGGAACAGTCCCGTCAGCACGATGGTCACCCAGGTCATGACGTCGCCGGTCTTGGTTCCGAACGCGCTGGAGCCCGCACCGCCCAGGGCGGCACCCAACCCGCCGCCGCGACCCTTCTGGAGCAGTACCACGCCGATCAGAAGGAGGCAGACAATAATGAACAGCACCATCAGAATCGTGGAAAAGAATCCCAGCATTGCATTGATCTCTCATGCGTCCCGCCGGAGCGGAACTGGTAACTCGATCGCTCTGCAGTTTCGCCCGCCAACCCCGCGGGGCAGGAGGCGATCTCAAGCGGGCTACGCCTCCGAGACGATGCCCGCGAACGAGTCGGCCTTCAGGGCCGCCCCGCCGATAAGCCCGCCGTCGATGTCCGGCTGGGCGAGGAGGTCTTTGGCGTTGGCGGGCTTCATCGAGCCGCCATACTGAATCCGCGTCGCCTCGGCGACCTCCTGGTCGTAAAGGTCGGCCAGCAGCCCGCGAATCATCGCGTGGGTTTCCTGGGCCATCTCCGGGGTCGCCGTCTTTCCGGTCCCGATCGCCCAGACCGGCTCGTAGGCGATGGTCACATTGGCCATGTCCGCCTTCGAGACGCCCTCCAGACCCAGCTTGACCTGGCGGGTGTTGACCTCGTCGGTCTTGCCGCCTTCGCGCTCTTCCAGAAGCTCGCCGACCGCCAGAATCACATCCAGCCCGTCGCCCAGCGCCTTGAGCACCTTGCGGTTGATCAGCTCGTCGGTCTCGCCGATCACGTGGCGACGCTCGCTGTGACCCAGCAGCACCAGCTCGCAGCCGATGTCCTTCAGCATCGCCGAGGAAATCTCGCCGGTGAAGGCGCCGTTGTCCTCGTAGAACATGTTCTGACCGCCCACCGCGATGGGGGTGTCCTTCAGGACGGCTGCCACCGCATCGAGATACACGAACGGCGGGAACACCGCCAGGTCCACGTCCGTCTCGCTGACCAGGGCGTCCTTGAGGCCATTGGCCAACTCGACGGCCTCGGCTTTGGAGGTGTTCATCTTCCAGTTTCCGGCAATGAAGAGCTTTCGCGACATCGGTGCGTCCTTCCTTATGGTTTCAGGTACGTTACGTAATGGTCTCAGACCGGCTCGACCGCACGGGGGAAGCTCCCCAGCACGTGCAACTCGCCGCAGTGTTCTCTGGCTTCGTTGAGGGCTTCGACGAAGTTGGGGTCTTCGAGGTGACCCTCAGCGTCGACGAAGAAGTAATACTCCCAGTTCCGCCGCTGCGACGGACGGGTGTCGATATTCGTCAGGTTGATCCCGAATCGGCTGAAAATATTGAGCATCTCCACCAGTGCCCCGGCCCGGTGAGCGGTGGTGAACATCAGCGCGGTCTTGTCGTTGCCGGTTCGCTTGGCCGGCGTGCGGGAAATCACGAAAAAACGCGTCTGGTTCTGCGGATTGTCCTCGATGTTCTCGAAGACGATCTTCAGCCCGTACAGGTCCGCCGCCAGCGTGCTGCCAATGGCGGCCAATTGCTTCTCGGACGACGCCATCTCCGCCGCCCGTGCGCTGGAGGCCGTCGGGACCAGTTCCACCCCGGACATGCTCGCCGAAAGCCATTTGCGGCACTGGGCGAAGATCTCGGGCTTCGAGGCGATCACGCGGATCTGCTCGGGGCGGGTATTGGCCAGGAGGTTGTGGTGGATCGCCACGACCACCTCCGCGCAGATATGCACGGGGGTGTCGATGAACGAGTCCAGCGTGTCGATGATTCCCCCGCCGATGGTGTTCTCGACGGGGACCACGCCCAGATCGCAGTGGTCGCGGGCCACTTCCTCGAAGACGGCCCGGATGTCGGGCATGGAACAGTACTCGATGCTCGCCCCGAACTTGCACGTCGCCGCCAGGTGCGAGAAACTGCCCTTGGGCCCGAGAAAACCCACGCGAAGGGGTTTTTCCAGGGCGAACGAGCCGCTCATCAGCTCGCGGTAGATCGCCTGCAGCGTCGCCTGGGGCAGCGGGCCGCCATTGAGCTCGGCGATGCGCGCCAGCACCGCCTGCTCGCGATCCGGGGCGTAGATCGGGGTCCCGTCGGTCTGCTTGACCCGCCCGACGTCCACGACGACCTCCGCGCGCTCGTTGAGCAGATCGACGATTCGCTGGTCGAGCTCGTCGATGCGGCGGCGGAGCGACTCGAGGTCTACCTCCGGCTGTGGGTTGTCATGGTTCGCCGTCATCGCGGGGTCCCGGTATGGGCGCACAGTTCGTCCGCCCGGAAACAGACCGCCCTTTGTACCTGCACAGCCCCGAGCGGTCAAGGGAATTTGACATCTTTGCCCGCCGCCAGCCCTCGCCGAAGACGGGACTTACTTAACCCGGCCCGCGATGGCGACGATATCGAAACAGCAGGTGTGCCGGAATGACGCCGATCCCCGTCCCGCGGGCCCGCCTGCTGACGCAAACGCGGAGCGAGCCCCTCGGGGCAACAAGGGGATCAACAGGGCGGAAACAGGCCGTGAAAAAGAAGGTTACGTCAATTCGGGTCCTTGCGCTGGACGACACGCCCTCGGTGCTGGGGTTGTACGAGCGCATTCTCTGCCAATCGTGGAAGGCGGCGTCTTCGGACTCCGACTGCGCCGGCTGGGTCACCCGTGTTTTTGGCGAAGACGCCGCGAAAGACGGCCTGCGGATGGTCCGCCCGACACTCTGCGCTGCCGGGCACGAAGCGATCCACGCGGTCCGCAAGTCTCGCGATGAGGACGATCCGTTCGCCATCGCCTTCGTGGACGTGCGCCTCAGCGAGGAGTGCGGGCTCGAGACGGCTGAGCAGATCCGCATGATCGACCACAACGTGCACATCGTGCTTGTGACGGCCAACCTCGAATGCGATCCGATATCCGTCATCACGCGGATCCCCCCTGCCGACCGGGTCCTTTATCTTCAGAAACCCTTCCAGGCCCCTGAGATACGGCAGCTCATCCTCGCGATGGGCACCAAGTGGCGGGTCGAGGAGCAACTCCGCCTCGGCCAGGCGTGGATGCTCGACCGCGTGCGGGAGCGGACCGTCGCCCTCCAACAGGCCAATGACAACCTCGAACAGCAGCTTGCCCAGCACCAGAAGGTCCAGAACGAACTGGCCCAGAAGGTGGCAGAACTCGAGCGGTTCGAGCGCCTCACCGTCGGCAGGGAGCTGCGGATGGTTCGGCTGAAACAGGAAGTCAACGAATACGCCCGCAAAGCCAACCTGCCGCCCCCCTACGACATCTCGACGATGAGCGATCCCGCTTCAGGCCCCGAGGTGACGGGCGACAGTTCGGTGACCTGCTCCATCCAACACGCCGGAGACGCACCAGCCGTCTGACCCGTCGAGCCAGGAGCATCCAGGCATGCCCGAACCCCATCGCGACAAGCCGCCCATCGGCCCGACCGGAGCCGATGCCCGCTGGCACTGGCTCAGACGCCTGGGTCAGTGGTTCCAGCCGATGCTTGCCGCCATTCTTGGTGGAACGGTGGGGCCGGCGGCAACGCTGTGGGCGATGGGTCTGGCGACGCCTCTGATTCTCACGACGACCATCGCCGGCGGGCTGGCTGGTCTGATCGTGGCTGAGCTGGTCCGACGCCGCCAGTTCCACTCGCCCGAAGTATTCCACGCGCGGCGCGTCAGCGACGAGTTCCCGGTGGCTGTGGTGGAATTCGATCGGGGCGGGAACATCCGCCACTGCAACCGGACGTTCCGCGAGACGTTCGGGCTTCACACCCCCGCCGAATGGAAGATCGCCTCGGCCGACGACCTCGTCGCCGAAGAGCATCGTCGGATCGCCTCCAAGCGATTCACACAGATCGTGGCCGAGGCCCGATCACTCGGTCCGCGGGAGTATCGCATGCTCGACGGCGAGGGCGAGGAGTTCATCGCCATCGTCAACACCTACCCGCTGATGCGGGCGCGACGCTGCGTGGGAGCGCGGAGCACCATCGCACGACTGAGCGGACGGGCCATGACCAGCGAGGAAATGCAGACCCTCCTCAGCCAGACCCAGTCGATCCTGCGGAACATCCAGGCGGCCGTCTTCCTCAAGGACCGTCAAGGGCGATACTCCCTGGTGAACGAAGCCTTCGCGACGCTGTTCGACGTCTGCGAAAGCGACGTGGTCGGCAAGACCGACGAGGAGATCTTCTCGCCCTCCCAGGCGGCGATGCATCGAGAGGAAGACCGCCGGATCTTCGAGACCGCCCAGCCGCTCCGCAAGGAACGGGCGATGCGCTGCGACTCGGGGGAGGTCTGTCACCTGGCGATCTCGCTGGCGCCGGTAACGGACGCCCGCGGGGAGGTCATCGGGCTGGTCGGAGCCGCCTTCGACGTCACCGCCCGCAAGCGTGCCGAGGAGGTCGCCCGGGAAGCCTACGAACGGGCCGAGCGCGTCAGCAGCGAGTTGGCCGTCCGGGCCGAGCAGCTCGACGAGGCCCGGCGAGCGACGCTGAATATCGTTGACGACCTCGAACGTCGCGAGCACGCCCTGCGGGAAGCAAACGAATTCCAGCGTAAGCTTCTCGCCACGGCCGCCGGGGCGATGTTCACCGTCGACCCCGATCGACGCATCACCATGGTCAACCAGGCGTTCTGCGATATCACGGGCTTCTCGGAGCAGGAGGTGCTCGGGGAGACCTGTCACATCCTGCAGGGCGACAGGTGTACCGAGCACTGTCGGCTGCTCGATGCGGGCCGAACCGAACCGCTGCGACACGTTCAGTGCACCATTCTCCGCAAGGACGGAACGCCGGTTACGATTCTCAAAAGTGCCGACTACGTCCGCGACGCCCAGGGCAACCCCGTCGGGGGGATCGAATCGTTCGTGGACGTCACCCAGCTGGTGGAGGCCAAGCAGATCGCCGAAGACGCCAGCCGGGCCAAGAGCGACTTCCTGGCGAAGATGTCCCACGAGATCCGCACGCCGATGAACGGAATTATCGGGATGACGGAGATGGTCCTGGACACCCCGTTGACGCCCGAGCAGCGCGAGCGTCTCTCGACGGTGCGCAACTCGGCCGACTCGCTGCTGAAGATCATCAACGACATTCTGGACTTCTCGAAGATCGAGGCGGGCAAGTTCTCGCTGGACTGCGTGGAGTTCTCGCTGCACAGCGCGCTGAGCCAGTTGCTCAGCGAGCTTCGGGCCAAGGCGGCCGAGAACAACATCGAACTGATCTGCGACATCGACAAAACCCTCCCGATCCGCCTGGGCGGCGACCCGGTGCGCCTCCAGCAGGTGTTGCTGAACCTGCTGGGCAACGCGATCAAGTTCACCCAGGACGGCCAGGTCACCATCCGCATCACCGAGGCGGAACCCATTGACCGGGAGGGTCGGGTACAGCTGCATTTCGAGGTGGAGGATACGGGCATCGGGATCGCCCCGGAGAATGTCGGACGCATCTTCGACGCCTTCGAGCAGGCCGACGGAAGCACAACCCGGCGGTTCGGCGGAACGGGGCTGGGGCTGTCGGTCTCGGCGCAGCTGGTGGCGCTGATGGGCGGGCGGATCTGGCTGGAATCGCAGATCGATGAAGGTACCACGTTCCACTTCACGGCGAACTTCGACGTCGCCCAGGACCCCCGCGGAGACCCGCTGTTGATGCAGGCCTGCGTGCTGGAAGGTCGCAGTGTGCTCATCGTGGAAGACAACCCCGCCCTGCAGGCAGTCCTGGATAGGACGCTGGGCGAATGGGACATGGACCGCCGGGTCGTCTCCAGCGTCGACGAGGTCCGCCGCCTGCTGGACGACCGCGACGGCTGGCAGCCTGACCTGATCCTGCTGGATTCGGATCTCGACCATCAGGACGGGCTCGAAGCGCTGCGGTGCCTGCGGGACACCCACGAACACCTCAGCCCGGTGGTGGTGATGCTCGCCACAACCCGCGGCGCCGGCGACGCCCTGCGATGCGAGTCCTACGGGGCCTGCTGCATCAACAAGCCCTTCTGCTATCGCGACCTGCTCAGCGGCCTGCTGGAGGCAGCCGGCGTGCCCGCCATTCAACCCGTCGTGGAACGCCCCCCCGACCCGGGCGAAGAAGCAGTCATCGAAGGGTTGCGGATCCTCCTTGCCGAGGACAACGCCGTCAATCAGAAAGTCGCCTGCCACCTGCTGGAGAAGTGGGGTCACACGGTCCAGATCGCCGCCAATGGCAGGGAAGCGGTGCTCGCCGTGGAAACCTGTGAATTCGACGTGGTACTCATGGACGTGCAGATGCCCGAGGTCAGCGGCCTGGAGGCAACCGCAGCGATTCGCAAAAACGAGGAAAGCACCGGCCTGCATCTTCCGATAGTGGCTATGACCGCCCACGCGATGAAGGGAGACCGCGAGCGCTGCCTGCAGGCCGGCATGGACGATTACGTCTCCAAGCCGATCCAGCCGGCGGAGCTTCGGGCCGCCCTGCAACGTGTCGCCGGTCCCCACGAGGGAACGTCTTCGGGCGATGCGGCTGCCCCGGACGCCGGCGGCGTCGAACGCATCGACCAGCGCGTTTTCAACGTGGAACGGGCTGCTCACCGCGCGGGCGACTGCCGGGAGCTGCTGCTCGACATCGTTTCTGTATTTGTAGACACCTGCCCCGAGTTGATGACCGCCATCCGGCGCAACCTGGCGTGCGGCGACGTCGAGTCGCTCGCCACGGCTGCCCAAAGCCTCAAGAGCGCCGCCGGCAGCATTGCCGCCGACGACGTGACCGACTCGGCTTTGGCGCTGGAACAGGCTGCCAAGAAGGGCGACACCATCGGTGCCCTGCGAATCGCCGAACGACTGGAGGACAAGGTCGGTCGGCTCAGACGAGTGCTCAAGCAGTTCCTGAAGGAGTGTAACCGTTGCGAGTCCTGATCGCCGAAGACGAACCGGTATCCCGCCGGCTGCTGCAGGGAACGCTGGCCCGCTGGGGCTATGACGTGCTCGTCGCGCGCGACGGGCAGGAAGCCTGGGACCTGTTCTGCCGCGATGAGGACCCCCCGCGGCTGGCGATTCTCGACTGGATGATGCCCAACATGGACGGGCCCGAGGTCTGCCGGCGAATCCGCAAGGAGGGACGCGAGGAATACACCTACATCGTCCTGCTGACGGCCAAGAACCGCAAAGAGAACCTCATCGAGGGGCTCGATGCCGGAGCGGACGATTACATCACCAAACCTTTCGACTCCGACGAACTCGAAGTCCGCGTCCGGGCGGCACGACGGATCATCGACCTGCAGAGCAAGCTGCTCAACGCCCAGAAAGCCCTGCGAAAACAGGCCACCCACGACCCGCTCACCGAACTGTTCAACCGCGGAGCGATCCTCGAAACGCTCACCAAAGAACTCTCGCGCGTACAGCGCGAGCAGAAATCCATCAGCGTCATGCTCGCGGACATCGACCACTTCAAGCACATCAACGACACGTTCGGCCATCGGGCCGGCGACGCCGCCCTCAAGGAGGTCTCCCATCGCATGATCGAGAACCTCCGCTCCTATGACTCGGTCGGCAGATACGGCGGCGAGGAGTTCCTCATCATCCTGCCGGGCCTCGACGAACACTCCGCCCTGGGACGAGCCGACAAGTTCCGCCTGGCTGTGGCCCAGACACCTGTGCCCATCGAAGAACAGGCCATCCCCATCACGATCTCCGTGGGCATCGCCGTGGTGGGTCCCGGAGACGACCTGCACCCCGAGCGACTCGTGCACCGGGCCGACGAGGCCATGTACGAAGCAAAGAAGACCGGGCGCAATCGCGTGGTTCTCGCCCCGCCCGGGCCTCACGCCTTCACCCAGGCCGGCTGACATACTTTTTTTGCGTAATCCACAGCCCCGCCCAACCCGGCCCGGCCGCCCCTGACGCGACCCAACACGACCCGCTCCGACCATCGCTCCACTGCAAGGCTTGACTTTCTAAATAGTTGCATAGGTCGCATTTCTCGCGTTTCTCGCCCCCCATATCTGCATAACACCCCAGCTTCTCCATCCTACCTATTTTGTCATTTTGGCTATAGATTTCGCGGGGGGTTCGTCGATGATATCTTCTGGATGCTATAGCAAAATCCACACTACGCCGCCCGGCCCCGACCATGCATATCCCCCGGCAGCGGCGAGTGCTCCCGCCCCGGGCGAGGGATCCGCCTGGAGATCAGTAGCCGTCACCGCTGTGGGTATGGAGAGCCCGGAGGTGGCCCAGTCCCTGTGGGATTGCCATGAAAACAGCCGAACTCTTCAAGCAGTATCTCGAACACCTTTTCGCCGGCAAACGATGCGAAGCACGCGAGCTGATCTTTGCCGCCCAGGATCGCGGCGAACCGGCTGCCAAGTTGCTGAAATCCATCATCGTCCCGGCGATGGAACAGGTGGGCAAGCTCTATCGCGAGAATCACATCTCGCGGATCTCCGAGCACATGGCCACCCGCATCAACCGCATGATCGCCGACCAGTTACACATGCACCTCGCCCGCGAGCCCAAGAACGGCCGACGGATCGTGGTCACCTGCGGCGACGGCGAAAACGAGGAACTCGGCGCCCAGATCATGTGCGACCTGTTCGAGGCGGCCGGCTATAGCGTCTGGTTCTTGGGCTCGGGCGTACCCAACGACGAAATACTGCAGTTCGTCGGAAAGATTACTCCCGACGTGCTCGTGCTTTACGGAACGCAGCCAGAGGGCGTCCCCGCAAGCCGACACCTCATCGAACTGATCCGCGAGGTGGGCGTCTGCGAAGACATGCAGGTGCTCTGCAGCGGCGGGGTGTTCAATCGTGCCGAAGGCCTGGCCGATGAAGTGAAGGCCGACCTGTTCGCGCCAGACCCCATGAACGCGGTCAAGACCGTCGAGGAACACCCCGTTCGCGTGCCCAAGCCCGACCTGCCCCAGCCCGGACGGCGGCGCAAACGCAAGCGAATCGGCGGACGCCCCGGCATGAAGGCCCGCAAGAAGACTGCCTCCAAGAGCTGATCGGCCCGTCGGCCTGGCGAATCAGGGCTGCGGAGGAGCCCGGAGCGCTGGACGGGTGAACCCGCGCCCTGGCGACACGTTGGCTTCGGCGCGAATCCCGACCAATGTCTCAATGTAGAAGCAGCCGACACACGCTCGTGTGTCGGCTGCTTTTTCTGTCACTTATCTGTCACTTATCTGGAATTGGGGCCCGGTTCACTCCGATACGGCAGCAAGCATCATCCTGCCGCCGACTGGGGGGACAGGGCAACCGGAATCACCCGGACCACGTCTTCATCCGACGAGCGGACCGGAATGCGGATCGTCTTCTTTCCGCTACCCTTGCGCCCGGCGGTGTGGATGGTTCGAATGCAAACGCACGCGTTGTCGATTCGTGGCTTTCGTCGTTTCATGGCATTGCCTCCCTGGGCGATGGCCTCACACTCAGTACGTAGAGTCAGACAGGATCTGTTCCGAATAGTTAGCCAAAAAACGGAAAAATCGGCGCGAAAAGACAAAAAACCCCTGCCGCATGCCGGAAATTGGTGCTTCTGGCAATGGTCGCTGCGTCGCAGCCGAAATCGTCGATTCACGGCCTTGCATTAAGCAAAGAGTGATGGTATATTTGTGGATTCTTCGCACCGTTCCGGGAGAATTGCAGCGGATCCCGGGGAAACCCCACTGGGGTTCAGGGCGCGAGGAAGACGGAACCCGGCGAAAGGGAACTTCCCAGCGGATCACGCATCCGACCCGGTCGGACGCACTGCCAGGCCACTGGCTGATCGATCCAAGACCCCACGCAAGACACCTGGCGGGACGAGTGCATCGTCCCGGGCCTGGACGACCTGTAAGAGACAGACCATGCATCGAATCAGAAACATCCGGAACATTGGTATCAGTGCCCACATCGACTCGGGCAAGACGACGCTCTCGGAGCGCATCCTCTTCTACGCCGGCAGAATTCACCGCATGCAGGAGGTACGCGGCGGTGACGGCGGGGCGACGATGGACTTCATGGAACTCGAACGCGAGCGAGGGATCACGATCGCCTCGGCGGCCACCCAGGTGCAATGGGGCGGCAAGACGATCAATCTCGTCGATACGCCCGGGCACGTGGACTTCACCGTCGAGGTCGAGCGTTCCCTGCGCGTACTCGACGGGGCCGTCATGATCCTCTGTGCCGTCGGCGGCGTGCAGTCCCAGTCGGTCACGGTCGACCGCCAGATGAAGCGTTACGAGGTGCCGCGAATCGCGTTCATCAACAAGATGGACCGAACCGGCGCCGACCCCGAGCGCGTCCGCCAGGAGCTCTGCGAGAAGCTCGGACTCAACGTGATTCCGATTCAGCTGCCGATGGGCGCCGGGGAGGGCTTCGCCGGCGTGATCGACCTGGTCACCATGAAGGCCCTGACGTTCGAGGGCGCCCAGGGCGAGAAGGTGATCTCTTCGGAGATTCCCGCCGAATACGCCGAGGAGGCGTCGGCCGCCCGCGAAGAGATGCTCGAAGCCCTATCCATGCACAACGACGAGATGATGGAGGCCCTGCTGGAGGAGCAGGAGATCGCCGCGCAGGACATCATCGACACGATCCGCGACGCGACGATCAACCTCGACATCGTTCCGATGATGATGGGCACCGCCTTCAAGAACAAGGGCGTTCAGCCGCTGATGGACGCGGTGAACGCCTACCTGCCCAGCCCGCTGGATCGCACGAACTTCGCCCGCGACCACGACAACGAAGCGGCCGAGACGCCCCTGGTGTGCGACCCCGACGCGCCGCTGGTTGCGATGATCTTCAAGATCGTCGACGAGTCGTTCGGCCAGCTCAGCTACCTGCGCGTCTACCAGGGCACGATGAAAAAGAGCTCGCAGTACCTCAACAGCCGAACCAATCAGCAGATCCGCGTGGGACGCATGGTGCTCATGCACGCCAACGACCGCGCCGAAGCCGACGAAGCCCGTCCCGGTGACATCGTCGCCATCGTCGGTGCCGACGCCGCCAGCGGCGACACGCTGTGCGATCAGTCGCTGAACTACTCGCTGGAGAGCATTTTCGTGGCCGACCCGGTCATCAAGCTCTCGCTGACGCCCGCCAGTTCCGCCGACCAGGACCGGATGGCCAAGGCCCTGAACCGTTTCATGAAGGAAGACCCCACCTTCCGTGTCTCGACCGACCCTGAAAGCGGCGAGACGATCATCGCGGGCATGGGCGAGTTGCACCTCGACGTCTACGTCGAGCGGATGAAACGCGAGTACAAAGCCGACGTCACCGTCGGTCAGCCCAACGTCAGTTACCGCGAAGCCCCCACCCGCGAAGCCTCCTACAACTACCGCCACAAGAAGCAGACCGGCGGTTCGGGCCAGTTCGCCCACGTCGCCGGCAAGCTCATCCCGCTGGGCGACGACGCCGAGGACCCCTACGAGTTCGAGGACAACATCACCGGCGGGACCATTCCCCGGGACTACATCCCCGCGGTCTCCAAGGGGTTCGAGGCGGCCATGAAGGAAGGCCCGGTGGCCGGGTATGAAATCGTCGGCTGTAAGATGACGCTCGACGATGGCGGCTTCCACCAGGTGGACTCCTCGGAGATGGCCTTCCGGATCGCCGCGGTGGAGGCCTTCAAGCAGGCCTTCCAGAAGGCCAAGCCCTGCCTCCAGGAGCCGATCATGGCCGTCGAGGTGGAGTGCCCGCTGGACTACCAGGGAAACATCGTGGGCGACCTGAACAGCCGACGCGGAATCATCCTGGCCACCGAGCAGCGCGAGACCTTCTGCATCATCCGGGCGGAGGTGCCCCTGGCAAGCCTCTTCGGCTATGCGACGGTCCTGCGATCGCTCTCCAAGGGCATGGCCACCTTCTCGATGGAAATGTGCAAGTACGCCCAGGTACCCCAGAGCATCGCCAAGGAAATCATCGAGACCCGCCGCCGACAGAAGGAAGAATCGAAGAA
>CAZFPT010000077.1:0-14722 GCA_964521005.1 uncultured Planctomycetaceae bacterium | reverse complement strand
CTGGGCATGGGAGCGGTTCTACCGCGCGGTCGGCCGCTGTCAAGCTTCGGGCGGCGATTTTGCGCGCGGGCCCGGCGAACCGACCATGGAAAGGCCTGGCGAATGGCGGGTTCTTGCTGTGACGGCCGATGCGATGTGGTATACTCCGGGACCCTGTTGAAAGGACAGACCAATTATCCAGCAAGGAGCAACCCCGATGTTTCGTCCTGAGATCAAGGTAGTGGACTGCACCATCCGCGACGGCGGGCTGGTGAACGACTCGAACTTCGACCTGAAAACGGTGCGGGCCGCCTACAAGGCCGCCTGCGACGCCGGAATCGATTACGTCGAACTGGGCTACCGCAACTCCAGGGAAATGTTCGATCCCGAGGAGTTCGGGCCGTGGCGGTTCTGCTCCGAGGACGACCTCAAACGCGCCACCGAGGGAATCGACCCGCAGGAGACCAAGCTGGCCGTCATGATGGACGCCCACAAGTCCTCCCCCGACGATCTCCTGCCCGCCGATGAGTCGCTGGTGGACATGATCCGCTGCTCGACCTACGTCAAGGACGTCGACAAGGCGATCCACCTGACCCAGGTCGCCAAAGACCTCGGCTACGAGTGTGCGATCAACATCATGGCCATCTCGCAGGAGGGCGGGCCGTTCCTGGATGAGGCGCTGCAGCAGATCGAGGAAGAATCGCCCGCCCTGGCGGTGTACATCGTGGACTCCTTCGGCGCGCTGTACTCCGAGACCGTCCATTACCTCGTGGAACGCTACCGCATGTTCATCAAGACCAAAGAGGTCGGCGTCCACATGCACAACAACCAGCAACTGGCGTTCGCCAACACCATCGAGGGCATCATCAAGGGCGCCAACTACCTCGACGCCACCATGTACGGCCTGGGTCGCGGGGCGGGCAATTGTCCGCTCGAACTGCTGCTGGGTTTCCTGAAGAACCCGCGATACAAGCTCGTGCCCATCCTCGACGTGCTGGGGCAGAATATCGTCCCGCTGCTGGACGAGATCGACTGGGGCTACCGCGTGCCCTACGCCATCACCGGGCAACTGGACCGCCATCCCTCCGCGGCGATCAACTGGCTCAAGAGCGAGACGCCCAACGACTTCGTGGGCTTCTTCGACCAGATCACCGAGGACTGACCGCCCCCGTTGCCCCGCGGCTGAGAGGTCCCTGCAGAGCAACCAACCACCAAGCAACCGGACAATCCCATGAGCACCCCCCCCAAGACGCGATTCGCCCCCTCGCCGACCGGATCCCTCCACGTGGGCGGGGCGAGGACCGCCCTGTTCAGCTATGTCCTGGCCCGACAGACCGGCGGGACCTTCCTGCTGCGGATCGAGGACACCGACCGCGCCCGACACGACCAGAGCGCCGAGGCGAAGATCATCCGCGATCTCCGCTGGCTGGGCATCGAATGGGACGAAGGCGTCGGTGCCGGTGGCGACGCCGGTCCGTACCGCCAGTCCGAACGGCTGGAGGTGTACCAGGAGCACATCGATCGCCTGGTGGAAGGCGGCCAGGCGTATTACGCCTTCGAGTCGGCTGAGCAGATCGACGCCCTGCGCGAGCAGGCCCGCGCCGAGAAGCGCGACTTCCGCTACCCGCGCCCCGAGACACTCCCGTCGGCCGACGACGTGGCCGAGGCCCGTGCCGCCGGTCGACCGGTCGTGGTGCGATTCCTCTGCCCCGACCGCGACGTGACGGTGCATGACGAGGTCTTCGGCGATGTGACGGTTCCCGCCGACCAGCTGGAGGACTTCATCATCCGCAAGGCCGACGGCTGGCCGACCTATCACCTCGCCAACGTCGTGGACGATGCGCTGATGGGCGTCAACTGCATCGTCCGCGGGCAGGAGTTTCTCGGCCAATCGTGGCGACACCAACTGCTGCGCGAGGCGATGGGCGTTGAAGAGCCCACCTACGTCCACCTGCCGCTGATCATGGACATGGAAGGACGAAAGCTCTCCAAGCGGGACGGCGACGTGGAAGTGGGGGCCTTCCGCCGGGCCGGCTACCTGCCCGAGGCGCTGGTGAGCTTCCTGGCGCTGCTGGGCTGGAACCCCGGCGACCAGCGCGAACGGCTGAGCCTGGACGAGCTGATCGAGAGCTTCTCGCCGGCGCGCGTCGGAAAAAGCAACGCGAAGTTCGACCGCGACAAACTGCTGGCGTTCAATACCGCTGCCGCCGCCGAGATGAATCCCGATTCGCTGCTGGCCGCCTTCAAGACCTGGCTGGACGAGGTCGAGACGCCCATCCCCATCGGCGACGACGACCTGCTGCGGCGCGTCCTGGAGGCGTGTCATGGCTTTCGGACCTTCGAGGACATCCCCGCCAAGTGCGGTGCGCTGTTCGCGCCCGATGAGTCCATCGAGTATGACGCCAAGGCCGTCAAGAAGAACCTCCGCAAGAATGAGGGACAGGGCTTCGGCGTATTGGCCGACCTGAGGGAAGCGCTGGCGGGCACGGAGTGGTCGTCCGGGGCGATTAACGCCGCCCTGGAGGCGTACTGCCAGACCAACGATCTGGGCATGGGCAAGGTCGCCCAGCCGCTGCGGGTAGCGCTGACGGGAAAGGCGTTCAGCCCGTCGATCGACGAGACGCTCCTGCTGGCCGGCAAGGAGCGCACACTCGCCCGCATCGACCGCTGCATCGAGCAGTGCGCGGGCGAATAGGGCGGTTTCCGCAGGGCTCTCGATGTCGCTGAACCTCAGGCCAGAACCACTCCCGCCAGCCTCGCTAAAGAATCTCCGCACCGTCGGGCGATAGGATAGGTAGGACACCACCACCCCGCCGCACCGGCGGGAAAGCACTTTCGGGAGATGAGATGGAGATTCAGCCTCAGCGCGGCCCGGCGGAAAACCAGGGCGGAGAGTCGTTCGCGGGACGCAGGATTCACCTGATCGGCATCGGAGGAAGCGGCATGAGAGCGCTGGCCGAGATGCTGCTGGCCGGCCAGGCCGAGGTAAGCGGGTCGGACATGGCCCACTCCGCCGCCACGACGCGACTGACCGAGGGCGGGGCCGACGTTTATATCGGCCAGACGCCCGAGAACATCCCCGAGGAGTGCGACCTGGTCGTATACTCAGCCGCCATTCACGACGCCAACCCCGAGCTCACCGCCGCCCGCGAGCGCGGCATCGAGGTGGTCAAGTACTCCCAGATGCTCGGGCGATTGATGGCCCAGCGCGTGGGGCTGGCGATTTCCGGAACGCACGGCAAGAGCACCACCTCCGCGATGGTCTCGTACGTGCTCGACCGCGCCGGAACCGAGCCGAGCTTCATCGTCGGGGCGACGGTCGAACAGCTCGGCGGGCCCAGCGGCGTGGGCAAGGGACGCTACTTCGTCGCCGAGGCCTGCGAGTACGACCGCAGCTTCCTGAACCTCCGCCCGCTGTACGCAGCCATCCTGAACATCGAAGAGGACCATCTCGACTGCTTCGAGGACCTCGACGCGATCATCGAGGCGTTCCGCGCATTCGGGGCCCGGATGGACCCGGCCGGCGTTCTCGTGGTCAACGGCGAGGACCGCAACGTCCTCCGCGCCGTCCGCGATACCGTCTGCGAGGTCGAGACGTTCGGCATGGAGGAAGGGTGCGACTGGCGCGGGGCGAACCTGGAAATGGACCGGGGGCGCATCCGCATGGACGTCATCCGTCACGGCAGGGTGTTCTGCCATCTGGCGGTTCCGCTGCCTGGGTTGCACAACGCCTACAACGCCCTGGCGGCGGTGGGGTTGCTCCATCACGCCGGACTCGAGCCCGGCCAGATCGCCCGCCACCTTCAGCGGTTCGCGGGCACGTACCGCCGCATGACGCTCAAGGGGCGCGACGGCGGGATCACGGTGGTGGACGATTTCGCCCACCATCCCACCGAGATCCAGACCACGCTGCGGGCCCTGCGGGACTTCTACCAGCCGCGTCGACTGGTGTGCGTCTTTCAGCCTCACCAGCACAGCCGAACGCGGTTCCTGCTGAAGGATTTCGCGCGGAGTTTCGCGCTGGCCGAAGAGGTCCTTGTTCCGGACATCTATTTTGTACGGGACAGCGACCGCGAGAAGGATTACATTTCATCCGAGGACCTCGTCTCGCAGATCCGTCTTCACGGTGGCGTGGCGACGTACCTGCGGAGTCTGGATGAAATCATGGTTCATCTTCAAACCACCCTCGCCCCGGGCGACCTTCTGGTCACCATGGGAGCGGGAAACGTCTGGGAAGTTGCCGATGGCATTGTTCGATGGATTGGAACCGATCGTTAGGGAAAACGTCCCGCTGGCGGACCTCACGTGGTTTCGCATCGGCGGAGCGGCCCGCTACCTCGCCGAACCCGAGACCGTGGATCAGCTGCGCGACGTCGTCGTGCGCTGCCGGGACAACGAGATCCCGCTGTACGTTCTCGGGGCCGGCGCGAACCTGCTGATCGACGATGCCGGCGTCAAGGGCATGGTGGTTCGGCTGCGGCAGGGCGAGTTCCTTCGCTCGTCGCTGGTGGACGGTGGCCTGCGCGCCGGCGGCGGCGCGGACATGGGGCGCCTCGTGCTTCGCTGCGTCCGCGACGGGCTCAGCGGGCTGGAGGGGCTTACGGGCATTCCGGGCAGCGTGGGCGGATGCGTGCGGATGAATGCCGGCGGCGCGTTCGGTGACATCGGCAGCTGCGTCGAGACCGTCAAGGTCATGACCGAGGACGGCGAGATTTTCACCCGCCACCACGACGATCTTGCCTTCGCCTACCGCTCCACGAACATCACCTCGGCCTTCATCCTCGGGGCGGAGTTCCGCCTGGGCGAGGACGACCCGCAACGCATTCTCAAGCAGGTCAAGCAGATCTGGATCTACAAGAAAAACACCCAGCCGCTGGGCGGTCGCAACGCCGGCTGCATCTTCAAGAACCCGCGCGGCATGTCGGCAGGGGCCCTGATCGACAAGGCCGGTCTGAAAGGTCGGCGGGTCGGCGGGGCGCATGTCTCGCAGAAGCACGCGAACTTCATTCTCACCGACGAGGGCGCGACCGCCTCGGACGTGCTGAAACTGATCAATACCATCCGGGACGTCGTCCACGACAACGCGGGCGTCTACCTGGAGCTGGAAATCGAAGTCTGGTAAGCATGGATCAAGACGAACAAGCCAGGGAAGGCATCCACGGGCTCCCGCTCCGCCCGGATAGGCCGTTGAATATCACCGTCCTGATGGGCGGGCCCTCTGCCGAGCGCGATGTCTCGCTTCTCAGCGGGGAGGCCGTCGCCAACGCCCTGGAAACCGTCGGTCATACCGTCTGGCGGGAGGACATCGCCCCGCTGAACACCACCGCCCTGGACCGCGAGGACATCGACGTGGTGTTCATCGCGTTGCACGGCGAGTTCGGCGAATCCGGCGATGTCCAGGAGCTCTGCCGCCAGCGACACCTGCGATACATCGGCTCGGGACCGCGCGCGAGCAAGCTGGCGATGGACAAGGCCGCCGCCAAGCAACTGTTCAAAACCGCCGGTCTCCGCACGCCCGACTGGATGGTCGTCGAGCAGTTCCACAAGCCCGCGATGGTCCGCGAATGGCTCAAGCAGCTCCCGCCGCCGGTGGTGTGCAAGCCGGTCGACGGCGGATCGAGCGTGAATGTGACCATCGCTCACGACGCAGCGCAGCGGGACGAGGCCATCGGCGACCTTCTGGACCTTCACGGCCGAGCGATGCTCGAGCGGTTTGTCCCGGGGCGTGAACTCACCGTCGGCGTGCTGGGCGACGGGCTGGCGCTGCCCGTGCTGGAAGTGCAGCCGGACGGGGCGTTCTACGACTACCGCGCGAAGTACTCCGACGAAGCGACCACCCGATACAGTTTCGATACCGGCCTGGACCCGGCGGTGACGTCCATGCTCCGGGAGCAGGCCCTGGAGGCGCACCGCTGTCTGGGCTGCCGCGACCTCTCGCGGGTGGACTTCATTCTCGACGAGCAGGACACCCCCTGGGTGCTGGAAGTGAACACCATTCCCGGGTTCACGTCGCACTCGCTGCTGCCCAAGGCCGCAGCGGAGATCGGCATCGACTTCGTGACGCTGGTGGACACGATCGTCGCGATGGCGATGCAACGCGAGCCCTGACCACGCCGTCCGGCGGCAGGGAGGCCGCCTCAAACGAACTGACCATGGCACGGAAGACCAAACCGAAATCGAAGAGCACCGCGAGCTCCCCGGCCGCCAAGAGCAAACCTAAGCGTCGCGCGAGCAAGAAGACCGCCGCCGACGGCGTCATGGACGACGCCCGCCGGGAGCGCCGCCGTCGCCGAATGACTCGACTGGTGTGGATGATGCTCGTGATCGTCCTCGCCGCCGGGGCCGGCTGGGGCATGCGTCACCTCGAGCAGCGCATCCTCGCCGGAGAGAACGGCCAGGCCCCGCCGCGATACCGCATCGTGCTGGTCGACCGACCCGAGCAGATGCCCCCTCTGCTGACCCGCCGCATCGCCCAGGAGCTTCGCCCGGAGCAGGCCGACTTCTTCCAGGCCGACCTGGTGCGTCGCATTCACCAGCGGGCGGCGTCCCATCCGTGGGTGCGCCAGGTCGAACTGGTCCGCAAGCGTCGCACGGACGACCCGAACCTCGCGGTGGTCGAGGTGCGGGCGACCTACCGCAAGCCGACCGCCGTGGTGCGCTTCCAGGGGCGAGACACCTTCGTGGACGCCGATGGCGTGGTCCTGCGCGACGGGCAGACCTATCGCACCGGCGGGCGACTGGTGAGCTACAACGAGGTTCCCCGTTGGCGCGTGAGCCTGCCGGACGGTCGATCGGGGACGGCCGCCAATGAGGACGAGATCCCCCCCTCGGCCACGAAGCAGCGGATTCACTATGTGGGCATCGACGGGGTCGCTACTGCGCCGCCCGAGCCCGGTCGAGTCTGGGATGCCGCGGACCTCCGGGCGGCCATTCGGCTGATCCGGCTGTTCCAGCCCAAACCCTACGGCCACGAGGTGACGTGGGTGGACGTGACGAACTTCAACTGGCGGGCGACCCCGCGGACGAAGAAGGAACCCCAGCTGAAGGTCTATGCGCAGCTCGATCGTCGCAAGCCCACCGAGATCCGCTGGGGCCAGTTCCCGCGGAAGGGGGGCGACTGGATCGTCTCGCCCGCGCGGAAAATGGGCAACCTCGACGAGTGGGTGGCCTCGCGCGGCGGACGACTCAGCGGCTGGAAGGACTGGATCGACCTGCGGTACGACCATATCCTGACGTCCCGCGAATGACCGCGACGGCGAAAGGTGCGCCCGTGAGCGAACACTCTACCCCGGCGGGGCGAGACTGGCTGGGCTCGGTGTGGGGTCCTGCCGGCGCGTTGCACGCGCTGTGCTGCCTGGCCGGGTTGTCGGCCGGTCTCTGGCCGGGGGCGATTCATCCCTCCTCCTTCGATACCACCTCGGCGGTTCTACCCACGCTGGGCACGGTCGCGATCGGGCAGGCGGCGTTCTTCTGGCTGATCTATCCGCTCGTGCTGCTGCGCCGCCGAACCCGTCCGGGCGTCAGCCCGGGTTGGCGGGCTGTGCTGGTCGAACCGCTGGCCATGCTGGTTTCGGCGATCCCGTTCTACCTGATGGCCGCTGCCCTGGGCGACGCCGGCGCCGTCGACGTGCTCCGCGTGGCGCTGCAGATGGTCGCCTTTTGGCCGATCGTCTGGGCGGCGTGGGTGTGGTTGAGGATCCCCTCGGCCCGGACGGCCGTCCTGCTGACGATGGTTCTGGTCGCTCTGGGCGGGCCTGCCGTTACGTACATGCTGCTGGAGTTCGTTACCGAGGGGTACGGGGGGATGTACCACGCCACTGTGACTTTGCGGGCTTGGGCGCTGGGAGCCCGGGGCGAGACGCTGCTGACCAGGCCCCTATGGGCGTGGCTGCTCTGGCCGACCGTTGGGGCGGCGGCGCTGCTGGCGGGCATCGCCCGATCGCGACGCGGGACGGAAGAACCACCGTCCTTCCGCCCCGGCCGCGAGTAGTCCCCCTGCGTCAATCCGATTCCACTTCCGCCGTTGCGACGTCCGTCCAGCCCTCGCCGCGATCCTCCGGAGGCAGGGGCGGCGGCGAAGACTTCGCGAACACCTTCGACCAGTCCAGCCGACCGGTGACCTGCATGAGCACGCCCAGCGTGAGGACCGCTGCGATGGTGATCGCCAGACCCGTCATGCCCACCCAGAAGAACGCGTACGAGAACCCCACCATGTACACCAGCTGGGCGGCGCCGGCGTAGAACACCGCGAACTTCATGCCGGCAACCAGGCGAAGGTAGCTGACGACCAGCAACACGCTGACGGCCGCTGCGATCCAGAACGTCAGGTGAATGTTCAGGTGATCGGCCAGGTACGCCAGAAGAATGTGGAACGCGAAGAACCCCGCCGCCAGGAACAGGTAGTGCATCGGGTGCAGGGGGATGTCCTTGAGAACCACCACCGTGAACACGACCGTGAAGAAGAACAGCAGGCTCACCGGCGCCAGCAGCGTCATCCGCGAGACGATCGGGCCCGCGTTGGGGCGGTGAGGCATGGCGATGCCCATCGGCTGGGCTGTGATGGCGTTCTCGAAGGTCCATTTCGACGTTGTCCCGCCGTCGGCGACGGTCGCGGGGGTGGACGGGCTTCGGCTGCCGGAGGGGTAGTCGATGTCGGTGAAGTCCGTGTGGACGGTGAGGGCGAAGTTCCGAAGCTCGCCCATGGTGCTGGATACGGGAACGCCGACGTTGTCCTGGAGGCTGCGGTCGTTCAGGTGCGAGTGCACCTCGCCGGGGCAGTACGCCCAGTAGTCCTGCCCGCTGCCGCGATAGCTCACCTCCAGCGTGTGGGGTCTGCTGAGATCCATCGGAATCCGAAGCCGACCATTGACGCGCTGATCGTAGGGCAGTTCGACGGCGTTGCCGTCCACGAGGACCGAGAGGTCTATCGGGGCCATGTCCCAGGGGAGGTCGAAATGCACCGTCCCGCCGGCCCCGGCGCCGGGCTCGAAGCGGTAGGTCGAGCGGAAATCCACCGTGAAGGTGCTGTACCACAGCAGGCCCTTGTCGCGGTGTTCGTGAACGATGCGTGCTTCGATGTCGCTGGCAGCGGGGACCACGAGATTCCGAAGGTCCGGGTCGTCGCGCTGGACGTCACCCGGAGCGGTGGTCCAGAACGGGGCGGGCTGGGCGATCAGCCTCGGGCCCCACAGGGAGGACATCTCCGCCGAGAGCGAGTTGTCCAACTCGTACGTTCGGAACGCCACCGAGCCGGCCAACATCATCCACGCCACGCTGACGGTCCCGTAGATCAGTCCGATTGCCAGGAATCGTTTCACACTCATCCCACTTGCTCCCTTCGGTCGGCCCTATTTGGCCTGGTCGAGAATTCCCTGCAGAAGTTTCACGTAGTTCTCCATCGCTTTTCGCCCCTTGGCGGTCTGGCGGACGGAGGTGTGGGGCTTCTTGCCCCGGAAGCTCTTATTGATCTTGACGTACCCGGCACGTTCGAGGGCTGAGAGGTGCGTCGATAGGTTCCCGTCGGTCAGGCCCAGCTCGGCCTTGAGCTCGGCGAAGTCCAGCGCGTCGACGGCAGAGAGCGACGCCATGATCGCCAGGCGCGTGCGCTGATGGATCGTCTCGTCGATTCGATTGTGCGGTTTCTTGGTCACGTCTCACCCGGGGCTGGTCAGCCGCCGTGTCGTATCCAGACGATGATTCCGTAGATCAGGTGGTACCCGCCGAACGTGAGCCCGACGGTGAAGTAGGGCATTTCGATCTCCCGACCCATCTCGGCCAGCACGGGGACGGGCCCGGCGTGGGGCAGGACCGCTGCGAGCAGGCCCGAAAGCACGAACGCGCCGCCCAACCAGCGCAGCTCGGTGGTGGAGAACTCGCCCACCTGCCAGCAGGCCACGCCGTAGAAGGTCATCCAGATCGCGGGGATCAGCCCCCACATGTTCGGCCCGTGCCCGACCCACCAGCGAACAACGATCGCCAGCGTCAGCCCGACCCCGGCGACGAACGGCAGGAGGATGGTCATCGCGATGCGCTTCTTGGCGGCAGACCAGAAGGGCATGCCCTCTTGCCGCTCGCGGAGGCGTGTGCAGATCACCGCGGCGAGAAACGCCACGACGAACACGCCGCCCCAGATCAGCAGGTTCGCCAGCGTCGCGTGACGCGGATCGTACCGCTGCGAGACGAACGCGTCGGCGCCGAGCCCGAGCAGGGCGACCGACCCGGCCAGCACGCCCGCCAACCCGCTCTGGGTGGTGTAACGCACCGGGCGTTCCATGAGGTGACGGATGACCTTGAGTTCGTCGGCTGCCCTTTGTGAATCCATGCGTGTCTCCCGCGTGTCGCTGTTCGCTGCTCGACCGAGCCCGGTTCGCCATCGCCGCCCCCCCCGGCGGCTGCGACGAAGGCTTCGCTGGATCAGTTCATTCACGGCCGATCCCCATCAAACCAGGCACGGCATCCGAGCCAGTCAGATACTTTGCACGGCAAAGTACTTTGCATATATCGGAGGAAAAGTGCAAGGGCTTTTTCGGAAAATTCCCCGAAATGGCCCGGCCTTGCGGTGGACGGACCTTCCCGAGGCGGGATAGAATCTCTTCTGGTCCGTGGGGCCACGAGTCCCGGAAGGAGGACGCAATGGCGTTGAAGGTGCTCTTCATTCGACACGCGTCGGCAGAGCCTGCCGACGAGAACACGCCCGACGAGTTGAGGCCGCTCAATGACGCCGGGCGGGCCGAGGCGCGTCGGTCGGCTGAGGCGATCCGGGCGATGGACCTGACGATCGGGGCGATCTACACCAGTCCGCTCCTGCGTGCCCGCCAGACGGCAGAGATCGTTGCCGAGGTGCATGGCGCCCAAGCGCCCCGGGAAGACCCGTCGCTGCTGCCCGACGGAGCGCCCGCGGAGTTCGCCGGGCGCATGCTCGGCGAGCTGGACGCGGGTCCGGATGTCATCGCCGCGGTCGGACACGGGCCAAGCATCGATCGGTGCATGGCGTATCTTGTCGCCGGCGCGGAGGACATCGGCACGTCGCTGAGCAAGGCCGGCGTCGGGTGCGTGCAGTTGGCCGACAAGCGGAAGGGCCTCAAGACCAAGCTTCGCTGGCTGCTGCACCGGGAGCAGTTGGCGGCGATGTCACGGCTGACCGGTTCCATCGACGACGAGGAGTAGATTCCCATGGAGTGCAAGAAGGACCAGAACCTGGAATTCTGCGGCTGCACCTACACCGCCTGCGGCAAGCAGGGCGTCTGCTGTGAGTGCATCCAGTACCATCTCAAGAGCAAGCAGCTGCCCGGCTGCTGCTTCCCACCCGAGGCGGAGAAGACCTACGACCGCTCCTTCGCCGCGTTCGCCAAGGCCTGGGGGCTGTAACGAACCCGGCAGAACGCCCCTGACGAGGCCGATCGGCTGCGATCAGGGCCTGGCAGATGCTTCGCCAGCCTCGTCGATCGCGGTGGAGGGCGTATTGGGCTCTTGGGCGGCGGAGGCGGCGTGGGGCCGATCCTCGGCGTAAAGAAGCAGCAGCATTGCCCCGGCGACCATGACCACGGCCAGCACGAGGCTGGCGAGTCCGCTTGAGCTTTGGTTCACTGCCCTCATCCACGCGTCCTTTCGTTGCGGAGGGTTCGGTCAGCTGCCGGGCGACTCGTCGGAGTCGAAGGGCAGTCGGTTGTCGCGGTCCAGCTCGGCCGGCGGGGTAAGCCCGAGGTGCTCGAACGCCCGGAGCGTCACCTGCCTGCCACGTCGCGTTCGGGCGAGCAGGCCCGCCTGCAGCAGGAACGGCTCGACGACATCCACCAGTGTATCGGTCTCCTCGCCGAGGGTGGCGGCGACGGCTTCGATTCCGACCGGCCCGCCGCGATAGATATCGACGATCGTCCGCAGCAGCTTGCGGTCAAGCTCGTCGAGCCCGAGTTCGTCGATGCCTTCGAGTTTCAGGGCGGCGTTGACCATTTCGGGCGTCAGCTGTCCGCTTCCCTTGACCTGGGCGTAATCGCGGCAGCGGCGCAGCAGGCGATTGGCGATGCGCGGCGTCCCGCGCGCCCGACCGGCCAGGCGGGCCAGTGCATCGTCGTCGTAGGGCACCTTCAGCATGTCGGCCGACATGCGGCAGCGGGAGAGCAGGTCCTCTTCCGACCAGAACTCGAGGTGATGATTGATGCCGAACCGCGTTCGCAGCGGCGGGCTGAGCAGACCGGCCCGCGTGGTCGCCCCGATCAGCGTGAAGGGTTTGAGCGGCAGATTGATCGTCCGCGAGTGCATGCCCGAGTCCACCACGAAATCGACCTTGTAGTCTTCCATCGCGGGGTAGATGTATTCCTCGACGGCGGCTGAGAGACGGTGGATCTCGTCGATGAACAGCACGTCGCGCTCTTCGAGGTTCGTGAGGATCCCGATCAGATCGCTCGGCCGGGTCAGGGCCGGGCCCGAGGTGACCTTGATCGTCGTGCCCATCTCGTGGGCGATGACATAGGCGAGGGTGGTCTTTCCCAGCCCCGGCGGGCCGTGCAGCAGGACGTGCTCCATCGGCTCGGACCGTTGCAGGGCAGCGGTGATGGAGATGGTCAGCTTCTCCATCAACTCCGGGGCGCCGATGCACTCCTCGAGCGTCGCGGGGCGCAAGGCCTGGTTGAAGGTCTCGTCCTCCGTGCCGGTGCTCTGCTGGGATATGATCTTCTCTCGGGCCATGGTCTCGTGGCAGGGCGGTTATCCGCCGGCCTTCAGTTTGTAGACGTGTTGGATGATGGTCTCGGGCGAGGCAACATCGGGGTCGACCGCCAACACGCGATCGATCAGGGCGGCGGCGTCCGCGCGTTTCTCGCCCAGCTGCACCAGCACGCTGAGCGCCTCTGCGGCCGAAGCGGTCAGGGCGGGGGCGTCCGATTCTCCCTGTGCGCCCCCCGGCAGGTCACCGGCGAAGACGTCCACCTTCCCGTGCAGCTCGGTGATGATACGCTCGGCCATCCGGGCCCCGATTTCCGGGAGCGACTTGAGGAACTTGGCGTCCTTGTTCTCGATGGCGGCAGCGACCTCGCTGGGTCGGCGGGCCAGGGCACGCAGCGCCTTCCGGATGCCCACGCCCTTGACGGTGGTGAATGTCGTGAAGAACGCCCGGTCCTCCTCGGCGAGGAAGCCGATCAGTCGGGGCGTCTGTTGGCCGCGGGACGGGTCGCCCTCGAAATAGTGGATCGTGTGGAGCACGACGTCCGCCCCGAGCTTGCGGGAGAGGCGTTCGGTATCGCACGAGGGGATGAGCACCTCGTACCACAGGCCCGCGCCCGTGTCGAGCAGTGCCGCCTCGGTGCGGATTTCTTCCAGCCTCCCTGCGATTCGTGCGATCATGTGCAATCCTGCGATTCTGAGCACCCACCTGCCCCGAGCGTGCCTTCCCTGGCGCCGTCGGGCGAGCCTGTCGAACTCAAGCTAACAGAGTCCAAACGATACTGCAAGCAGCGAAGCTCGGAATTGTCAGATTGCCATCACCGTTCGCCCCGCGCACAGGGCGATCGCCAGGGCGTCGGCGACGTCCGGCGGGGTGGGAAGCTCCACCAGCCGACAGACCGACTGCACCGCCCGCTGCACCTGTTGCTTGGAGGCGTGGCCTTGCCCGGTGAGCGACTTTTTCACCTTGGTGGCGGGCAGGTCGCGCACGGCCAGGCCCGCCTGCCGGGCGGCCAACAGAATGACGCCGCGAGCGTGGCCCATCTGGATGGCCGTCCGCGGGTGGGCATAGTGGGCGTAGAGCTTCTCGACGGCGACGGTGTGCGGGGCAAGCTCGGCGATGATCTCGCTGAGATCGGCGTGGATCTGCTCGATTCGCTCGGCGATGCTCCCGCGAGAGTCGGTGCGGATGCAGCCGGCCTCCACGACCGAAAAGTCGTTGCCGCGAAAGTCCACCGCGCCGTAGCCGGTGATGTTCAGACCCGGGTCGATCCCGAGAACGCGATGTGTGTCGTCCATGGTCACGCGTTCATTAAAGCAGAACCCTCCCGCCAGACGCACGGTAAAACCCGGCGGCTTTGAGGAGATGTTGCGAATCGCCGCCTCGATCTGCTCGCAGGGCTGGCGACCGGCTGAATCGTTACTTGCGCTGCCAGGTCGTGCCTTCCGGGCCATCCAGCAGCTGAATGCCCAGCTCGCTGAGTTCGTCGCGGATGGCGTCGGCGGTGGCGAAGTCCTTCTCGGCCTTGGCGGCGGCACGCCGGGCGATGCGCTGGTCGATTTCCTCGTCGCAGAGGGCGAGCTGCTCAGGCTGCATCTGCTCGATTCCCAAACCCAGCACGCGGTCCATGTGCAGCAGCGTGGCGTAGAGCCGACCCTTGCTCTGGGCGGTGTCCTTCAGGACGTTCCACATCGTCGCCAGGGCGCGGGGCATGTTCAGGTCGTCAGTGATGGCCCGATTGAAATCTACCATGTAAGATTCTATCGGCTCATCGCCCTGGCCGTGATGAGGCCGAAGCTCCAGTACGCCGCGTTTTAACCGGTTCATAGCGCTGACGGCTGCGTCGAGCTGCTCCCAGCTGAACGCCAGTTGACGGCGGTAGTGCGCCCCCAGCAGGAACAGTCGATAGGCGACCGGGTCGTAGCCGCGCTGCACGAGCGAGTCCAGCGTGAGGAACCCGCCGGCCGACTTGCTCATCTTGCCGGCGTCGGTCATCGTAAGGAACTCGCCGTGCAGCCACCAGTTGCACCACTTGTGCCCCAGGGCGCACTCGGCCTGGGCGATCTCGTTGGTGTGATGCACCAT
>CAZFPT010000076.1:0-14924 GCA_964521005.1 uncultured Planctomycetaceae bacterium | reverse complement strand
AAAATTCTTTTGGGATTCGCAAGTCTGATGGTGTTGCTGATCGTCGTTGCCTCCATCGCCTATCTCTCGCTGAACACCGCCTCGGATGGGTTTGAGGAGTATCGCGGGCTGGCTCGCGATACCAACCTCGCCGGACGCCTGCAGGCGAACATGCTGATGGTCCGGATGAACGTCAAGGACTATATCATCAGCGGGGAAGAGGTGGAGAAGAAGAAGTACGAAGACTACTTCAAAGAGACACAAGAGTTCCTGGCCACGGCTCAGAGAGAAATCCAGCACCCCGAACGGGCGCGGATGGTGGATGATATCGATTCCAGGCTCGACGAGTACTCCGAGGCATTCGACCAAGTGGTCGGGCTGATGAACCGGCGCGACCAGTTGGTCAACGGTACGTTGAACGCTCACGGCCCTGTGATTGAACGGTCGCTGACCGAGATTATGGTCTCTGCTGAGCGAGATGAAGACGCCACGGGCGCCTTCCATGCCGGACAGGCGCTGCGAAGTCTGCTTCTGGCCCGCCTGTATGGAGCCAAATTCCTTGAGACCAATTCTGCTGATTCGGTCGAACGCCTGAAGAAAGAGTTCGCCGGCATGGACCAAGTGTTGATCGCCTTGGAGAAGGAACTGGAGAACGCCGATCGCCGCCAGCTCCTGGCGAAGGTCAAGGAATTGAAGCAGGAATACAGTGCTGCGTTCGACTCGACCGTGGAGACGATAACCAAGCGGAACAAGATCATCGAGGGTACGCTTGATCGTGTTGGTCCGGAAGTGGCTGACCTTACTGAAGATGTGAAGCTCTCGGTCAAGAAGGATCAGGATGAACTGGGGCCGCGGCTGCAGGCGAGCAACAATTTCGCCGTCGCGACGGTCAGTATCATCAGTATCGCAGCTACGCTTCTGGGCGTTGTCCTCGCGGTCCTTATTACCCGTGGAATCACTAAGACGCTCAAGCGGATCATCGACGGTCTCACCGCCGGGGCCGAGCAGACCTCCTCCGCCGCCGAGCAGGTCTCCGCGGCCAGCCAGTCCCTCGCAGAAGGCGCTTCCGAGCAGGCGGCCAGCATCGAAGAGACCACATCCAGCGTCGAGGAGATGACCTCGATGGTCAAGCAGAACGCGTCCTCCGCCAACGAGGCCAAAACCATCGCCGACTCGGCCACCCAGTCCGCTCGCAAAGGCACCGAAGCCATGGAGCGGATGAGCAAGTCCATCGGCGATATCAAGAACTCCGCCGACGAGACGGGCAAGATCATCAAGACCATCGACGACATCGCCTTCCAGACGAACCTCCTGGCGCTGAATGCTGCGGTCGAAGCCGCCCGCGCCGGAGAGGCCGGCAAGGGATTCGCCGTGGTCGCCGAGGAGGTCCGCAACCTCGCGATGCGATCGGCAGAGGCGGCCAAGAATACCTCCGAGCTTATCGAAGAGTCCGTCACCAACTCCGAACGTGGCGTGGAGATCAGCCAGGAGGTCGGCCAGGCGCTCGAGGAGATCTCCGAGGGCAACCGCAAGACCAACGACCTGATCGCCGAGATCGCCGCTGCCAGCAACGAGCAGGCCCAGGGCATCGAGCAGATCAATACTGCCGTCGGTCAGATGGACCAGGTTACCCAGAAGAACGCCGCCAACGCCGAAGAGTCCGCCTCGGCGGCCGAGGAACTCTCCTCCCAGGCCGAGGAACTGAACGGAATGGTCGCCGACCTCCAGCGGATGGTGACAGCCGCCTCGTCCACGGGTTCTGCCTCGGGCTCGCACGGTCTGCAGCATCGCAGGGACAGCAGCCCCAAGAAGCCTCAGGCCACGCCTGCCACGGCTCAGTCCAAGCAGTCCGAGACGTCTTGGTCGCAGCCCCATCACCCGGCCGGTGGTGAAGAGTCCTTCCCTCTCGATGACGAGGAGAAGCTCAGCAAGTTCTGACCTGATACGGCGGGCACGCGAGCCTGCCGACACAAACCCCCGAGGTCCGCGGCGGTTTTCCCCGTTCCCACCCCGCCGCGGGCCGCCCCCCCAAGCAGCCATCCGAGCTGCCCCCGGCAGGCCGGGCCTCTCCCACAGGCCCGGTCTGCTTATCTGTTGGGCAAAGTCGACGGGTCCCGATCGCTCGAGTCAGGCGTAAGAGTGCAGGCCGGCGAGGAAGTAGTTCACGACGATCCAGTTGAACAGCATCGCCCCGGCTCCCAGCAGGCACAGCCAGGCGGTGATCAGTCCGCGTCGGCGGCCCTTCGCGCGCAGTCTCACGTGCCAGGCGATCAGGAACACGCCCCAGGTCAGCAGGGCCCAGGTTTCTTTGCGGTCCCAGCCCCACCAGCGGTTCCAGGCGAAGTCCGCCCAGACGGCACCCAGGGCGATGCCCACGCCCAGGGTCCACACCGCCAGCGGGACGGCCAGCGCGTGGAAGCGGTCCAGCCCGGCCAGTGTGCTGTCCGGCGCGGGCGGGCCTGGCGTGCCAGGCGAGGCGGCAGCGGTGATGAGGTACAGCAGACCCGTGACGGCCGTCATGGCGGCCAGGGCGTGCCCGAGGACGATGATTCCCACGTGGGCGGCCATGATCGGCGAGGCGAGGATGCCCACCGTTGCCGACGGGGCCGCGTTCATGCCCAACGGGAACAGGGCGCCGCAGAGCATCCCCGCCGACGCGACGGCAGAGCCCGCCAGCGGCCAGATCCCGCGTCGGTTGAAGGGCTCGGCCAGCAGACCCCCAGCCGCGGCGGCGAGGCAGGCGGCCGTGACGGCTTCGAACTGGTTCATGATCGGCGGGAGGTACCACGTCCCGCCGGCCAACACCCAGCGCGCGACGAATCCCCCCGCCAGCACCGCCGTGGTGACCGTCGCCAGCGCCAGCCCGCCGATGCGCCACAACCGTGTCGGCCGAAGTCTCGCCAGCGCCGCCAGCAACAGGACCGACGCCACCGCGAACCCGATCCAGGTGAACGTGGTGCGATCCAGGCGGTTGTACCACAGCTCCAGCGTCCGCCGGGTCGCAGGGGCGATGGCCTGTCCGCCGGCGCGTTCGATGCGTTCGGTGAGCGTGGCGGCAGCGCGGTTCACGCGCTCGGCGTCGCGGAGGGTCCAGGCGGCGGCGAGCGTTTCCCACCCGGCCCGGACGGAGGGATCGACCTGGGCGTGTTCGGCGTCGACGGGCGGCCAGCTGTTGTCCTCTCCCGGTGCCAGGCGGAAGGCGTCGCTCGCCAGCCAGGCGTGCAGACGGGCGCGGAGGCGGTCGATCGGCACGCGGAATCCGGGCCTGGTTGCGAGCTGTTGCAGCGTGGGGGCGAGGTTGGGCAGCTCGCCGGCGGCCCGCAGCTGTTCGATGGTCGCGCGGCGGAGGAGCAGGCCAACCATCGCCGTTTCGTCCATGAGGCAGGCCGGCGGAATTCGGCCGACGCGGCGGAGGGCCTCGGCGAGGTCGGTCGGCAGCTCGCGTGCGAGGGCTTGGCGCATCCGCTTTTCGCGAACCGGCAGGATCGGCTTGGTGATGTACGTGCCGGTGTTGAAGACCATCTCGAGCAGGGCAGGGGCGGGCGCGACGCCGTCGACCTCGGCAGTGCCCATCGAGCGACGAAGATGGTGGCGGGCGAGCGTGTCCAGGATGGCGGGTCGGCCTTGGTATTGCAGAGGGAGTTTCGCCAGCGCGTCGGCGTCGACCTCGGCGAGAAAGGCGCGCGTCTCGGCGTCCCAGATCGGCTGGTCGCCCGAGGTGGCCGAGACGCTCAGCGCGAGCGTCGCCAGCAGCACGAGCGTGCGCGAGACGGTCATGGGCGCCTCCTTCGCAGGAGGATCGGCTTGACGAGCATCGCCCAGGTGACCCCCGCAAGCATCAGCGCCAGGCCCGTCCAGATCACGCCCAGGGCGGGGCGGGTCGTCACGGCCAGGCGGATGGTGGTTGGGTCGGCGGGGTTGGGCGACCAGCTGCCCTGGTTGAACTGGAACGGGCCGATCCGGACGGGCTGATTGAGACGGAGTGTCTCGCGTCGCTGGCGGCTGTTGGTGCGGATGAGCAGGTCGCAGACGTAGTCCCGCGGGATGACCGAACCGGGCTGGGCGTGGTAGGCGGCGCGGGTGATGGTGACCGTCGCGTCGAGGTACATCGCCGCCCGGCCAAGGTGAAGGTCGAGCGATCGCCCGTCGGGCAACCAGGCGCGTTGGGGGAGTTCCTCCAGCGGGTACGGGGTGAAGGGCAGGATGCGTCGCTGGGAGTGGTCGGCGGTGGAGAGCTCGACCACCGCGGCGCGTTGTCTGGGGCCTGGGTGGTCCGGGACGATCCGCAACGTCGGCTGGGCGTGGGCGAATCGCTTCAGCAGCTTCACGTGCAATTCCCGGTCGGCCACCCGGACCACGGCCAATCCGTTGGGGTCGAAGGCGACGTGCGAGGTGGATCGGTCGGCCCGGCGGACCAGCAGCGTCGGTTCGAGCGAGGTTCCCCACAGGAGGGTGATGCGGTCGTGCCCGGCAGCCAGCGGGCCGGGGCGGGCGAGTGTCGCCAGGTCGCCGGCGCTTGCGTTCCCGTCGAAGGTCATGGTCCACCCGGCGCCGGTGAGGACAGCCGTCCGCTGGTAGGCATTGCAGAGCAGGCCTCGCGTGGTGTTCATCGCGTCGGTCACGGCGACCCGGGCGGCTGGAATGTCGGCCGGCGCGTCGTCGGTCCAAACCTGCTCGAGCATGACGGCCGGCAGGAGTTTCACCACGCGCAGCTGCGCCCCATCGAGGGGCTGATCGACCGGCATGTCAACGTCTCTGGGTTCTCGCAGCTGTGGCGGCCAATCGATGGGCGTCTGCTGCATCGAGGTGAGGTCGGGCGTGCCGGCTGTGATGGCGACAGTGTCGTCCATGTAGGCGTGGCTGACGGGGGTGAAACCGTCCGGGCTGCGGACGAACAGGGCGTCACCCCGCACGTGGGCTGCGGCGTACCAAGCGCCGCCGAGGACCAGCACGATCGTGCCCGCGTGGGCCAGCCAGACTCCCAGCGTGGTCCAGCCCAGGGCGATGCGCCGGTGCGTGACGATCATCATCGACGCGCACAGAAGCCCGCCCAGGGCGAGGAGAATCGGGTGGCGATAGACCCCCCCCGGCAGGGTCCCCAGGAGCTCGGCCGCCTGGCGGGTCCAGACCGACACCCACGCCAGGTACACCCACAACGCACCGGCGATGACCAGCCCTGCGCGGGGCGACCCGGCGGCCCGGAGGACGCGAACAGGCAGCGATGGTCGGTCGGGCTGGCGGATCTGTTTCATGGGCGGTCCGGGTGCGGGCGACCTGCTTTATACGGGGTCCGCTTGACCGGGGCAAGACGTTGCGACGGGGGGCTACTTGCCGCGCGGGTCTTCGTCCGGTTTGCGCAGCATGGGCAGGTAGCGGTAGTAGACCTCGAGGGTGAGGGTGGCCATCGCGGTGGAGTACACCCGTCCGCCGCGATCGGCCCATTTGCCTTTGGGGTCCCAGCTTCCGGCGGCAGGGCCTCGGGTGTTCTGGCGTTTCACCAGCGAGTTGCGCAGCTCGGCGTTCCACTGTTCCCATCGCTCGTCCTGCAGCTGCATCAGAGCCAGCGAGCCATAGTACCAGTAATAGAAGTTCCGGTCGCGCGTGGGTCCTCGGCTGAAGATGTTCTTCGCGGCTGCGGCGGTCTGTTCGGCGTCGAGGGTCTGTCCCAGCAGGATCCGCGCGAAGACGCCCTCTGCCGTCATGACGGGGGTGGGTTTGCCGGTCTGGTAGGCGGACAGAACGCGCCCGGGCCCGCTGCCGCACTTGGCGAGCCACTTGCGGGCGAGCTTGCGGCTTTCGTCGGGGATCTTGAATTCGCCGGTCAGCTCGGCCGACCGCATGGCCATCACCTGCCAGCCGAACACGCTCGTGTCGCTGTCGCGGTGGCGCGGGGTATACCGCCAACCCCCATCGCGCCGGTTCTGGGCATGCACGCAGAACTTCGCTGCCTTGACGGCGGCGGCACGGATTCTCTCATCGTCGGTCATGCCGGCGGCCTCCGCCAGCGCCAGGGCGGCGATGCCGTGATTGTACATGCGGTCGTTGCCGGCCTTTTCGCCCATGAGGTTGCCGTCGTCGCCCTGGTGGGTCACGAGGTAATCCAGCGCCCGGGTGATGGTTTTCCTGTAGGGTCCGTCCTTGGTGTGGGTGTGGTCGTGTCCGAGGAAGCACAGCGTCGCCAGCCCCGTCAGGGCCATGTCCTTGGACGAGGTCGAATCGCGTTTGTTCTTCTTCCGGTCGACGGCGGCCTTTCCTTTGACGGTCCAATGGCCTTTGTCTTCCTGGGTTCGCTGGAGGAACTTCAGCGCCCGTTCGACGGCGGCTTCGGACTTCTCGGACCCGCCGAATGCCTTCACCAGCCGGGGTCGCATTTCGACGGATCGCTCGAAGAACGACGGCGGGGCGGTGAGTCGTCCCGGTTCCAGCTTTCCGGAAGGCTGCTGGGGTCGCAGGCGGATGGCCAACTCCGTGGTGAGCTGGCTGGCCGGGCGAGGCTGACGTTTCGGCGCGACGGGTTGTCGCACGAGCGATTTGCTGGACTGCTGGACCGGGCGGACCGGTGCGGGGGCGACCTCGGCGGCGTCGGCCAGCTCTGCCGACGCCTGCTCGATGGAGGCAGCGACCATGGGGTCCACCGCTTCGATGGTGGTGACGTTGACGCGCTGGACCTCGACCTGGAGGCGGGTGCTCGCCAGGGCCGGCAGCGTGACCGTCCGGGCGGGCGGTGCGGCGGGCAGGTTGGCCGGCTGGGTTGGCTCGTCGGTTGCCCGGCGCGGGGTCGTGGGGAGGGCGGATACCTGCAGCTGCGTAGTTTCGATGCTCGGTGCGGGCGGGGCGGCCACGGCGACGGGGGTCTTCGGCGCGTCGGGCGCGGGGCTTTCGGCGGGGGCGCGGGTGTCGTCGGCGTCCGTCTCGGCTACGGCGGGAGCGTTGGGCTCGGAGGCAGTGACGGCCTTTGTGGCCAGCAGCGAGGCCTCGATGTCGATGCGGTCTTCGGGAATCGGCGGTGCCAGCTCCGCGGTCGGCTGAACGTCGAGCGGGCGGGCGGCGATCTTCGCCTCGGAGGCGACGACCGGTTCGGGTTGCGACCGGGAGGGCGCAGGCTGGGCGACGTCGAGTTCGACCGGTTCGGTGCGGCTGGGTTCGGGCTGGTCGGCGGGGGCGGTGTCCCGGGGCGTTTCGGTGGGTTCGGTGGGGGTGGTTTCCTGCTGGCGCACGCGTTGGGGGGCGGGCATGTGGACGGCGACGGCCTCGGGCGAGACCTCGCTGACGGCAGGCTCGACGGGTTCGGCGGCGTCCCGCGGCTTGGTGGGCGTTGTCGGCTGAACCGTCTGCACGGTGGGTTGCACGCGGGAGTCGGGGATGTTCTGTTCGACGGGTTTGGGGGCAGCCCGCGGCGGGGCGGTCTCAGCGGAGGTCTGCACGTCGGCCAACGTCGGGTCGGCCACCGGAAGCCCGGCGTCCACGCGACGGATGTCCATCCGCATCTGCACCTCGCGCGAGATTTCCATGTTTACCGAGGTGATCAGCCCGGCCTCTTCAGCCACGTACTCGACCACCTGGGCCGAGACCACGATGAACCCCAGCAACACCGTCAGCAGCACGTGGGCGAGCACCGACAGCAGCACGCACTTCTGCAGCAGGCTGAAGTGGCGATAGTCGGCTGCCTTGAGGAACAGCAGCATCGGGATCAGGGCGGCCAGCCCGATCAGCAGGACCCAGTGGCTCCAGTGGAGATCGGGCAGGCCCCGGGCGACGTGGTCGACGAAGACCTCGCGCGATCGCGAGCGGACCAGGTCGTAGCCGCCCTCGCCGGCGGCGTCGGTGCTGTAGACCATCGCGAATCCGTCGGCCAACAGGTAGGGATCGGTCTCGTTGGCGGGGGTGTTGATGGGTTTGCCCAGGGGCGTCAGCTCGCGGATTTCGTCTGCGACGAGTCGGCCCCGGTAGAGGTCGAACCCGCCCATCCCGCCGGGTCGATTGGACGCGAAGGTCAGCAGGGCCCCGTCGGGCGAGAAGCTTGCCCCGCCTTCGTGGTAGTCGCTGCCGGCACCGCGGATGGCGACCGGCTCGGCGTAGACGTGTTCGAGCGGGGCGTTGGCATCGCTCAGTGCGTCGGGGCGTTTGGGCCTGGCGAGGTAGAGGTCGTAATCGCCGTCGCGGTGGTGGCGGATGGTGGCCTTCCACTCGGTGGCGTTGGGGTCGTCTTCGAGAATGTGTCGGTTCGAGGCGAACACCACTCTGCCGTCCGGGGCCACTGCGGGGCTGAACTCATTGGCCGGCGAGTTGATCGATCGCAGGTTGATTGCGGGGTCCCAGCCTTCGGGCGTTCGTCGGGCGGCGTAGAGGTCGTATTCGCCGACCCCGCCGGGACGGTTGGAGTAGAACAGCAGGACCGAACCATCGGGGCTGAGGCGCGGGCCCAGTTCGTCGTAGCCGGTGTTGATGGCGGTCAGCGGGACGGGCTCGGACCACCCCTGATCGGTTCGTCGGGCGGTGTAGATATCGGCATTGGCCCCGGGCAGTCCTCGCACGAAGTAGACGCGGGTTTCGTCGGGCGACAGGGCGGGCTCGTACTCTTCCTCGTGGGAGTTGAGTGTCTCGTGCAGCGTTTCGGGCGGGTCCCACAGCACCCGACGGATGGGCTGATCGGCCGGGGCGACCTGCTCGCCGGTGGCGGTGACCCACACGGGCTGACCGGCGAGGTAGTACCACGCCCCGGCTGCCACGATCAGCGCGATCAGTGTGGTGACACCGAACGCCAGCGCCCACCAGCGGGCTCGCCGGTCGGCTGGGACGCCGTCGGGTTGTCTGGTTTCGGTGGCCATGTGGGGCGGTCCGATGGGTTATTCTTCGGGCAGGAGTTCGGGGTTGGTGGCGAGGTAGGCGATGTTGGCCTTCTTGATGCCTTTCTTCAGGCAGAGGTTCATCACCCCGGCGAAGTACTTGACGATGCTCTTCTCGTCGGCACGGATGAGGACTTCGCGGTCCGGGTCGTCGCGGACGATGGTCTCGAGCATGTCGGTGAGTTCGGCGCGTTTGACCACTTCGCCGGAGACCTTGAGCGTACCGTCTTCCATGATGTTGACGATCAGTTGGGGCGGCGGGGCGGAGATCGGCTGCATCGTGGCGGTCTCGGCGAGCTTGAGCTCGGCTTCGCGTTCTTCCTCGGCGAACGTGGTGGCCACCAGGAAGAAGATCAGCAGCAGGAAGACCATGTCGATCAGTGGCATGAGGTTGATCGGTTCTTCGCCGCCGGATTGTCTGGAGAGGATGGACATGCGTGTCTCCTACGTGGCAGCCGGGGCTGCCGACGCGTTGGCGCCGGGCGTTGGCGACTCGGACGTTTCGGACGCCAGGGCCGGTGCGAGCGGGGCCTCGTCGCCGAAGTGGTGTTCCATGAGGTAGATGCTGGCGTCGTCCATTTCGGTGACGATGCGGTCGATCCTGCCCTGGAAGTAGTAGTAGAAGATCAGGCAGGGGATGGCGATGCCCAGTCCGGCGAAGGTGGTCACGAGGGCTTCGTAGATGCCGCTGGCGAGTTCCTCGGTCCGCTGCCCCATGCCGATCTGCGAGGTGACCTGGAAGGCTTCGATCATGCCCCAGACGGTTCCCAGCAGCCCGAGCATGGGCGCCACAGCCGAGATGCCATAGAGCATGCGCAGGTTGCGACGAAGCTTGGCGACCTCGCCGGCGCCGGCGTTTTCGATGGCCTGCTCGGCGGTTTCCTCACCCTTGGGCAGCTTGCGAAGACCGGCTGCCGTGATCCGGGCGATGGGGCTGGGGTTGGCCCGGCAGTAGGCCAGGCCGTTCTTGCGGGGTTCTTCGGTATTCAGGGCGGTCTCCAGCCCGTCGATGAACCCGTCGGGGATCGCCGCCCCCCGGCGCAGCGCGACCAGGCGTTCGACGATCAGCGCCAGGCCCATGAGGCTGCACAGGCCGATCGGCAGCATGAACCATTGGCCCTTGCCCAGCAGCTCCAGAAGCGAGAGTCTGTCCTGTCCGTTGTTGCCGGCGTCGGCGCCGTTCTGGGCGATCGCCAGGCTGAACGTGCCAGCCGCCGCGATCATGCCCGCCACGATCAGCCAGGTCGGGATCCGTTGCATTGCTCTGTGGATATGCCTCACGAGGTCGTCTCCTGGTTACAGGTCATCCCGCCGGGGCGGGGGGTTGCTCTAGTAGCCCGCTTTCGCCAGGGCCGCGAGGCGCTTGGCTGCCATCTCTGCGGGTGTGCTCTTGGGGAACCGTTTGCGGAGGTCGAGGTACTGCTTCCTGGCCTGTGCGAACTGCTTGGCGTTCTCGAAGGCGATCCCCGCCTCGTACAGGGCCCGGGCCGACCACTTGGGGTAGTCGTAGACGATGTCCACCTTGAGCAGCTCAGCCGCGGCGGTCTCGAACTGTTTCTCGGCGAAGTAGCACTCGCCGGTCTGGAACTGGGCGCGGGCTGCCGTCGGGCCGTTGTGGCCGTCGACGACCTTCTTGTACCACCCGCGGGCGGCGTCGAATTTGTCGAGGTTCTGGGCCGACCAACCGGCCCCGAACTGTGCGAAGTAGAGCCGGTCGTACTTGGGGTACTTCTTGATGAAGTCGGTATAGGTCGCGTAGGCCTTGGCAAAGTCGTTGCTCGCCGCGCGGGCATCGCCGAGCTTCAGCAGCGCGGGGACAGCCAGGTCGTGCTTGCCGTAACGTTCCAGCAGCGTCGCCAGCAGCTTCTCCGCTTCGTCGGGCTTGCCGAGTTCCAGCTTTGCCGTCGCGGCCCGATACAGCCCCGAGGGGGCGAGCCTGTGCTCGGTGAAACGCTTGGCGAAGGCTGCGAGCGTTTCGCCGGCCTCCTTGTCTTTGCCGAGCCTGGCGTAGCTGCTGCCCAGGCGGTAGATCGCCACCGGCAGGATCGACTCGGGCGTCTTGTCGTCGGCGACGACCGGTTTGAGCAGCTCGGCTGCTTCTTCGTACTTCTTGTCGACGTACAGCATGCCCGCCAGCTCCGAGCGGGCATGGACGGCGAGCTTCGCGTCGGGGTAGTCCTTCAGCAGGTTCCGGTACGACGCCTTGGCGGTGTTGGGGTCCTTCAGTTCGCGGGCGGACCACGCCAGCTTGTACAGCACGTTGGGCGAGGTGGTGTTCCTGTCGCCGGCCAGGGACGCGAAAATCTTCATCGCCTCGGCGTGTTTGTCACGCTCGGCCAGGCAGACGCCCACCAGGTACCGCGCCCGGGTGGCGTGCTCACCGGAGGGGTGTTTCTTGAGATATTCCTGCAGGGCGTCCTGGGCGGCGTCCCAGCTCTTGTTTCGGTGGAGGGCTTCGCCCTTCTGGAACCGGGCGTCGGAGGCCTGGGGATGCTCGGGGTGTTTTTCGACCAGCTCGCCGAACCGCTTGGCCGCCAGGGCATGGCGTTCCTGCCGCATGTCCACCCAACCCATCAGGTACAGCGCCGGGGCGCGGAGTTCCTTGTCGGCGTCGGCCTCCAGCAGGGCCTGGAGCTGTTTGCCGGCGTCGGAGAGCTTCTCGGCATCGTAGAGCAGTTGGGCGTACTGCAGGCGGCCGCGGAGGACCCACGGGTTCTCGCCGCCGTTGTCGGTGAGTTCATCGAGGGTTTTGCGGGCGTCGTCGGTCTTTTTGTTGCCGATCTGGGCCAGGGCGAGCTTGAAGCGGGCCTCGTTCTTGTTGGCGGGGTTCCTGTCGAGGTAGGTCTTGAGCGTCTTGATCGCGTCGTCGTGCTTGTCTGCCTTCAGCTGCGCGTCGCCCAGCAGGAGGAGACCCTCCCGGAGCTGGGGGGTCTTCTCGTCCTTGTCCAGATCGCTCAGCCAGCCGAGCGATTCGATGGTCGCCTTGTAGTCCTCGCCATAGTAATGACATTGGCCGATCCGGAGTTTGATGAGGTTTCGCCGCTTGTCGGAGGCCTGGACGTCGGTCCGCTCGAGCATCTTGTGAAGCCCGCTGAACGTCTCGGCCGCCTGGTCGTACTGCTCCAGGAGGAAGAGGTTCTCGCCAGCCAACTCGACGGCGGGAATTGCGACCGGCCCGTCGCCCTTCCTGGCCACCTTCCGGCAGAGCTCGATGCTGTCGGTGTACTCTTTGAGTCGGTAGAGGCAGTACGCCTGGCGGTACATCGAGTCGGTCGCCTCGGCTGCGTCGGGCCAGCGTTTGCGGAACTCCTCGAACTCCCCGGCGGCTGACTTGTATTCGTCCATTTCCATCGCGCACATTGCGCGGTGATAGACGATCTCGTCGACGTTGTCGGGCTTGTCCTTGCTTTTGAGCAGCTCGCCCAGCGCCTTGCGGGCCTCGGCGTATTGTTCCTGGGCCATGTCGCAGCGGGCGAGGTAGAACGCTGCGCGGGTGGCGCGGGACTTGTCGTTCTTGCGGACGTGTTGAAGCGTCTTCCGGGCGTCGTCGACGTTTCCGGCGTCGAGTTGTACGATGCCCAACTGCAGCCGGGCCGGCTCCGCCAGGCGGTGTTGGGGGTGCTTCTTGAGCAGCGTGGTCAGCTCGCCGGCAGCCTTGTCGTATTGGCCCATCCGATGGAGCACCGATCCCAGTGCGTAGCGTCCCTCGGGCACGCGGGTGTCCGGGGCTTCCTTGACGAACGCGGCGTACTGCTCAGCCGCCTTGTCCCGCTGATCGGTGGCTTCGAGGCATCGTCCCAGGTTGAGTTTCGCATCCAGGGCGTAGGGCGATCTGGCGTGATCCTTCAGGACCGTCCGGAGCGTTTTGATCGCGTCGGGATACTTCTTCAGGGCCATCTCGGAGATGCCCGCAAAGTACACTGCCGCCGGCCTGGAGGGGCTTTTGGGGTGGTGTTTGAGGAAGTCCCGGCTGGCGTCGAGGGCGTCGGCGTACTTCTTTCGCATGTACAGCGCCTGGGCCCGATTGATGCGGGCCGCCGGCGCGTGGGCGCTTTTGGGGTATTTCTTGAGCAGGGCGTCGAAGGCGTCCAGGGCGTCGTCGTACTCCCGCTGCTGCATGTAGCAGTGCCCGATGACGGCAAGGGCGGGCTCGCGGTGTTCGAAGTTTTTGTCTTTCAGCAGATCGGCCAGCAGCCCCGAGGCCTTCTCGAACTCCCCGAGTTGGTAGTGGGACAGCGACAGGCCGTAACGGGCCAGCTCCGCGTGCTCGTGCTTGCCGTGCTCTTTGAGGAAGCCGGTGTACTCGCGTGCCGCCAGCTTGTAGAGCCCGCGTTGGTAGAGTCCCTGGGCGGCCATCAGCTTCTTGGTGGCCTTGTCGACTTCGGCGGTCTCCTGGGCGGGCGCCGGTTCGACGACGACCGCCGTCAGCAGCACGAGCGAAGTCAACAGAATAGCGATGCGGGACGTGGGAACGCCTCTTGCCATGACAGACACCTCTGCTTGCACGATGGGGTTGGTTTCGGATTTGCCCGGGCTGGGCTGACCCAGTGTAGCAACCTCTCCCGATTCCCTGCAACGCATCCGGAGCGTCGGGGTTCCGGTCTGTCTGGCAGATGTTCCGTCCCGTCGGTGGACGGCTGCCAGACCGTCGGCCCGGCCGGGCGCAAAAGCAGGCCGCCCGAGAGAGGCACATGCCTTCATCGGGCGGCCGATATGCGGTCACCGCGGGCCCATGGGGGGCGAGGAGCTATTCGCTCTTGGAGGTGACGTTCATGTTGGCCTCGAACGCCGCTTCGAGCACCGCCTGGGTGATGTCCGCTTCGGGGTCGGTGGCCAGGACGCTGCCGGCCTTGGTCAGCACGATGGAGAAGCCCTTGTCCCTGGCGACTTTGAGGGTGAGGGTCTTCATCTGCTCGCGGAAGTTGTTGAGCAGTTCGTTGCGCCGGGCCTGGAGCTTCTGGCCCTGGGCGCGATCGGCCTGGACCATCTCGCGGTTGGCGGTCATGAGCAGCTCGCGGAGTTTCTTCTTCTGCTCGTCGGTGGGAGTTTCGGGCAGGCCCTTTTCGAACTCATCCACCTTCGCCTGCAGCGTCTCCTTGCGTTCCATCAGCTCGGCTTTGAGCTCCTCCTGGTAGGCGGAGAGCTCTTTTTTCCAGGCGGCGGTCTGTCCGAGCTTGCTGGCGACCTCGTCCAGGGAGACAATCGCCACCCGCCCGGCCGGCGCGCCGCCCTTGTCGGTTTCGCCTTCGTCCCCGCCGTTGCAGGCGGGCAGCACAGCCAGGGCGAGCATCAGGCACAGCGGGAAGAGAATTCGTCGCGTCATATTGTCAACTCCTCTACATGGATTGGGGACAACGGCTTGCCTCCTGGTCCGGCACGCTGCCGGAGTGAAGTGCTCCCACGCATGAACAAGCCTGAATCCCGACAAGATTTGGTCAGGCCATCGATTCTACCCGCCCGAGGCGCGGGGGCAACCCCAATTTTCGCTTCGTTTCGATTTGCCCCCGAAGAAACCCCAGGCCCGGGCCAAAATATTCTGGGCCCGGCCGAACGGCCCGCAAGGCCGCCCAAGTTGCCGCTGCAGAGGGTTCTGAACCGCGCAGGGCATGCGCGGAAACCTGCAACGACCCCGGGTTTTTCGTTGACAAATTGCCGCATCGGGGTACCATGCACAGTGAAGCATTCGGGAGAAGACGGAGAAGATCAGGTTTCTCGGCCATTTTGCCGCATCTTTGGTGCGGTCGGCTGAGACATTTCGCCATCCCCACGGGCCTGATCTCGCACCTTCTTCCGGCAAGTCTGACATTGGGTTTTTACCGTTGTTTTTGCTTGTGCCTGATCGTTGAGGCAGCGACGGATGTGAGGTGGCAGCATGGCCTCATTTCGACGTCTTTATATGCGCAATACGTCAAATCGACAACTCTAGGTCCGTACGAAGGAGGTTCATCGGCAAGACGTAGTATCCGCAAGCTCCAACTTGTTGTATCGGTGCGGTCTTTCGATTTGCTCAATCGGCGGTGGCACCAAGCGTGGGAAGCATTTCAGACAAATCACTTTTTGTAAGGAGAGCTGACGAATGAGAAAACTATCACTTCTATT
>CAZFPT010000075.1:0-14965 GCA_964521005.1 uncultured Planctomycetaceae bacterium | reverse complement strand
GTCGGACCGAGCGCAGCGAGGGAGGAACGGAGCAACCCGGTTGCTCAGCTCGCTTGGGCTCGCTGCACAAACCGGGGCACCCTTGAAAGGGCTGATCGGCCGTAGGGCTCGCGACTTGTTGCGGGCGCGATCCCCGGTGTCGCGATTCGCTTGTCGCTGCTTATCCCCACGGTTCGCGGCGCCCTTCGACAAGCTCAGGACCGGCTCACCACGGGGCTTCAATGCGATCCATGGTGCCGGGGGGGGTGATTCATTCGCAATCTGTTCCGTCGGCCCGTCAGACTGGATTTTGTCCGAACCGGGTTGTTTTCCGGGCGTCGTACATGCAGAGCTGCGGCGGGTTTCGCCGGGGCCAGGAAAAGGGAGTGCGCGATGAGATCGGCATGCGGAGTTGTTTCAATCGGGTTGGTGTTGGCGGTGGCTGGGCTGGCTGCGGGCCAGGTTCGGATCGCGCCTCGGGGCGGGGGCAACGTCGAAAACGCCCCGATGCGGGTCAGCGCGCAGCCGGCGGTCGAGCAGGTAGTTCTGCAGGGCGATCGAGTGGTTGTCGGCCGAGTTGTCGAAGCGTCGGAACCAAACGAGATGAAGCTGACACTCCCCGGCCGAGAGAAGCCCCTCGAAGGCACGTTCGTGACGTATGCTGTGGAGGTCGAGAAGTCGATCAAGCCCAAGCCGGCCGATAAGGACGCCCGCGATGCGAACGACGCCTCGCCGGAGACGATCACCGTCATCGCCTACGGAACACCCAAGCGACAAGCGCGGGGTGCGAAGAACGTGAATGCCCAGGTGCGCGGGGGTGTGAACGTGGTGGTTCGCGGCGGCGGTGGCGGCCAAGCCGTCGTCCTCGGGCCCGGCCAGGGTGGCGCGGTTCCGGTGCAGGGCGCGGTGATGGCTCCGCGGCGGGGGCCGAAACTCAAGTCGGGCGGCACGTACATCTTCGTGCTCAGGCGGATCAGGCCCGGTGGCGACGCGTACTATCTCGAACCGACCTACCCGTGGTGGGTCCCAGCCACGAAGGTGACGCGCGAGATCTACACCGATGCTGCCGACGTGGAGGGGTGGCCTTGGGGCAAGTCGGCCGACGGACTTCAGCTGGCGGTGCTCAGGGGACGCACCTCGAAGCTGATGGCGATGCGGGGGAACGTGAGCACGCCGCTGCCGATCGCGCTGCGGAACACGGGCAAAGAGGCACTGACGCTGCCGGTGGACAAGCCCGGTGAACGCTTCAGCGTCAAGGCGTTCGACAAGGACGGCAACAGCGTCGACGGCGAGTTCATCAAGAAATCGCCCCTGCCGAAAAAGGCCCGGGGCGACAGCGACAGCGAGAAGAAACCCCGCACGATCACGCTCAGGCCCGGCGAGATTCTCATCCTGAACTGGGGCGACGCGGGCTATCCGGGGATGATGCGTTTCCCCATCGGCCGGGCGGGAACGTACAAGCTGCAGGTGGGCTATTCGGCGGACAAAGACAGCATCGACGGCAGGGAGGAGAAGCTCTGGACCGGGACCGCCACGAGCGGTAAGCGAGCTGTCGAGGTGATCAGCCGTTTCGGGGGTGGCGGCCCGAGACCCCTGCCGATGCCGCCGGTTCGGCCGATGAGATAGGGCCGAGAAACTACCGCACCACGATCTGCCCGAAGCGACGTTTTCCGACGCGCAGCACCTGGCCGGTTTCGAGCGTCACCTCGGCGTTGGGGTCGGTGATTTTCTCGTCGTCGATGCTCACCGCGCTTTGCTTGATGAGGCGTTTGGCCTCGCCGCTGCTGGAGGCGAAATTGGCGTGCTTGACCAGCTCGCGGATGTTCATCGCGCTGTGGTGCACGACGATCTCGGGCATCTCGTCGGGGGTCTGTCCCTGGGCGAAGACGCGCTTGAACTCCTCCTCGGCGGCAGTGGCGGCAGCGTCGTCGTGGTAGATCGCGACGATCTTTTTGGCCAGCGTGGCCTTGGCGTCGCGCGGGTGCGTGCGCCCGGGGTCGATCAGTTCGTCAATCCGCTCGCGGGGCACTTCGGTGGCCAGCACGAAGTAATTCTCCATCAGCTCATCGGGGATGCTCATGACCTTGCCGAACATGTCGCCGGGCTCGTCGTTGATGCCGATGTAGTTGCCCTTGGACTTGCTCATCTTCTGGACGCCGTCGAGGCCCACCAGCAGCGGGAAGATCATCACGATCTGCGGCGGCTGATTCGCCTGCTCCTGCAGCTGTCGCCCCACGAGGTTGTTGAACGTCTGGTCGGTGCCGCCCAGTTCGACGTCGGCCTGCACGCAGACGCTGTCGTAGCCCTGGATCAGCGGGTAAAGGAACTCGTGGACGCCGATGGGCACGCCGTCCTTGTAGCGCAGCTCGAACGTGTCGCGTTCCATCATGCGGGCGACGGTCATCTGCGAGCAGAGCTGGATGACCTCGCCGAAGCTCAAATCGCCCAGCCATTCGCTGTTGTAGCGGATCTCGCACTTCTCGGGTGAGATGTCGAGAATCTTCCCCGCCTGCTCGAAGTAGGTCCTGGCGTTGGCCTGGATCTGCTCGGGCGTGAGCATGGGGCGGGTCTTGTTGGCGCCGCTGGGGTCGCCGACGCGCGCGGTGTAATCGCCGATGATCAGCACCGCCTTGTGGCCGAGATCCTGGAACTTCCGCACCTGCCGCAGTTGCACCACGTGGCCGATGTGAATGTCCGGGGCGGTGGGGTCCATCCCGAGCTTCACGCGCAGCGGGCGGTTCTCGGCCGAGGCGGTCTTGAGGTGGGCGGCGAGTTCGCGTTCGGAGTAGATGGCTTCGGCGCCGCGGCTGAGAAGCTCCACCTGTTCGGCGATCTGTTGGTCGGTGAGTGTACTCATAAGGGCAGAGAGTATAATTCGACCCGTTGGGGTTGGCAAGATGCCGATGCGATCGCTCCGCGGCGGTGTTATACTCACGGAAGCATGACTCGGCGAACGGATTTCATCTCGGCTGTGGCAGCGGCGATGCTCCTCGCTCTGGGGTATGGTGCGGGGCAGGGGGCCGACGCGAATGGCGTGGACGCCAACGGCTGTGAGTTCCGGTTGACCGAAGACAAACCCCTCGCGCGCAAGGCGAAACCGGGCGACGTACGCGGAACGATCCAGCCGGCCGGCAAGGTCGCGCGTCTCTGGGCAACCCATCGCCCGACCGGCAGGACGTATCAGCCCACCTCGTTCGACGCCAACAGCGGCGCGTTTGTCTTCAGGAACCTGCCCGGGGCGGCGACGGTGGATGTGTGCATCGAGACCACCAGCGGAAGGGTGATCGAGGGGATCGATCTGTCTCCGCCAGACCCGCAGCTGTTGAAACTCGCCCAGAAGCGCCGCAAGCAGCTCGGCCTGCCTGCCCAGAGGGAGCACGTCTTCACGCGGCGCGATGCCAACGCCGTGGTCCAATGGGTCGCCAACGCCAAAGACTTCCTCGAACAGCGGCGCGTCCTCTACGTGAAAGGGCATGGCCGACGGGCGACCGCCCTGGTCGAACTGATGCGAACGCGCGAGTTCCACGCCAGCGGCGGCAAGCTGGTCTGGCGGGTGGAGCTGTGGCAGTTCGTGAATCAGTTCGGCGGATGGGACCGCATCGCCAACACCGAGATCACGCTGCGACGGCTTCGGGTGAGCCCGGCCGACTGGCGGAAGGTGCACGTGGAATGGACGCCGAAGCTCAGCGTGCACGTCGACAGGGGCGGGTCCAGCGAGCCGGTGACGTTTACCATTCCCGGCAAGGTCGACCCGGCCACATCCCGGCCGGCGAACTCGAAACCCAAGCTGGACACCTCGCCGAAAGTTCTCGGCCTCGATGCGAGCAACAATGCCTCCGATCCACACGAGAAGCCCACCGGCAAGAAGCGGGAGTAGGGCGGGCCCTTCTGGATTCTGGAAAGCATGGCGGCCGCGGAGTCGGCAGCCGCGGTGGCAGGGCTTACCACTCGTCTTCGGGGCGGTACCGCACGTATCCCACGCCGTAGGGTGTTCCGGTGGTCCTGATGTTGTCCTTGAGGCGGATGAGATAGGCGGTGCCCCAGTTCTGCGAGCGGATGTGGTGTGACTGGAGCACGACCTCGCCGAGCTGGGCGGGGAAGGTGATAAAGCGGGCGGTCTTGGTGAGTTTGTATTTTCCGTCGGGGTCGCGTTTGGCGGCACCGAGCTCGACCAGCCCGCGGTCGTTGGTGATGAACCACTCGCCCGCGCGGCGTTCGAGGTTGCGTTTGACGCGCCCGGCCGCCTCGGAGAGGCGCTGCGGGACGGTCGGGTCGTCAAACTCCTCATTCACGCTGTAGTAGGTCCCGAATCGGCCAAGGTAGCACTCGGTGGTGAGCTTCTCGGTTCGGAAGAAGTGCAGCGGGTCGTCCCGGTCGACCTGATCGCGGACGGCCAGGGCGAAGTCTCGCATTTTCACGCCGTCTCCGCTGCGGGCGTGGGGCGAGACCATGTGCGTGTGGAGGAACTGGGCGCCCAGCATGGCGATGGCGATCAGCGCGACCAGCAGGCGGGGTTTGAAGGTGAGACTCGCCCAGACGCCGACGACGGCCACGCCGGCCGATATCACGGCGAAGACACCGATCAGGATCCACGTCTCCTGTGCGACGAACCAGGGCATGGGCAGGTTCTTGCTGATGGCAGCGGGGGTCAGCAGTTGCGGCGCGAGGTATCGCAGGCAGCCCAGCAGGACCACGACCGCCAGGACGGTGGGCATCGCCCGAAAGACTTCATACGCCACGCGGCTGGGGCCTCGGCGCAGGGTGCCGCGTTGAATCAGTCGCTCGATTCCCGCCGCTGCCAGCAGCGCCACGGCGGCATAGCAGGGGTAGAGGTAGTCCGGGCGGAACCCGTGCGAGAGCGAGTAGGGAACCAGGAACGCCAGGATCCAGCACAGCGGCAGGGCGGTCTGTGAGCGGCGCGAGAACCAGCGCAGGGGGCACACCAGCAGGAGGCCGGCGATCGCCAGGGCCGAGGTCGGCAGGTCGTAGTAGAGCAGATAGATCACCACCGGAAGCGACGCGCCGTGCGGCGGGTTCTCGCCGGTGCCCGTGATGCGCTGCCAGACCTCGAACCTCAGAAGGTTCTGCATCTCCTCGCCGCCGTAGGTCCACATGTACCACATGTACGGACCCAGCACGGCTGCGGTCGCGAGCAGGCCCCAGTGGAGCTTCACCAGCCTGGCCGACGACCAGAGGCGCCGGACGGTCAGTCGGATCGCCAGCGTGAGCTTCGAGACGCCGCGGACCTTCCGCAGGAGCCGGAAGCCCGGCCCCAGCGTCACCGCCAGGAAGCCCAGCAGTGCGATCATCGGGATATTCGCCACGCCCCATCCCTTGGTGATCGCTCCGCCGATGACGGTGATCCAGAACGCCAGAACCCACTTCCAGCGGGTGTTGTGCGGGGCGGGGTGGAACAGGATCCGGTCGAGCGTGAAGACCGAGCCGGTGATCCACGCCGTCAGCAGCGGGTCGGTCAGGGCGAGGTAGGGCATCTTGCTCATGTGCAGCCCCGCCAGCCAAAGTACGCCGGCAATGAGCCCGGCCCGGCGACCCATCCATCGTTTGCCCAGCAGGTACACCAGCGTGAGCGTGACGGCAGTGGCGAGAATCGCCGGGATGCGGAAGATCACGTCGTCGTGCGCGCCGGTCAGGCGGAACACGCCCGCCAGCAGCCAGGCGTACACGGGGGGTTTGTGGAAGAGGTGTCCCGTGTGGTATCGCGGAAGCAGCCAATCGCCGCCGTGGTTGATGTCGATCGCGGCGTTGATCTGGAACAGTTGTGCGAAACGGAAGGTGTGGTTGGGTCCGTGCGCGATCATCGCCAAGATGACGCCCAGCAGCAGATAGAGGACCAGCAGATCCAGCAGCGTTCGGCCGGGCGGAACGGGTCGTTCGCGCAGGCTCGCATCGGCGGTGTGGAACGAAGGCAGCGTCATGCCGTAGCCTCCCGGGAACGGGCTTCTGTCCGGATGAAATACAGGTTGCGCAGGTAGATCACCATGTTGAGGCTGAATCCCGCGATGAAGACCGGGTCCAGCCGGTAGACCGAATACGTCAGGAGCACCACCGTGCCCACCAGCGAGAGATACCAGAACGCAACCGGGACCACGGATCGCTTGCGGCGTTCGGTGGCGATCCATTGCACGATGAATCGCAGCCCGAAGATGAACTGCCCCACGAACCCGATCGCCATCCACAGCGGCGGGATGCGGGCCTCGTCGGCCTCGGCGCGGAGGGTGGCTACTTGTCGGCGCAGGTGGGCATTCTCCTGCAGCAGTCGACTGACCGCCAGAGACGGCTGGGAGACCAGGGCGTTGGCGTCGATGGACGTTGTCGGCCTGGTCGTCGGGTGCGGGTCCGCAGACGCCCACGATGGGTACGCCAGGGCAACCAGTATGCTGATGAAGGCAATCCGTTGCATTCGGTGCATCGCTTCCTGCATGGTGAATGGTACCTCGCTGCAGCGCAACAGGATATAATCCGCTGGCCGACTATGGAAGACACAACCGCAAAACGCGTGATTATCAATGCCGACGACTTCGGTTTCTCGTCGGCCGTCACTGATGGGATTCTGCGGGCGCATCGCGACGGGCTGGTGACCTCGACGACGCTGATGGCCAATATGCCCTCAGCGGGCGAGGCCGTCGAACGGTTGGCCGAGGCGCCCGGGCTGGGCGTGGGCGTGCATCTGAATGCGTCTCAGGGGCCGGTGTTGAGCGAGCAGGGGTGTGCGCTTGCGGGGGCGGATGGCGTGATGAACCGCTCAGCGGCCGGCGTGATTCTCGCGTGCGTCGCCCGCCCGGCGCTGCTGGAGGCGATCGAGGCGGAGTTCGACGCGCAGATCCGCTGGGTGCTCGATCACGGCCTGCTGCCGACGCATCTGGACACGCACCGCCATGCCCACGCGTGGGGGCCGATTTTTGCGCGTGTCCTTCGTCTCGCCAGGCGGTATCATATCCCCTGGATTCGGCGGCACAGGGAAGTTCTGCCGGGCCGGCACTGGCCTCGATCAAACGCGGGGCAACAGCGGGTATCGCACCTCTGCACAGTCTTGGGGCGGGTCAATGAGCACCGGACCGGTCGCCCGCCCGAGTTGACCACGCGCGGGACATGGGGCGTGGCCCACACCGGCGCGATTTCGACCGATTGGCTGATGCGGGCGGCCAGAATGATCCGGGCGGGAGTCACCGAGATCATGACCCATCCGGGCATGCACCAGGACCAGAACGACGCGACGGCGGCGACCCGGTTGGGGCGCGAGCGGTCGGCAGAGCGGGAGGCGTTGTGTGACAATCGAGTCAGGGACGAATTCGAGCGACACGGTATTGAGCGAATCCACTATGGGCACCTACGCAGCCGGTGACACCCGACCGAAACCCGCCGAGTTGAAGTACAGCGTCGTGGTTCCCTTCTTCGACGAGCGGGAAATCATCGAGAAGCTTACCCGTCGAATCACCAAAGTCATGGACGGCCTCGGTGAGAGCTACGAGATCATCCTCGTCAACGACGGGTCGACCGACGGTTCCGAGCAGGTCCTCGAACAACTCGCTCGCGAGGACCATCGCATCGTCTTCCTGGACCTTCGCCGCAACTTCGGGCAGACCACGGCGTTGCAGGCGGGTTTCGACCAGGCAAGAGGCGAGGTCATCATTGCCATGGACGGTGATCTGCAGCACGATCCGTATGAGATTCCGATGTTCGTGCGGAAGATCGACGAAGGCTACGACATCGCCAGCGGCTGGCGGGTGCGTCGCGGGGACAACCTGCTGATGCGGCGCCTGCCGTCGCGCGTGGCGAACTGGTTGTTGGCGAAGGTCTCCGGCGTGCGGCTGCACGATTTCGGAACGACGTTCAAAGCGTACCGCCGCGAGGTGTTGGAGGGCGTTCGGCTGTACGGGGACATGCACCGCTTCGTACCGGCCGTCTGCGCCAGGCTGGGGGCGAGAATCGCCGAGGTGCCCATCAAGAATGTGCGTCGCGCCAGCGGGCAGAGCAACTACGGGATCGGCAGAACGTTCCGCGTGGCGCTGGACGTGGTGAGTCTGCGGTTCATCACGGCCTATCTCACCAGGCCGCTGCATTTCTTCGGCAAGTGGGGGGTTGGTTCATTGCTGGTGGGGGGAGGCATCCTGCTGTACGGGCTCATTCGCAAGCTGATCGACTGGGATTTTGACCTGGACACTACGCACGGGCCGTTGATGGCGTTGGGGTTCCTGCTGGTGATCATGGCGCTGCTGTTTCTGGCGTGCGGGTTGATGGGCGAGCTGATGATGCGGATCTACTTCGAGTCCACCCCGGCCCGGACGTACGCGATCAAGCGTGTGGTTCGCGGCGATGAGCCCCAGCCACCCGGCTCGAAACCCGACTAGCGCCCCCGCGTGGCGAAAAACCCGCCCATTCGGCAGTTTTCACTGCCGGTTGAGACTACCAACGGGCCGGCGGATGTGCGATAATACGAACTTCGACATTTTCATTCGTCCGCTGATCGCCAGGACGGCCGATCGGCGGACGAACTGTCCACCATAACGCTACGGATAGCCTCGGAGCAGGACATTGGCCAAAGACGACCCAACCAACGACGAAAATCAGTACGAATCGGACGCTTCCCAGGACGACGCCCTCGAGCCCACGCTGCCTGACGGCGACGAGGAGAAGGCCGAGAAGGCCTCCGCGGGGGGTGGCGGCGACAAACTCACCGGCGGAAAGAGCACCGCGCTGATGTTCCGCAACGAGCGGGTTGTCGACCATCAGATCGTCGCCGAGATGCGGGAAAGCTACCTCACCTACGCGATGAGCACCATCGTGGACCGCGCGCTGCCGGATGTCCGCGACGGGCTCAAGCCCTCCCAGCGGCGCGTTCTGGTGGCGATGAACGACCTGAACCTCGGGCCTCGCAGCAAGCACCGAAAGTGCGCCAAGATCGCCGGCGACACGAGTGGTAACTACCACCCCCACGGCGAAGGCGTGGTGTATCCGACGCTGGTCCGACTCGGGCAGCATTGGAACATGCGCGTCCCGCTGGTGGACCCGCAGGGAAACTTCGGCTCCATCGACGGCGACCCACCGGCGGCGATGCGGTACACCGAAGCCCGCATGTCCGCGGCGGCCGTCGAGCTCATGGTCGACATGAACCTCGATACCGTCGACATGCAGCCAAACTACGACGACACCCGCACCGAGCCGATGGTGCTTCCCAGCCGCTTCCCGAACCTGCTGGTCAACGGCTCGCAGGGCATCGCGGTGGGGATGGCCACCAGCATCCCGCCGCACAACCCCACCGAGGTCTGCGACGCGCTGGTCCACATGATCGACCATCCCGACGCCACGCTCGAAGACATCATGGAGTTCATCAAGGGCCCGGACCTGCCCACCGGGGGCGTCATCTGCGGGCGCAAGGGGATCCTGGACGGCTATCGCACGGGGCGCGGGAAAATCACGCTCCGCGCCAAGCTGCACACCGAGACCACCCGCGGCGGCAAGACGCAGATCGTGGTCACCGAGATTCCCTACCAGGTTCTCAAGACCACCATCGTCGAGCGCGTCGCCCTGATGGTGAAGAACGGCAAGATCCCCGACATCGCCGACATCCAGGACCACTCCGACCGTACGGGCATGCGGATCGTGATCGACCTGAAGCGCGGGGCTGAGCCCGACGTGGTCATCAACCAGCTCTACCGTTACACGCCGCTGCAGAGCACCTTCAGCATTATCAACATCGCGCTGGTGAATCGCGCGCCGCAGACGCTCTCCCTGCGGGACATGCTCTATCACTTCGTGGAGCACCGCAAAGAGGTCACCCGCCGCAAGACGGCCTTCCTGCTGAGACGGGCGCGACAGCGGGCCCACATCCTCGAAGGTCTTATTCTGGCGGTGGCGGACATCGACCGCATCATCGAGACCATCAAGACCTCCCCCGACGTGCCCACCGCACGCGATCGGCTGATGAATCTCAACCTGCGACTCACCGAGTCGGCCACCATCCGTCAGATGCTTCCCGACCGCTTCGTCGACCAGGCCTCCGGCGAGGGCCAGACCCTCACCAACGTGCAGGCCAACGCCATTCTCTCCATGCAGCTGCAACGGCTGACGGGCCTGGAGATCGAGAAGCTCGCCGGCGATTACTCCAAGCTCGTCGAGGAGATCGAGGGGCATGAAGCCATCCTCACCCACGAAGAACTGCTGCTGGACGTGGTTCGCGAGGACATCTACGAGATCAAGAACCGCTTCGGGCGCGAACGGCTGACGCAGATCGTCGGCGATGTGGGCGACTTCGACATCGAGGACCTCATTGCCGAGGAAGATGTCGTCGTCACGCTCACGCACGAGGGCTACATCAAGCGCATGCCGCTGACCACCTATCGCCGCCAGGGACGCGGCGGCGTGGGCATCATCGGCTCGGACGCGAAGGAAGGCGACTTCATCGAGGATCTCTTCATCGCCTCGACGCACGATTATCTGCTGATTTTCCTGACCAACGGCAAGATGCATTGGCTGAAGGTGTACGATATTCCGTCGATGGCCCGCCAGAGCAAGGGACGCAGCATCATCAACCTGCTGCAGATGGAGCGGGACGAGCACATCTGTGCCGTCGAAGCCGTCCGGGAGTTCGACGAAGATCGCTTCCTCGTGACGGCCACCCGGTTCGGGCAGGTCAAGAAGACCACGCTGAAGGCGTACAGCAACGTCCGCTCGGGCGGGCTGATCGCCACGGGCCTGCAAGAGGGCGACCGCGTGATCGGGGTGGCCATCACCCGCGGCGACGACGAGGTCATGCTCGGGACGGCCGAGGGCCAGGCGATTCGCTTCTCGGAGCAGGCGGTCCGTTCCATGGGACGGACCGCCAGCGGCGTGCGGGGCATCAATCTCCGCGACGACGATTACGTCGTGGACATGTGCCTCGTCGACCCGATGGCCACGCTGTTGACCGTCTGCGAGAACGGCTACGGAAAGCGGACCAACTTCGACGAGTACCGCCTCCAGGGCCGGGGCGGGTACGGAATCATCAACATCCGCGCGACCGACCGCAACGGCAAGGTCGTGGCGATGCGGACCATCCGCGATGCCGACGAGATGATGCTCATCACCAAATCGGGCATGATCGTCCGCACCGGGGCCGAGGACCTTCGGACCATCGGCAGGGCGACCCAGGGCGTGCGGGTGATCCAGCTGCGCGAGGACGACGAACTGATCGCCCTGGCCCGCGTGGTCACCGACGACAGCACCCAGGCCCAACTGCCGCTCGGCGGAAACGCCAAGAAAGAGAAAGACGGCGGCAACGGCCCCAACGCGGGATAACCCTCGGGACACGAAAAACAGAACGGAACTCCCTGCCACAGAGGGCACAGAGAACGCGGAGAGAGACGCTTTCGCTGAGCGCGGGGCGCGCTGAACTGTCGCGCGTATTCAGGATTGAGATAGCATCGCCTCGGTGACCTTTGTGCTCTTTTCCGCGTGAACAGAACTCCCTGCCACAGAGGGCACAGAGAGCAGGAAGAGAGATGCTTTCCGAAAACGTGGGGTGTGTTCGCCGCCGCGCGTATTCAGGATTGAGATAGCATCGCCTCGGTGACCTTTGTGCTCTCTGTGGCTAACTGTTTTGTGCTCTTTCCCGCGTGAACAGAACAGAACTCCCTGCCACAGAGGGCACAGAGAACGCGGAGAGAGACGCTTTCGCTGAGCGCGGGGCACGCTGAACTGCCGCGCGTATTCAGGATTGAGATAGCATCGCCTCAGTGACCTTTGTGCTCTCAGTGGCTAACTGTCTGTGCTCTTTTCCGCGTGAACAGAACGGAACTCCTTGCCACAGAGGGCACAGAGAGCACGAAGAGAGACGCTTTCCGAAAACGTGGGGTGTGTTCGCCGCCGCGCGTATTCAGCATCGAGGTAGCATCGCCTCGGTGACCTTTGTGCTCTCAGTGGCTAACTGTTTGTGCTCTTTTCCGCGTGAACGGAACTCCCTGCCACAGAGGGCACAGAGAGCACGAAGAGAGACGCTTTCCGAAAACGTGGGGTGTGTTCGCCGCCGCGCGTATTCAGGATTGAGATAGCATCGCCTCGGTGACCTTTGTGCTCTCTGTGGCTAACTGTTTTGTGCTCTTTCCCGCGTGAACAGAACAGAACTCCCTGCCACAGAGGGCACAGAGAACGCGGAGAGAGACGCTTTCGCTGAGCGCGGGGCACGCTGAACTGCCGCGCGTATTCAGGATTGAGATGGCATCGCCTCCGTGGCCTTTGTGCTCTCTGTGGCTAACTGTTTGTGCTCTTTCCCGCGTGGCCACACCCGGTGCAGTTCTCGAAGGTGAACTCCTCGCATGGGCCGGCGTGTCGGGTGCAGTTGTCGTGGGCAAGTTGCAGGTAGGATTTCTGGATGTGCGTTGCGTCGCCCAGGCCGAGCTTTGCGGCGAGTTCTTCGATGGCCGACTCGCCCGGGCCTTCGATTTCCACGAACGTTCCGAGGTTGGGCAGTTCGTCCAGTTCGACATGGCAGCCGCCGACGGCCCAGGACGTGCGGCGTTTCTGGATGACCATCACGGGCTGAACATCGAGGGCTTTGAGAATGTCGGCCATCGCCTCGCCGGACTCGCAGTGGGTCTGGATCTCCCGGCGTTTTTTGATTCTGCTGTCGGGGTCGACCGGGCCTTTGAACGTCAGCAAGGGCTGGCGGTGTTCGGGTCGGCCGGGCCCGTCGAGCCACTCGAACGTCCTCAGCCGAAACCCACAGCCGGCTTTGAGGAGTCGCCGTCCCTCGCTGTCGTAGTAGGTGTCTGTCTGCAGGAAGGTGGACCCGGGCGCAGCCCCCAACGATTCCAGGGCGGCGCGAACGGCGTGGTGTGAGTCTACCTTCAGCTTGGTCTCGGTTTCGTGCGGATGGGTCATGCCAGAGATGGTAGCGAAATGTCGGCCGACACGCGACGGTGTTTCACCGCACCCGCCGCAGAGGCCTGTCAGCTAACGGCCTGCTCTGTTTCCAAGGTGGAGCGTCTGGGCGATGCTCGCTCCGACGTGGCGCATCATGTTCCGGAAGGTGCCCGCCCCGGGGTCCGGCATGGTGACCAGCAGGAGGGCCCCGCCCACGCGCGCCATCCACGAAAGCACGAAAGTCGCGTGCCAGTTGGTGAAGACGAAATATTCCAGGTCGATCGGGGTGCGATCGTGTGCGAAATCGCCGAACAGCCACGCCGCCAGCCCGCCGGCTACGCCCCCGGCGGCCCCGCCGATGCTGATGAACACCGTGTAGGCAGCGACGTACTTGCTTCGACCCTGACCGTCGGAGAAGCCCAGAACGATGTTGTTCTGGGCGAGCATTACCCCGGTCCAGCCGGTTCCGCCGAGGATCATCGAGCAGGACATGATCAGCCAGGCCCCCACCGGGGCGTCGTAGCCCATCAGCGGGTCTGCCGCCCGGCCGATCATCGCGTTTCCTCCGCTCCAGAGGGCGTTGATCGCGTCCACCACGAAATGCGGCGTGGGCGTAGCGGGCATGGCGAAGAAGTACGGCAGCACGGAAAAGCAGGCGAAGATCATTCCCAGCAGCAGCACCGGACGGCGGCCATGACGGTCCAGAAGTCGACCCCAGTACTTGGCGGCGATGACCCCGGCGATGGGCCCGACCACCAGGAACAGCATGTCGGTCCCCAGCACGCTGAATCGCAGCCCCTCCAGCAGGTATCGATAGAAGAAGGGTCCGGAGACGGGGATCGCGAATGTCACGACGGCCATCACCAGCACGGTCCGCCGGAAGATGCGGTCGCGCAGGGGGTCCAGCAGCAGTTGATCGCCGGCGACGCCGATGAATTTCACGCCCGTCTGGATTCGGCCGAACGGTCTGCCGTGAACGCGTGGCACGCGGATGTCGATGGCGGGACGTCGCAGTTCGCTCCTGGTGGAGGGGAACACTTCGCGCATCTTTCGGAACAGCAGGATGTCGATCATGCCGAACACCCCGCCGATGGCGAACAGAATCGAGAGCGTGTACATCAGTGTCGGCTGGGCCTGGGCGGTCATCTCGATCGAGCCGCCCGGGCCACGAACGGTGACGGCGTCGATGAGAATCGCCAGCCCGATGACGATCGGAATGCGGATGGTCTCGCTCCATCGCTTTCGGCTGGAGAAGTACCGCCCGCGGATGCGGCGGGGGATCATCGCGCCCATCCACATCTGCCAGGCGGGGGCCGCCAGTGAATCACTCAGGAAACTCAGCAACAGCAACCCCAGCACCAGCCAGACCGCCCAACTCGACGGCAGCGCGGGAACGCCGGGAATGAGCGAAACCGCCGGGACCAGCGCCACCAGCACCCACAGGAACCGGTGGATCGTGGCACAGTTGAGGAACTGGTGTTTCCGCAGGCCGGTACGTTCGATCAGGATCGCCGCCAGGAGTTGACCGAAACGGGCGACGAAGGGGATCGCCCCCAGCAAGCCGAAGTGCCAGTCGGAGAAGCCCAGCATCCGCCCGAACTGATTCATGCGCGAGCCCTGGATGATCGTCATCCAGATGATTCCGAACATCCAGGCGAGCGTGACGGTCCGCAGGTAGCTGCGCAGCAGGTCGCCGCGTACGCTCAGTGCGGGCAGGACCTCGTATGATTTTTCCCTCCAACTGGCCATAATGGACATCTTACCTGTGAACCTTTCGCCCATCGGGTTGTGTCTCCGCGAGATTCACCCGGCGGGCAGAGTGTTGGCGGCACGTTACCCTGTCTTGTTCCTACTCGGAACAGGAAAACCCGGGAGTTTGTCGGAATTCGCAGGTTTTTTCGAATTCCCGGCCCGCCCGGCTTCCCGCCCATGGCACCCGGCTGTCGCGTGTCGCTCGACACCCCCACGGTTCGCAGGCTCACCATGGGGCTTCAACGATCCGCCGGGTGCCACCGGCGTCTCCGCACGCCGGTGCTTTGGGATTCCATCCGATCACCCGCTCACGGGGGATTTAACGAAACTTCGGGTGCCCGGGATTGTGCCGGTCGGAGCGAGCGCAGCGAGGGAG
>CAZFPT010000074.1:0-14968 GCA_964521005.1 uncultured Planctomycetaceae bacterium | reverse complement strand
AACCGGGTTGCTCCGTTCCTCCCTCGCTGCGCTCGCTCCGACCGGCACAATCCCGAAGGCGAAAACAGGCCATGGGCAGGATGCCCATGCGACGTTCCGGCACCGGCGTGGGGACACGCCGGTGGCACCCAAAAAATCGCGCATGAAGCCCCATCTTGAGCGAAGCGAACCGTGGGGGGAACGAACAGCCCGTGCGACGTGAAACGGGTGCCACAGGTGTCTCCGCACACCTGTGCTGACTACCCCCACCTGTCGCGGAGCCCTTCGGCAAGCTCCCGGCAGGCTCGAGTTGTAGGGCTCACAACTTGTTGCGGGCGCAATCCCGAAGGCGAAAACAGGCCATGGGCAGGATGCCCATGCGACGTTCCGGCACCGGCGTGGGGACACGCCGGTGGCACCCGAAAAATCGCGCATGAAGCCCCATGGTGAGCTCCGCGAACCGTGGGGGTAGAGAAGCGACAAGCGACACGCGACGCCGGGCTGGTGTCTGTCCCCCATGCTCCATGGCGACGTCGCATCGGTAGGGGTGGGATTCGAACCCACGGAACGGGGAACCCGCTCAACGGTTTTCAAAACCGTCTCCTTCGGCCACTCGGACACCCTACCCGCAGGGCGACGGATCGCCCATGGCGTTCAGTCTAGCCGGGGTGCCCAAACCGGTCAACCGGATGGCGCCGCCTGGCGATGCCCGAGATCTGCGAACGCAGCGGCTTCAGCTATCCGTCGCGCCTTTCGTACGTCATCAAACGCGAGACCGGTCTGACGCCGGTGGAATACCGCCGCGAGAACCGCCCGTGACGCACCGGGCAGGGCGACCCGTCCCGGCGCGATCCGCTCATGCAAAAAGGCCCGCCGGGAGGGACGGGCCTTTTCGCGATCACGCGCGGCAGGATTCGAACCTGCAACCTTTGGTTCCGTAGACCAATGCTCTATCCATTGAGCTACGCGCGCTCATTCAAAAGTGCAGTCCCTGAACATATCGATTTGTCCGTTGAATGCAACCCAAAATCTCGCGCCGCAGGCGAAACTGGGGCGGCAGGCTCGCGCGGTTTCCCTTGCCACCCGGGTCGATCTGGCGGTACAAGGGCGACATGACCACGCCCGAGACAACGCCGAAGCAAATCGATCGCGAAGGACTCATCCAGCGCGGGCTCGCCCTCGGGGCCGACCACGTGGTGCCCTTCGGGATCGAGCAGATCGTTTTCGACCCTCGAACCATCCTCAAGTGCATGTTCGGCTGCGACGACTGGGGCCGGGGGCACACCTGCCCGTCCCGCCCGAATTCGCTTCGACCCTGGGAATACGAACAGGTTCTCCGCTACTACTCGTGGGGGCTGATCGTGCATTCCACGCAGAAGGCCGTCGCCCAGGAGGTGTCGCTTACCCTGGAGCGTGAGGCGTTCCTGGCGGGGTATCCGCTGGCGTTCTCGATGAGCGACTGTGCCCTGTGCAAGCAGTGCGCGGGGTTCGTGGGCGAGCCCTGCCGGCACCCCAAAAAGGCCAGGCCGGCGTTCCACAGCGTGGGCATCGACGTGTTCAAGACCGTCCACCAGTTCGACATGCCCCTGCTGCCGCTCAAAAACGAGGACGACACGCAGAACTGGTACTCCGCCGTCTTTGTGGAATAGGCCCCCACACACCGTCAAGGGAGACAACCAAGGGAGATCCTCCATGAGCCGTCGCTTCGGTTTTATGATCGTATTGGCTGGCGTCTTGGCCATTGCCGCTGTGGGCTGCAGGAAGGGGCGTTCACCCAGCGACGAACAGGCCCGAACGCATGCCTGGCCATGGGAGTTGAACGTCGATCAGCCGCGACCATCGCTGCACGATTTTGTTCAGAAGCAGCTCGCCGGCAAAGACACCCTCGAAGACACCACCATGCCCCTGCCCGACCACCAGCACTGGACCGCCAGGCATGGCCGGTGGTCGCCCGGGACCTACGACAGCCTGAGTACCTGGCATACAGACCCAGCCAACGACCCCAACGCCCTGGCCCGCGAAATGCTGGGACGCATCCGGGACTACAGCCTCGCGCCCGGCGACGAGACAAAGGCCGCCGTCTACCGCCTGTCGCTGGAACACCCGACGATCCATTACATCGATCAACTCGCAGCCATGCTGGGCGAGGTGTCCGAATCCGAGATAAGTTACGAGAACGTCTATGCCCTGGGACGCTGGTTGGCAACCAGATCGCCCGATCGCGAGCCGGCGAAGCTGGGGATCTCGATTCTCGGCTGGTGGCCCGGTTCGCAAGACCTTGACACCTTCCTCCGGATGGGTAAGCACGAAGCGTTCACGCTCTTCGCAGCCGTTGCCATAGACAACACCATTGGTCGCGAGGGTGACGAGTCCATCTGGGAGCTTGCCCGGGCCACCCACCGCTGGGGACGCATTCAATGCGTCTGGCGGCTGGACGGTACGACCGATTCCCGCATCCGCGACTGGCTGCTTCGTGAGGGGTTCGACAACGACGTACATATCGGCTACACCGCCAAGACCTGCGCAGAGACCGGCGAGTTGTCGACCAGGCTTCGGCCGGGATGCGACGCGAAGGTGTTCACCGCCGGGGGGCGACTGCTGTCGGCCCTGGTCTCCACCGAAGGGCCCGGGGCGTTCATCAGTGAGATCGCCGAGGGGGGCTCGCTCACCCAGCGATGGACGCAGCTGGCGGTGAAGCGGGCCTCGACACTGCGACATCTGGCCAGCACGCTGTTCATCCACAGCGAACTCACCGATCCCAACACCGATTTCCAGGCGTGGGACGGAAGCGACTGGACGCCCCAACTGCGGCAGGAGGCGATCCGTAACTGTGAGACGATCATCAACAAGCCCCAATGGCAGCCCAAAATCCGCCAAGCCCTGCGAGGCGACGACGCCAACGAGGCCTATCTCGCCGCGTGGGCGGCCGAGCTGACGAAGCTCCGCCCATTCGACATGGCGATGGATCGCCTCAAACGCGACCCGACGGATTCCGCCTGGTGGTACTGGGCCGGTCAGTGGGCCGACGCCAACCAGATGGACATCCTGCTGGCGGCCGCCGATGCAGAACTGCCCCTGGATGAAATCTGCTCGCGACCGACCACAGATATCGGCCTGCTGGAGAACTCCGAAGCGTGTCACAGCCTCGGCGGTCTCATCAAGGGGTTGACGCGTTTTCCCGGGAAGGGAGCGCCGATCCTGGAACGTGCCCTGAAGGGCCGAACCCTCAGCCTGCGTTGGGAGGCTGGGCGAACGCTGGGGGCGTGGGGCAAAGACAATTGGCCGGACGGGATAGCCAGCGCCATGCGCGCCGCGGCCGTTCGCGAGCCTGATCCGGAAACCCAGAAGATGTTCCTTCGCGTGCTCCGCGGCGGGACGGCGGACCTGTCCGCTGCGACCACCCAGCCGGCCGATCAGTCCTCGGGCGGGGGTTCGTAGAACACCGCGTCGAGGTCGTTGAGGTGCTCCTGCAGAAAGCTGCGGGCGTCCTGGATCGCCTGGTTGTAGACGGCCGGGCCGAGATGACCCAGGAACAACTCGAGGATCCGCTCGGCCCGGAACTCGCTGAGGTCCTCGTCGAACTGTTCGGCGAACATCCGACGCAGGGTCGAGAGAATCGCCTCGCGTCGTTCGTCGGTGAGTCGGATGCGCATCGGCCCGCCGGCATCGCTCATCGGCGGCGCCCCTTTCTTGCGGCGCCTTCGAGAACCGTCAGGCAGCCCGCTTCGAGCGTCACGTCCAGCGGGGTGGCGGGCCCGACGTCGCCGTCGATCTGCACGGGCAGCGGGGCGGGGCTGTGGACGGTCAGGCGTTTCGCGCGGGCGCGGCGCAGGTCGCCCAGGCGTTCCAGCCGGGCGATGACCAGACCCGCGAGCTTCAGGAATTCCCAGCGGTCGCGGCAGGGCAGCGCCAGGACGTCCATGTAACCGTCGTCGGGGATCGCCCTGGCGAAGGCGGGGATGTTCGCGGCGTAGTGCGAAAGATTGCCCACCAGCAGCGTGCCCGGCCCGTCCAGCAGTACCTCGCCGTCGGCTTCGACGTGCATCGACCCGAAGGCGTAGCCGGTCAGCGTCCGCCAGATGGGCAGCACGTAATCCAGGTCGCCTGCCGGGCCGTGACGGTCCCTGTCGACCAGCTCGACCACGCGCCCGTCAAAACCCACGCCCATACACGCCACGGCGACAGTCCCGTCGCCGAAGCGGAGCACGTCAATGTTCCGCCGGCGGTTGGCCCGCAGGGCTTCCAGCACGTTGGACGGTTTGACCGAGCCACCGAACTCGCGGCAGAAGAGGTTCTCGTTGCCCATCGGGAGATGGTACAGGGGCACGCCGCACCCCAGCAGGCCGCTGGCGGTTTCGCGCACCGTTCCATCGCCTCCGGCGACCAGGACCGCAGCAGTGTCGTCCGGCACGTCCGTCGCCAGCTCCGTGGCGTGGCCGGGGGCGGCGGTCTCCCGGAAGGTCACCTCGTAGCCTTCCTTCTCCAGACGCCGGCGCACGCCCTGCACGCGTCGGCCCGCTCGGCCTTGACCGCTGATCGGGTTGGCGATGATCGTCAGGCGATCGCCCAAAGCTTCTCTCTCCTGGTGGCAGATTACCCCCGCTGGGGCAGTGTCGTCCGGTAGAAGGTAAACGTCGTTTCGTCAGAAGTATAGAGCGTCCCCTCCTCGTCGAAGGCCAGATCCTCCACACCCTTGACCCAGTCGCTGACCCGCTTGGTCCATCGGCGATTTTCACACCCCGCCGCCACCCATTGCCTCACCGTGGCGCCGGCGGCGTCCCGCGTGCGTGCCAGCGTGGCCGGGTCCATCTGGTTGATGATGTCCTCGTGCAGGCGGTTCTCGGCCTCGTAGAGGTATCGGCCGTCCCATTCCAGTCCCTGCGAGAAGCCCTCGTTGCGATAGGCAAACACCACGCAGCCTTGCATGTGGCCGGCTTCGAGCGCCTCATGGTGCCGCACCATGTACGTCGTCCGCGTGTTGCGGAAATCGGAAATCGCCAGCAGCCTCTCGCCCTGCCAGTCCAGCAGGCAACAGGCGCTGCTGCCGTCCAGGCCGGTGCGGAACGTCCCGCCCAGCACGCACTCCCCGCGGCAGAAGGACTCCTCGAGATCGATGCGGTACACCAGGTGGGAGATGTAGTCCACCGCCCACAGCCAGGTCCCGTCCCAGGCGAAGCCCGAGGTGTGGACCGCTTCGGGAGGCATGTCGAACGATCGCCCCACAGCCGCCTCGGCCGGGTCGATCTCGTAGACGCGCGAGCGGGTGTTCCGCCAACTGTTGGCGAAGATAAGCCTGCCATCGACCCACGTGAGCCCCTGGGGGGTGTAGCGGTTTTCGCCCTCGGGCGTCGGTCCGATCGGCTCCCAGCGGGTGTGGGCGACTCGGCTGCCCTGACGACGCAGGAGGTCGAAGGCGTGGACCCGCCAGGCCCACAGACAGAACCCCAGCCCGGCCGCCAGGAGCACCGCCGCCGAAGCGATCACCCATTCCATACGCCGTTTCCTTTGTTTCGCTCAGCCGACGGAGACGGGCGTCACTCGGACGCCTTGGTCCGGGCCCGTTGGCGGAGGATCTCCTGGATCTCGTTGCAGTCCTTGTCGCCCCGGCCGGAGAGGTTCACCAGCAAGATCTGATCGGGGTCCATCTTCGGCGCCCGCTTGATCGCCTCGGCCACCGCGTGCGAGCTTTCCAGGGCGGGGATGATTCCCTCCGTGCGCGAGAGCTTCACCAGGGCGTCGAGGGCTTCGGCATCCGAGGCGCTGACGTACTCGACCCGACCGATATCCTTCCAGTGCGAGTGTTCGGGCCCCACGCCGGGATAGTCCAACCCCGCCGAGATGCTGTGGACATCGGCGGTCTGGCCGTCGGGGTCCTGCAGGACGTAGCTCAGCGAGCCATGCAGCACGCCGGGCGAACCGGAGCACAGCGGCGCGGCGTGATCGCCCATATTCATGCTTCGCCCGCCGGCTTCGACGCCGACCATTTTCACCTGCTTGTCGTCGATCATCGGTTTGAAGATGCCCGAGGCGTTGGACCCGCCGCCGACGCAGGCGATCACCAGGTCCGGCAGGCGCCCTTCGACGTCCATCATCTGCTGCCGTGCCTCGCGCCCGATGCAGGCCTGGAACTCCGTCACCAACTTCGGAAACGGGTGAGGACCGGCCACCGTGCCCAGCACGTAATGCGTGTGCTCGACGCTGCCCATCCAGTCGCGCATCGCCTCGTTGAGGGCGTCCTTGAGAGTCTTCTGCCCCGAGGTGACCCCCACCACGCGCGTCCCCAGCAACTCCATGCGGAACACGTTGAGCGACTGGCGACGCATGTCCTCGGTGCCCATGTACACCTCGCACTCGAGCCCGAACACCGCCGCCGCGGTGGCCGTGGCCACCCCGTGCTGCCCGGCCCCGGTCTCGGCGATCACGCGCGTCTTGCCCATGCGCCTGGCGAGAAGAACCTGCCCCAGGGTGTTGTTGATCTTGTGGGCGCCGGTGTGGTTCATGTCCTCGCGCTTGAGGTAGATTCTCGCGCCGCCCAGGGCCTCGGTGAGTCGCCTGCAGAAGTACAGCTCGCTGGGTCGCCCGGCGATCTCCCGCAGCGCGCGGGCGAACTCATCGCGAAAACCCTCGTCGGCCAACGCCGCGGTGTATTCGCGGTCCAACTGCTCCAGGGCGCCCATAAGCGTCTCGGGCACGAACTGCCCGCCGAAAGGCCCGTAGTAGCCTGCCCGTGTTTTCTCTGCGTCAATCATGGTGCGTGTCCTCTCTGGGTCCGTTGGCCATCATCCCCGCTGAGGGGGGCAAAATCAACGCCCCACGCTGCCGGCGACGAACCCGCGCGCCGAACGGGCCTGCCGGCAGAGGCGCGGGGGCCCGGTGACGAGACACCGAAGGCCCGGAAGGCTTCTCGATACGCCTTCCGGGCCTGGGATGATGGTGTCCCGCCGAGTCGATCGACGGGTCGATGTCGCGTGGTCGGCTACGACGTCCACAGACCATGCTTGTTGCAGTACTCGCGGGCGGTGGGGTTTTCGCCCTCGACCTTGAACGTCGCCTCGGGAGCACCGCCGGGATGGAGGAACTCGTAGAAGACCTTGTCGCCGATGGTAAGTTCGACGAACTGGATCCAGTGGTCGTCCTCCATGGGATGGGGCACGTCGCCGACCTTGACCTTGTATCCGCCGTCGATTTTCTCGATGACGGGGACATGCTTCTCCGAGCCTTTGTCCTCGGTCTTGGCCGAGAGCGCCTCGACGGGGTTGCCGTTGCAGGTGACGTCGCAGGACGCATCGCACTTCAGCAGGCCGGTCATGATCCCGCCGCAGTCCGAACATTTGAACATCGTGATGTCTTGACTCATGTGTGTCTCCTCTTGGATGGGCAATCGTTCGTTGCTCCCGCCCGGCCCGACGCGGGCCTCTCAGCGGGAATGCATCGACTCGCGCGAGCGAGCAGGTCATTATAGACACTGCCCACGGGCGGATCCGTCATTCCGGGCCCGCCCGCCATGATCCGCACCCGGGGGTGGCGATATGGCCAGCCGACGTTATAATCGCCCCTTCCGCTCCCGGCCTGTGGGCTGGGTCGGCCTTTACGAACCGCATTTGGAAAGGCACAACCGGCGATGAGCTCCACCGAAGCCCTTCAGGACAAATTCCAGCGCAACGTCGCATTCCGCATCCGCGCCTGTCTCGACGACGCCGCCGACCCGCTGGCTGCGGTGCTCCAGGCCGTCCGTGACGGCGGTGCCCGCACCGGCGAGGTGGTGCTCTCCGCCCACGCCGCCGGCGAGGCAACCTACGAGATCGACCTGTTCGCATCGAACGACAAGCAGGTGGTGGACATCGTCGCCGCCATCGACGCGATCAGCGGCGTGAAGGTGCTGGCCTCGCTGGATCTGGCGATGGAATCGCACCGCGGCGGCTCGTGCGAGATGCGTTCGCGCTCGCCCATTCGCTCCAATACCGACCTGCGCGTGGTGTACACGCCCGGGGTGGCCCGCGTGTGCAAAGCCATCGAAGCCGACCTCTCCAAGGCCCGCGAGTTCACCGGCATCGCCAACAAGGTCGCCATCTGCACCAACGGGACAGCCATCCTCGGGCTGGGCGACATCGGGACGGTTCCGGGTCTGCCGGTGATGGAAGGAAAGGCCTCGATTTTCTGGGAATTCGCGGGCATCTCGGCAGAACCCGTGCTGATCGACACTCACGACCCCGACGAGTTCATCCACGTGATGGAGACCATCGCCGGGGGGTTCGGGGCGGTCCAGGTCGAGGACGTCAAGGCCCCGGAGTGTTTCAGGATCACCCGGGAGCTGGACCGTCGGCTGGGCATTCCCGTCATGCACGACGACCAGCACGGGACGGCCGCCGTCGTCATGGCGGCGCTGTTCAGCGCCCTGAAGAAGACCGGCAAACGCATCGAAGACCTCACCGTGTCGATGGTGGGCGCGGGAGCAGCGGGAACGGCGATCGCCGACCTGCTCATGCACGAAGGCGTCGCCGACGTGATTCTCTGCGACTCGCGGGGTGCGCTCTTCCGCGGGCGGGAAGAGAACATGAACCCCGAGAAGACCGCCCTGGCCGAGCGAACCAACAAGGACAACCGCCAAGGCAGCCTCGCCGACGTGATGGCCGGGACCGACCTGTTCGTGGGCGTATCGCAGCCGAACATTGTCACACCCGAGATGGTGCGATCCATGAACTCCGAGGCGATCGTGTTCGCCCTGGCCAATCCGGTCAGCGAGATCTCGCGGGACGACGCGCTGCAGGCAGGAGCAGCCGTCTACGCCGACGGACGGATGATCAACAACGCCGTGTGCTACCCGGGCATTTTCCGGGGCGCCCTGGACGCCGCAGCCGAGATGATCACCATGGAGATGGTGACGGCCGCCGCCCGGGCAGCGGCGGGGTTGGCGGGCGAAAACGAGATCATGCCCGAGATGATGGACCCGGCCACACACCGGGCGGTCGCCGAGGCCACCCGGAATGCCGCCGGCCAGGGCGCACCCCTGCTGCCGTAATACCACAGAACCGTCGCACGGGTCTGTCGGCAGGCAGGCTTCCTGCGCGTGTTTGCGAAAGCACAGATGCATGGGCAAGATGCCCATGCCACAAAAGGCGTCGCACGGGCAGGATGCCACCTGCCACCAAACACCCATTTCTTCAGGCAGAGAGTTGAGGCACAGAATGAAGACCTACAAGAAGGCCAAGGACATCAAGGTTGGCGTTGTCGGGTACGGCGGCGCGTTCAACATGGGCAAGGCCCATCTCACGCAGATGAAGGCAGCGGGGATGACGCCGGCGGCGGTGGCCGACACCGACGAATCGCGCCTGGCGGTGGCGAAGGAAGAGTTTCCCGGCATCGCGACGTTCAATTCCGTCGGCAGAATGTTGGGCAACTCGGACGTGGACCTGGTGGTGCTGATCACCCCGCACAACACCCACGCGAAACTCGCGCTGAAGTGCCTCAAGGCCGGACGGCACGTGGTATGCGAGAAACCCCTCGCGATCACCACCGCCGAGTGCGATCGCATGATCCGCGAAGCCGGCAAACGCAACCGCATGCTCAGCACGTATCACAACCGTCACTGGGACGGCTGCGTGGTCGAAGCGCTCCGGCAGATCCGCGATCGCGGGCGCATCGGCGAGATCGTCCGCATCGACGCTCACATGACCGGGTACGGCCAACCGCGCGACTGGTGGCGGTCCAGCAAGAGCATCTCGGGGGGCATCCTCTACGACTGGGGAGTCCACTTCCTGGAGTACGCACTGCAGCTGGTGGACAGTTCCCTTGCCGAGGTGAGCGGCTTTTCGCACACGGGCTTCTGGGCGCCGAAGGTCGCCTGGAAGGAGGACACCAACGAGGACGAAGCCTCGGCGATTATCCGGTTCACCAGCGGCGCGTGGATGACGCTGACGATGTCGCAGATCGACGCCGCCAGCCGATGCCCCGACCGCAAGTGGTTCGAGATCACCGGAACCAAGGGAACCTACTTCTTCGACGGAAAGGGCTGGAAGATCGTGCTGCCCAGGAAGAACAAGACCGTCGTGGAGGAAGGTTCGAACCCGCCCAACGCCTGGCAGAACTACTACGACAACATCGCCGCCTACCTGACCGGAAAAGAGGATCTGGTCATCTCGGCCGACTGGTCGCGCCGTCCGATTCACGTTCTCGACCTGGCGGGGCGATCCGCCAGGCAGGGCAAGGCGCTCAAGGCCAAGCACAAGTAGCATGCACCCGAGGGCTCACGCAAAGCCCACATGCTCCACATACAAACTGAGGACAGACCGGACATCATCCGGGAAGGACGAATCATGAAGGCACTGATCGTACAAGGCGGCTGGCAGGGGCACGAACCCAAGCAGGTCGCGGACATTATCGCTGCGGAGCTCGCCGACGCCGGGGTGGACGTGGAGGTCTCCGATACGCTGGATTCCTATCTCGACGTCGAGAAGCTCAAGGAACTGGACCTGATCTTCCAGGGCTGGACCATGGGCGAGATCTCCAAGGAGCAATGGGCCGGTCTGGACCAGGCCGTCCGCTCTGGCGTGGGAATCGCGGGCGTACATGGCGGGCTGTGCGACAGCTTCCGCCAGAACACCGCCTACCAGTTCATGTGCGGCGGGCAGTGGGTGGCCCATCCGGGCAACATCATCGACTACCGCGTGCACATCGTGGACCACGCCGACCCGATCACCGCGGACATGGACCATTTCGACATGCACTCGGAGCAGTACTACCTGCACGTCGATCCGTCCAACCACGTGCTGGCCAGCACGACGTTCGAGTTCAACGGCTGTACCATGCCCGTGGTGTGGAAACGGATGTGGGGCAAGGGTCGGGTGTTCTACTCGTCGCTGGGTCATGTTGCCGCCGACCTGGACGTACCCCAGGCCCGCACCATCGCGGTGCGCGGATCGCTGTGGGCAGCAGAAGGAAAGGCCATCGCGGCCGATCTGGACACGGCCGGGGATGTTCCGGAGCACCTCGACGAAGCGGGAGGCTGAGCCGACCTCAGCGCCCGCGCGTTTCAGAGAGACCGCAAGTCCGAGTGGCGAGCATCCGAGATTCCAGCAGACGCGTGCGTCCGGATGCCCGCCATTCGTGTTTACATGGAGAGCAGGAATGATCGTACTTCTCACAGGCCCGTCGAACGTCGGCAAGAGCACCGTCAGCGAGCAGATCGCCCAGCGATGGAAGGCTGTGCATCTGGTGGTGGATCAGCTGCGGCATTTCATCGTGGACGATGAGCTCCGCCTGGCCGGCGACTTTCAGCGGGACCTGACCCACGAGAACATCTGCTCCCTGCTGCGCAACTACACCGCCCGCGGGATGAACGTGCTGGTGGACGACATCTCCGCCGACCCCGAGTACCACGCGATGCGGATGACGGACTACAACGAGATCGCCCCGGCCAGCTCCATCCTCCTGATGTGTCGCAAGGAACTTGTTCTCACCGCACGGAACAAATACTCCGACGAACACTTCATGTCCCGCCGACTGGGCAACACGTTCGACGGCTTTCGCCGCATGCAGGAGGCCGGCGCGTACGACTGGGTGCTAAACACCACCGACCTCACCGTCACCCAGACCGTCGAAGCGATGGAAGACCGCCTGCGCCAGCTCGGCGCCCTGGAGTAGGCGAACGATAGACAGAATTGCCTCGAAAAGGTCCCAACAGAGAGCGAAGCAAGGGTCTACTGGCCGTTAACCTTTGCGGCAGCCTCCGCGAGCTTGATGTCAAAGAAAGCGAATCGGACCTGATCTGAGTTGCGTGGAATTTCGTTCTCAACAGCGTGGCGAATCTCGTCTTTGCGACGCTGGATGCTCTCGCTTGCCGTCGGGATCTCAATCTCGTTTGTGTTGTCAGACTTCATCTCGTTCCGCCTCTCGCGCAAAGGGCTTGAGAATACCTGTCAGCGTGTCTGCCATAAGGCCCGCTGTATGTATAACGGCTGATTGGCCTGCAAGTTCATGATATTCATTGAAATCCAGCGAAAAAACGTCTGGTATGGGGCCAAATGCATTCTTCCTGTTCACGTCAAAGGTCAAGAATCCCATGATCGTGTATTCGTTCGCTTGATGTTGGCGATACCTCAAGGGCACAACAACCGTGGATTTGTACCAGTTCAACCAGTTGTCTCGATCACATTGGAACTCTTCGGCACGTCCGGGCAGATCGTTGCAGGAGAAGTATGAATACGGTTGCCAAGTCCTTCGACCATCGCTTTTCCCGCTGAGGCAAGCGAAAACAGTATTCTGGGCCACCTCGTGCGCATGGTCCAATCCAAACTCGGCAGGCCTTCTTATCGGGTCAGACCTGGCAATGGTGGCCACAAGCCCATGCTGGCCTTGCTGTGGGAACAGGGTCTTCAGCGAACAATGGACAGATTCCGGCGCTGCTCGAATCACCTCTGCCATCGTATCGCGAAACCCATTGCACCAGGATCGGGCTTCCTGAGCGATGTGGTCCCAGTCAATATTGGGACCTGCATCCACACAGAAATCACGCCACCTGTGTCCCACCTTCATGTGAAGATTGTACACAGTCCCGAGAAGATTCCAGTTCACTATCTGCAGATGAGCTTGGCGAAAGTGCTTCCATCGACCAGCTTTGCGCGCTATCTTAAAAGCCAGCTTAGCCCACCAGGGCAGTATCTCGAACGAGTCCATCAGCTCTCCCCAGATAGTCAGTAACTTCGCCAGATAGCCATTGCGGCTGAATGGTAGAGCAAAGCCCGTTTCACCGCAACCCCCTGTTTGGCAAACTTCCGATTGTGGCTGACTGGGAGAGCAAGAGAGCCAACAAGGGTCGCATTTCCGCCACAAAGAAATGCCACGGCTGTACGCTTTTACCCTCAAGTAATCGTACATTCCCCCGAGAGGGTTCGGGTGCGAGTGAGCAGCCACTGGGACGGCTGCGCGTTCGATGGACAGGATTCAGCCACCGGGGCGATCGGTGCGCGCGGAGGGATTGTATGGCGATGACAGTGAACAACAGTACCAACGGAACGAGTATGCGCGAGTTGCACGGCGTGAACCGTCAGGTTCGCACCTCGATGGAGCGCCTGACCAGCGGCTTTCGTATCAACGACGCTGCCGACGACGCTGCCGGGCTGGCGGTGGCCCAGTTGATGTCGTCCGAAACCGTGGCCCAGAGTCAGGCGATACGAAACGCCTCCGACGGGATGAGCATGACCCGCCTGGCCGACGGGGCGATGGGCCAGATATCCGATAACCTGGTGAAAATGCGCGAGCTGGCGACCCAGGCGGCCAGCGACACGCTCAGCGACGAACAAAAATCGCTGGCGGCGATGGAGTTCAACGCCCTGGCCAGTGAGAACGGCCGAATCGCCGAGACCACCGAGTTCAATGGTCAGAAGCTCCTGGCCAGCTCCGACGGGGTGGACGTACATCTCGGCACGGCCGGGGACGGCGGATCGCAGTCGATCACCGTACCCGCGAGCGACCTGACCGACCTCGGAACGATGACCCTGGATATGGATGACCCCTCCGCCACCTTAAGCGAACTCGACGCCGCCACCGATAAGGTCGCCTCCGCCCGGGCAGAGGTGGGCGCCACTCAGAATCGTCTGACCTCGGCCGTCGAGAACATGGAGATCGCCAAGGAAAACACCACCGCCGCTCAAAGCCGCATCATGGACGCCGATTTCGCCGTCGAGACTGCCACCATGACCCGCAACATGGTCCTGCAACAGGCAGGAATCGCCATGCAGACCCAGGCGAACATGCAGGCTGGGCAGGTGGTCTCACTGCTGGGCTGAGATCAAACCGACCACGTTGTCTGGAGCGGGCGTCGGTGCTGGAGGGCACGGCGTCCGTTTCCTTATGCGCCCCCGCAGCGAGGCTGGCCAGCGGCGGGCCAGGCTGTCATAATGGTCGGCCATGCGCAGTGACGAGCACACCTCGGCCCGGACGGGAGTCATTCTCGCGGGCATCGCCTTTGCCCTCTGGGGCGTGCTTCCGATCTACTGGAAGCAGCTGGGTCACGTCGGGGCCTTCGAGATCCTGCTGCACCGGTTCCTCTGGGCCGGGATCGCCATGAACCTCGCCCTGGCGGCGACGGGTCGGTGGGGGAAGGTGGCCTCGCACCTGGGCGACCGGCGGACGCTGGCGTCGCTCGCCCTCTCTGCCGCCCTGCTGGGGGTGAACGGGTACGCCTTCGTCTACGGCGTGAACCACGAGCTGATTCTCGAATGCAGCCTGGGCTACTACATCGCCCCGCTGGTGAACGTCGCACTGGGGGCCGCGGTGCTGAAGGAACGCCTCAACCGCTTCAAACTGCTCGCCCTGGGATTGGCCATCGCGGCCGTGGCGAACATGATGATCCACTATGGCCGCGTGCCGTGGGTGGCACTGACCCTGGCGTTGACGTTCGGCTGCTACGGGCTGTTCCGAAAACGCTCGCGGGCCGGCTCGCTGGACGGGTTTGCCGTGGAAAGCGGCATGCTCGGGCTCATCGCAGCAGCCTTCGTAGCCGTCAAGGCCATCGATGGCAGCGGCGCACTGGGGCAGGTGGACCTCACCACCGATGCCCTGCTGATCGGGGCGGGTCTCATCACGCTCACGCCGCTGGTGCTTTTCGCTGGCGGTGCGCGACGCATCGAGCTGACGACGCTCGGATTCCTGCAGTACCTCGCCCCCAGCGGAGCGCTGATCGTGGGCACCGTCATCTACGGCGAGCCCTTTACCCGCGTCCACGGCGTGTCGTTCGGGTTGATCTGGATAGCGCTGGCCATCTTCACGTGGGACGGCGTGCATCGCGCCTCGCGAGCGGCGGCGATGAGACGATCGGCACTGGCGACCCCAGCCGGGCCGGTGGAAACGCGCGAGACCGCCGGCAAATCGAACCGGTAACATGCTGAATTCGCAGTGATTCGTGTTGCTCACCATGGGGCTTCAACCAAGATTCACCGGGTGCCACCGGCGTCTCCGCACGCCGGTGCTCTGGGAGGCCATCCGATCACCC
>CAZFPT010000073.1:7180-15045 GCA_964521005.1 uncultured Planctomycetaceae bacterium | reverse complement strand
TGTCGCGATTCGCGTGTCGCTCGATCGCCGTAGGGCTCGCAACTTGTTGCGGGCGGGATTGTCTTGGGGAGCACAGGTGTGCGGAGACACCTGTGGCACCCGTTTCACGTCGCATTGGCATCCTGCCCGTGTCTGCCGGCAGGCAGATTCGCCGAAGGCGAAACGGATTTGTGGAACTGGTTGGAAAAGCAGAACAAACCATGGGCTGGAAGCCCATGCGACGCGCAGGCCGATGTTTTACTTGATCAGGATCGCCGCGATAATCGCCAGCATGCCGGCGATGAGGACCGCCATCACGACGATGCCCAGCTTCTTGAGCTGATTGGTGTGGGCTTCGACCTGGTCGCGGAGTTCGTCGTTGGCGCTGGAGAGGTGATCCCGCACCTGTTCCATGAGCTCCGCCTGGGAGGCGGTGGCGCGATTGTTGGTCTCGGTGGCTTCGTTGAGTTGCGCCAGCGACTGGATGACCTTCTGCTGGGTCTGCTCAGCTGTGTGCATGGACTGCTGAATGCCGTTGAGGCAGTCGGTCTGGTTCTTGGCCTCGGTGGCCAGGTCGCGCATGGATTCGAGGATTTCGTCGTCGATGCCGGACTCCCTGAACTTCTCCAGCGCCTGGGCGATCTGCCCGGGCAAAGCCAGCTGTTCGCGCAGCGCCGTGGACAGCGATGACATGCTGTCGGGCAAGATTCGCAGGGCATCCATGAGCTCGCGCAGGTCGTCTGGGTCGATCACCGGGCGGGTGTCAGCCAACTCGTCCTGCCGGGCCCGAACCGACAGGCCGTTGTTCTCGTCGGCCGACGGCTGGTCGGCGTGCTCGTCGTTGCGGCCCGCCTGGTCGGCCGACTCGAAGTCGTCCTCATCGGCGTGCTGATTGGACGGGCGGGCGTCCCACGAGTCCTCGGTCCGGTCGGCGGCCTGTTCGGCGCACTCGCCGCCTTTGGGTTGCTCTGCCATCGCGACCGGCGGGAAATCTTCGGACTCGTATCGGCTCGGCGGTTCCGGCGCGCCGGCAGCGGTCCTGTCCGCCTCCCCGTCGAGGGTGCAGGTTCGGATGCACGCCTTCTTGAAGGCTGAGAGTTTCTGTCCGATGGTTCCCCAGAATTCCTTCACGCTCATGTTGCCGCCCTCTCCGCGAGTTTGTGGAGGTTGACGCCTTCTTCGGGGCGTCCTATCATCGCTCGCTGGTCTATTGTAGACGGGGATCGGGTGAATGAAAAGATTCTCTCTGGGATGGTTTTTGGCCCTCACGCTGGTGGGGGCGGGTTGCGACCGACCGGCCGCCAGGCCGGAGGCTGCTTCTCCGCGCATTGTCAGCCATTCCCCCGCCCTTACGCGGATCCTGATCGACCTGGGCCTCTCGGAGCACATCGTGGGCGTCACGCGATACTGCCCCCCCGTTCCGGACGCGAACGTCCCTGCCGTGGGCGACCTGACGCGGGTGAACACCGAAGCCATCCTCGCAACGGCCCCCGACGTGGTGCTCATTCAGCAGAAACCGCAGGATTTCGAACTGCTTGGCAAGGTCGACCCGGACATCCGCGTGGAACACTTCCGGATCGATCGGCTTGAGGATATCCCCCTCGCCGCCCGGCGTATCGGTGACATCGTGGGCAAGCCCGGCGTTGCCCGGCGGGCCGTCGAGAGCTTCCGCGCCAGGCTGCAGAGCGTGCGGGCGACCGTTGCCCGCCGCGGTCGGCCTGGGGTTCTGTTCGTGATGGGCACGACGCGCCCCAACGTGCATGCCGAGGGGTCGTTCGTGGACGATCTGATCGAGGTCGCCGGCGGGGTCAACGCTGCCGGAAGCATCCCGGGCAACCAGGCGTGGCGCAAGGCCACCCTCGAGACCATCGCCGCAGCGGCCCCGGAGGTGCTCATCGTCCAGAGCCCCTCCGCCCAGGCAGCCGCCGCCCGGGAATACTGGTCGCGGTGGAAGCAGATCCCCGCCGTCGCCAACGGTCGGCTGCACGTGGTGACCGACAGCGGCTGGATGACCCCGTCGCTGGAGCTGGCGGAGTTGGCTGGTAAGTTGGCCGACATGCTGCACCCGGGTCGCCAGGGGAGCGTCATCATGGAAGGGAAAGACAACCGGTGAGCGCCGCCTCGACACCGCTGGGGCACCGCGCCCCCACGCTGGGGCGCCTGGTCGCCTGGGCGCTGGTTGGCCTGGCCGTCACTGCCGGCGTCGCCCTGGCGTGCAGCTTCGTGGGTCCGTTCTCGCTGCCAGGCGATCAGCCCTTCTGGACGCATCCGATCTGGCAGGCGCGCGTGGTTCGCCTCGCCGCCGCCGGCGTGGTGGGGGCGGGGTTGGCCATCGGGGGCGTCGCCCTGCAGGGCCTGTTGCGCAATCCGCTGGCAGAGCCATACATCCTGGGCATCTCCAGCGGGGCGGGCGTGGGCGTGCTGCTGGGGCTGGCGCTGGCGGCGAGGGTGGCCTTGCCGGATTGGCTGACCACGCCGGTTCTGGCGTTCGTCGGAGCGGTCGCCACCTGCGCCGCGGTCTTCGCGGTCGCCCAGCGGCGAGGACGGCTGGACCCCTATACGCTGATCCTCTCGGGCGTGATCGTCAACGCGTTCAACGGCGCGATCATGCTGACCATCCACCTGTACGTGGATCCCTACCGCGTCGCCGAGTTCGTGCGATGGGGCATGGGCGACGTCCCGGACACCCTCTCGATCACCCGATTGGCCGTCGGAAGCGGTTGCGTTCTGGTCGGCGGGCTGGCGTTGCTTTGGCGCGGCGCTGCCCTCAACACCCTGGGGCTGGGCGACGAGGTGGCCGCCTCGACCGGCGTTGGCGTCGACCGCCTGCGCGTGGAGGTATTCGCCGCGGTGGGGCTCATGACGGCAGCGGCGGTGGCGTTGGCGGGTCCGGTGGGGTTCGTGGGACTGATCGTCCCGCACGTGCTGCGCATGCTGCTCGGCCCGGACCACCGCCTGCTGACCCTGGCCGGGGCGTTCGGCGGGGCGGTGTTCCTCATGCTCGCCCACGCCCTGTGTGTGGCAGCAGGACCTTTGCTGGACGTGGACGCCGTGCCCATCGGCGTGGTGACCAGCCTGTGCGGCGGGCCGTTCTTCATCGCGTTGCTGCGCCGTCGCGGCGCGGAGGCGGGCTGGTGAGCGAACGGGCCCCCATCCTCGAAGCGCGCGACGTGACGTTCGCCTACCCCCGCAGCCGGCGGGTGCTTCACGGCGTCTCGCTGACCGCTGTCCCGGGTCGGCTGGTGTGCCTGCTGGGTCCCAACGGGTCGGGCAAGACCACGCTGCTGCGATGCCTGCTGGGTCAACTCGACCCCTCGACCGGCCAGGTCCTTCTGGACGGTCAGCCGTTGGGCAGACACTCGCGCCGCCAACTGGCGCGGAAGCTGGCGTATGTCCCGCAGACGCCGAAATCGGCGTTCGCCTTCAGCAGCTGGGAGATTGTCCTCTCCGGACGGTTCGCTCACGGCAGCGGGTTGGGGTTCGCCTCGGAGCACGATCACGCCGTCGCCCGCCAGGCGATGACCATGACCGACACGCTCGAATTCGCCGCAAGAACGCTCGATGAACTCTCCGGCGGCGAGGCCCAGCGGGTGATGCTCGCCCGCGCCCTGGCCCAACAGCCGGCTGTGCTGCTGCTGGACGAGCCGACCAGCCACCTGGACATCCGCAACCAGCTGGCGATCTACGAGCTGATGCGCCGCGTCGCGCACGATTGGCCGATGGCGGTGGTGTGCGTCTCTCACGACCTGAACGTAGCCGGGCGGTTCGCCGACGAGATTGCCCTGATGCGCGACGGATCGCTCCTTGCCGACGGGCCGGCGGGCGAGGTTCTCACGCGCGACGCGATCTCGGCTGCGTATGATGTGGACGTGGACCTGATCGAGGTGACCGGATCGCCCGTTCCGATGGTCCGCGCCCGAATGAAGCCGCCCGCCGGCGAACCTCCCGCCGAGAACGAATAGACCGATCTCATGGAAACCGAACACATTCACAGGCTGGACAGCCTCGAAGACCAGTTGCATGGCTGCGTGCTGACGATGGGCAACTTCGACGGGGTCCACGAGGGGCATCGGCGGATCCTGCAGACCTGTCGCCAGTACGCCGACCCGCACGGGGCGCCGGTGGTGGCGATGACGTTCGACCCGCCCCCGGACCTGGTGCTGCGCCCCGGCGACGACCCCCAGCGCATCGACCCGTTGCAGGCCAAGGCGAAGCTGCTGCTGGAGGCCGGCGCCGACGAGGTGGTCATCGTCACCACCGAGCCGATGCTGCTGGCGATGGCGCCGCTGGAGTTCATCGATCAACTCATCATGGAGTACTTCGCGCCGCGCCACATCGTGGAGGGTCGGAACTTCTTCTTCGGGCTGCAGCGCAGCGGAAACGTCGAGACGCTCCGGGCGGCCGGGACCCGGCGCGGGTACCTGGTTCACGTGGTGGATCCCGTCCGCCGGGAGATCCGTGGCGAGTCGCAGCGGGTGAGTTCCACGCTGGTGCGCCTGCTCATCCAGACCGGCCGGGTGGAGGAGGCCGGGAAGATTCTCACCCGTCCGTTCGCCCTGCATGGCCGCGTGATCGAGGGGGACGGGCAGGGGCGGAAGATGAACTATCCCACCGCCAACATCGACCCATCGGGGCAGGTCATGCCCATGGATGGCGTATACGCCGGGCTGGCCGAGATCGCCGGCGAAACCTGCTGCGCGGCGATCAGCATCGGCACCAAGCCCACCTTCGGCGCCCACGAACGGACGGTCGAGGCGTACCTGCTGGACACCTCGGGCGACTATTACGGCAAGGGGATGACGTTGCGGTTTTTCCGGTGGTTACGCGAACAGGAAGCGTTCCCAGCCGCCGATATACTCAAGGAACACATTGCCGAGGACGTTCAGCGTGTACGAGAAATCTGTGACCAGCTCAGCCGTCCGTGACCAGATTGCCGCCCGGCTTGCCGAGGCGCGACGCATTGTCCTGTGCAGCCACACCAACCCGGACGGGGACGGACTGGGCAGCATGCTCGCCCTGGCGCGGTCGGCCCGTCAGATCGGCCGGGAGGCGAGGGTGGTCGTCGCCGGGGAGGTGCCCCGCAAGTACCGGTTCCTCTACGAGGACGAGACCCCGCTGGGCGTGGACGATCTCTCTGCGTCGGCAGACTGGGCCGACACGCTGGTCGTCGTGGACACCACCGCAGCCGAGCAGCTTACCGGCATGGTCGATCCTCTCCAGGGACGATCGGAGAAGCTGGTGGTGATCGACCATCACGCCTCGGGCGGGCAGCTGGGTCCGCTGCAGTGGGTGGACCCCTCTGCCGCGGCGGCTGGGCTGCTGGTGGGCGAGCTGCTGGAGCAGTTGGATTGGCCCGTCGACGTGTCGGTCGCGCGTTGCCTCACCGTGGCGGTGCTTTCGGATACCGGGTGGATGCACTTCTCCAACACCGACGCCCGCGTGCTGCGGGCGGTGGCGAACTGGCTGGAAACGGGCGTCGAGCCGGACGTGCTGTATGATCGGCTCTTCCAGCGGGATCGCGTCGAGCGCCTGCGTCTGATGGCGCGTGTCATCGACAGCCTGGAGCTGTATCACCACGCGAGACTGGCGGTGATGGTGCTTCGCCCGAAGGACTTCGACCAGACCGGGGCCCGTCGCGAGGAGACCGAGAACCTCATCAACGAGGCCCTTCGCATCGAGACGGTGGACGTGGCGATCCTGCTGACCGAGACGCCCGAGGGCATCCGCGTGAGCCTGCGAAGCCGCTGCGACGTGGATGTCTCGGCGATCGCCGCGGAACTGGGCGGGGGCGGACATCCCCGGGCAGCCGGGCTGAAATCGAACGAGCCGATCGACGAACTCCGCAGCCGACTGATTCGCTCGGCCCGGGCGGCGTTGGACTCGCCCTGAAGCGGGCGGCGGGAATCTCCGAATCGGCCGAACTTTCGGCTATGGGTATTCGTCGTAAATAGCGGTAGAATGCACAGGGGATCTGTGCGCACAAACCGGGAGAACACCATGGCCCGCAGCCTGAGCCAATCGGACAGCGAACTGTTCATCGAGTACGCCCTTCGGATGACGAAAGGGCGGATCCGGCTGGTCAGCGCTGCCACCGCGATGCTGACGGTGGTCGCAGCGGCGGCGGCGTTCCTGCTGGTGATGGTGGCGGCCGACCATTTCGTGGCCGGCGGGCTCTCGCCGACGGTGGCGATGGTGCTGCGCGGGCTGTTCGTGCTCACCGAGCTGGGACTGCTGGCTGCGCTGGTGGTGGTTCCGCTGGTCCGGAAGATCAACAATCTCTACGTGGCCCGGCTGATTGAGCGGTCGCACCCGGAGTTCCGCAACGACCTGGTCAGCGCCCTTCAGCTGGAGGGCGACACGCGCGTGGGGGCCGGCTCGCTGCAGGCGATCAAACGCCGCGCCGCCGGGGAAGTGGCGGAAGTGGAAGTGGAGTCCAGCGTGAACACCCGGGGCATTCGGCTGATGGGAATTGTCTGCCTCGTGGCGATCGTCCTGTTCGGCGGCTACTGCCTGCTCTCGGACAAGGCGGTTTGGCCTTCGGTGGCGCGGGTGGCGCTGGGGAACGATCAGATCGCCGCCCCGACCATCACGCGTATTGTGCATGTCACGCCGGCCGGCGGGTCGGAAGTGCTTACCGGCAGGCCGGTGACGTTCCGGGCGTCCGTCGAGCAGCGCAAGGACAGCGACGTCGTTGTGAAGATCTACCGCGACGGCGCCGATCGCCTGCTGGACGACGACGTACTCGTGATGAAGCCCACCGGGCGAGAGGTGCGCGGCGGCGAGGAATTCGTGGTCACCTGGCCCAGCGCCTCGGCGATGAACGGAAAGGCGGTGCGGTTCGAGATCGTCGCCGGCGACGCCAGCCGGGGCGGCATGCTCAAGGTGCTCCAGGCGCCGACCATCGCGCAGCTGCGCGCGACGCTGCATTGGCCCGCCTATACCGGCAAAGGCGCCGAGCCCCTCCAGACCGGCTCGATCGAGGCCCTGCCGGGCACGCGCGTTTCGCTGGTGGCGATGGCCAATCACGAGCTGCAAAGCGCCAAGCTCCGCTTCGAGAACGGCGGGGCCCGGCTGATGAGTGTCGACGGGCATCGCATGCAGACCGAATTCCGCGTCACCGAAGACGACCGTTATCGCGTGGTCTACAAGGGCACCCACGCCCTGGTGGAGTACGACCGGGACTCGTGGTTCGCCATCCGCGTGCTGACCGATCGGCCGCCGATGGTCAAGCTCACCGAGCCCGGCGGCCAAATCGAGCTGCCCGTCAACGAGACGCTGCGCATCACCGGCGAGGCGTCTGACGAGTATGGGCTGGCGAAACTCACGCTGGTGGTCAGCGAGATGAACACCGGCCAGGTCCAGCGGATCGACCTGGGTGAGTTCGCTGCTCCGGGCCCGTCGACGCGGTACATCGGCTACACCACGCCGGTGGAACAGCTGGGACGGGAGGGGCAACGCCTGCGCTGCCACCTCGAAGCGCGCGACCACAAGGACGATCAGGGACAGCTGGCGCGGTCGGAGGCGTTCGAGTTGCTGATTCTGCCGCCCGACGAGAAGCTCATCGCCCAGCAGCAGGCCCAGCAGCAGGCGATGGAAAACCAGCCCGATGGGGCCAACCAATCCGACGACGGCAACGACGACAGCCGCGACGACGACGCGACCGGCGAACGCGAGGACCAGACCCGCCAGGACGAAGGCGAAGACGCAACGGGCGACGGCCTGCCCGACGGCGGCGAAGACGACCAACTCGCCCGGCGCGACGACGATGCAGACGACGGCCCGGAGGACATCAAAGACCTTCTCGACCCCGACGATGAGGACGCCCGAAAGCTCGGCCGCATCAAAGACCTCCTCGACCCCAAGGATGACGACGCCCAGCAGGGCCA
>CAZFPT010000073.1:0-7080 GCA_964521005.1 uncultured Planctomycetaceae bacterium | reverse complement strand
TCGGCCGCATCAAAGACCTCCTCGACCCCAAGGATGACGACGCCCAGCAGGGCCAAGAAGGTCAAGAAGGTCAGCAAGGCCAGCAAGGCCAGCAGGGCCAAGAAGGTCAACAGGGCCAAGAGGGTCAACAGGGCCAAGAGGGTCAGCAGGGCCAAGAAGGTCAGCAGGGCCAAGAAGGCCAGCAGGGCCAAGAGGGTCAAGAGGGTCAAGAGGGTCAGCAAGGCGAAGAAGGTCAGCAGGGTCAACATGGCCAAGAAGGTCAAGAAGGTCAAGAGGGTCAGCAAGGCCAGCAAGGTCAGCAAGGTCAAGAGGGTCAAGAAGGTCAGCAGGGTCAAGAGGGTCAGCAGGGCCAGCAGGGCCAACAGGGCCAGCAGGGTCAACAAGGCCAACAAGGCCAACAGGGCCAACAAGGTCAACAGGGCCAAGAGGGTCAACAGGGCCAAGAGGGTCAGCAGGGCCAAGAAGGTCAGCAGGGCCAAGAAGGCCAGCAGGGCCAAGAGGGTCAAGAGGGTCAAGAGGGTCAGCAAGGCGAAGAAGGTCAGCAGGGTCAACATGGCCAAGAAGGTCAAGAGGGCCAAGAAGGTCAAGAGGGTCAACAGGGCCAAGAAGGTCAGCAAGGCCAGCAAGGTCAACAGGGTCAAGAGGGTCAGCAAGGCCAAGAGGGCCAGCAAGGCGAAGGTGAAGGTGAAGGCCAGGGTGAAGGCGAAGGACAAGGCCAGGGTGAGGGCCAAGGTGAAGGCGAAGGCGAAGGCCAAGGACAGGGTGAGGGCCAAGGTGAAGGCGAAGGCCAAGGCCAGGGTGGGGGTCAGGGTCAAGGCGAAGGTCAGGGTCAGGGCCAGGGCGAAGGACAGGGTCAAGGACAAGGCCAAGGCCAAGGTCAAGGCCAGGGCCAGGGTCAGGGCGAAGGACAAGGTCAGGGTCAAGGTGGCGAGAGCGCTGGTGGGCAGGAGGCAGCGGGTGGCCCGCACAGTGGTGCGCCCAGCGGCGATCCGACCTCCGGCAGCAGCGACACACGGTCCAATCCGGATGATGTTGATGGGGGAGGGCTTACCGACGCCCAGCGGCAGCAGTTGGAGGCGATCGGCAGGGCACTGGACGAGGCCCAGCGCAAGGCGCGGGCCAACGAGGTGGACAAGGAGATGCTCAAGAAGCTGGGCATGAGCGAGCCGGAGTTTCGGGCGTTCGTCGACAAGTACAGCCGAAAGTTCGGGAAGGTTCGCGAGATGCTCGATGAGACAGACCCGGCCCGGCGGGCGCGCGAGGCTGCGGTTCGCGGCGGCACGATGGAGGTGCAGCAGGGCAAGGCAGCGGCGGGCGACGTCGCATCGACCGGCGGCGAGGACCTCTCGCCCGACGAGATCCGCGAGCTCTATGAGTCCCGCAAGGGCAAGCTTTCGCCCGAGTACCGCAAGCAGGTGGAGGCGTACTTCCGGGCCATCGCCGAGGGGCTCGGGGAGGAGACTACCTCAGAGTCGGCCGACCAGGGAGACTCCGAGGAAGGCTGACCGCCCCAGCCGTCCGGGCCGTTGGGCCGACGGGACTACGGGCGGGTTGTGTTGAGCTCCCAGCGGGCTTCGGCGTCGGTGAAGAGTCGGACTCGCTGCTTTTTGACTTCCCGCACGGTGGGCAGCTCCACGCTTCCTTGCACGCCGGGCTGTTGCCGGATGCGATCCAGCACTTCCTGCACCTGCCGGCGATCCGCTCCGTGCACCATCGTGTACAGCCCGTACGGCCAATCGTCCGCCGTCGGTCGACGGTAGCAATGGCTGACGGCTGACTCGCCCGCTGCCGCGACGCCGACCCGGTCGATCCGATCGTCTTCCACCTCCCAGGCAACCAATACATTGACCGCAGCGCCCGCCCGGACGTGTCGCACCGAGGCGGCTATCCGGCGCAGCCAACCGCTCTTGGCCAGCCTCCTGGCGGCGGCGAGCAGCTCCTCGACTTCGACGCCCGCCTGCTCGGCCAATGCATCGAACGGCCGATCTGTCAGCGGCAAGGGCTGTTGCAGAAGACGGATCATCGATCGATCCTCCGGCGAGGGGATGCGGGGGCGGATGAGGCTGTTTCCGCTGGGCGGTGTTGGCCGCGGCTGGGGCGTTGGGGCGGCGGCGGTCGCCGGCAGCTGAAATCGCAGCTTGTAGCGTTTCAGGGCAGGCAGCACGAGTGTGGCAGCGCCCCGGGCCCGGGCGGCGAGCCGATCGGCAGTGGGCTCCAACCCCAGCGAACTGTCCGGCGAGACGGCCAGGGTGAACCAGAGATTGTACCGCCCCTGGCGGATGTAGCAGTGGGACACGCCGGGATGCGAGGCGGCGGCAGCGGCGGCAGCGTCGAGTCGGGCGGGGGGCAGCTGCTGGGCGACCAGGGCGGTGCGGTAGCCCATCGCGATGGCATCGAAGAGGGCGGAGATCTCCCGCAGCACGCCTTCGTCCTGCCAGCGTCGCAGGCGCGAGACGACGGACTCCACCGAAAGCCCGATCTCGCCGGCGATGACGGCCAACGCGTCGCGGCGCAAGGGAACGCCCTGCTGGAGTCTCGCCAGCAGGGCGGGGTTGTGCGGGTCGGTCCACATTGCGGGGTGCGGTCAGCTCTCCCAGGGGTCGGTGTTCTTGCGGAGCCCCTTGGGCGGCTGGAGGATCTCGCTGTAGATGATCGCCTTTCGCAGCTCGTTGCGATCGGTGAGGTTGATGCCCACCGGCGCGACGTTCGTCACCGAAGACGCCACGTCGCTGACGCCGGCCTGGCGGGCTTTGCGTGCCTGCTGGCGTGCGAGGTCAAGCTCGCGCTGGCGTTCCTTCTGCTGTCGGAGCTGTCGCTTTTCGAGTTGCTGGCGACGCGCCTTTTCGCGAAGGGCCTTCTCCCGGGCGGCCTGCTGCAGCTGGAGGCGTTGGCGCTGCTCCTGCTGTTTCTGTTGCTGCTGTTGTTCCTGCAGCTGGCGCAGGCGCTGTTGGGCATGGGCATCTTCGCGAGGCGGTGGAGGCGGCGCGGGGGCGGACTGCTGCTGCCGCTGCTGCTGGCGGGCCCGTTCGATGCGTTCCCTCGCGCTGCGGGGCTGATTGGTCGGCGCAGGTGGCGGGGGCGGCGAGTCCTGGCGGGTCTGCTGGGGCGCCCGGGCGGGCTGCTGCTGTTGCTGCTCGGCTTGCTGGCGCTGTTGTTGACGCCGGCGGGCTTCCTCTTCCTGTTTCTTCTGGGAGGTCCGCTGTCCCAGCCACGCCAGCGCACCGATGACGGCCATCACGATGATCGGGAGAAGTTCCCCGACCCATTCGAGTTCGTTCGCCGCCAGGATGCCTGTTGCCTCAGCGATCATTTACTCGCCCTGGTTGTCTTTCTGGTCTTCCTGGCCGCCGATGTTCTTTCGCATGCTCGTGTCGGCCTGGATGTTTCGCAGGCGGTAGTAGTCCATCACGCCGAGGTTGCCGCCACGGAAGGCTTCGGCGATCGCCTGGGGGATCTCGGCTTCGGCGAGGACGACCTTCGCGCGGTTTTCCCGCACGAGGGCAGCCATCTCCTGCTCGCGGGCCATCGCCATGGCGCGGCGTTTTTCAGCTTCGGCCTGGAAGCGGCGCTTGTCGGCTTCGGCCTGGTCGGCCTGCAGCTTGGCACCGACGTTCTCGCCGATGTCCACGTCGGCGATGTCGATCGAGAGAATGGTGAACGCCGTCCCGGCGTCCAGGCCCTTCTCCAGGACCTTCTTGGAGATCAGGTCCGGGTTCTCCAGCACCTTCTTGTAGGATTCCGACGAGCCGATCGTGGTGACGATGCCCTCCCCGACACGGGCGATGATTGTCTCCTCGGTCGCACCGCCGATGAGGCGGTCGATATTGGCTCGCACGGTGACGCGGGCTTTGGCCTTGACCTGGATGCCGTCCTTGGCGACGGCGTCGACGGTGCTCTTTCCGGTGCTGGGGTTGGGGCAGTCGATGACCTTCGGGTTCACCGAGGTCTGGACGGCGTCGAGAATGTCCCTGCCGGCCAGGTCGATCGCGGTGGCGGTTTTCCACGACAGCTCGATCTCGGCGCGGTTGGCGGCAATCAGGGCGACCACCACGTTCCGCACGCGTCCGCCGGCGAGGTAGTGCGATTCGAGGTCCCGCGTTTCGATGAACGAGAGGTTCGCCTGCACCGCCTGGATCTTCGAGAGCACCACGACCCGCGGGTCCACCTTCCGCAGCCGCATGCCGATCAACTCGCCGAGACCGACACGGGCATGGGCGAACACAGCCTGGATCCACAGCCCCACCACCTGGGCGACCATGAAGCCACCCACCACGAGGATCAACAGCAGGACGATCACTCCACCGATCATCAGAATGTCCCCGACGCCGACCCCGTCCTCCTGTGCCAACATCAATGCCTGCAGAAGCATGTGCGCGTCCTTTCCTTTTTTCCCGGTGATTCGTCCCCACTGGGGGAGGTGTTCTCTGTTCGTGCGTTATATCCCGCCGTCGACGGGAATACAACCATTGCACCGATCGAACCGACCCATTGCATCGGCCGGCCCATCTTCTCAGACGTTACGGGTGGGTGAGTTGTTCACTCGCCGCCGGCGGATGCTTCGTCCCGCACTTCCCGGACGACGAGGCTCATGTCCTCGGCCCGGACGACGTGAACGCGCGATCCGCTGGAAATCAGCCCGCCCTCGGCCACCGCGACGACCCGCTTGCCGTCGATGCGGACCGCTCCGGACGGGCGCAGCGAGGTGACGGCGACTCCGTGTTGGCCGACGTATTTTTCGAAGTCGCGCGATTCGGGCACGCCCGAGCCTTCCCAGTCTTCCTCGTCGCCGGAGGGGGCCAGGAAGATCTTTCCGCCCCAGCGGGTCTTGGGAAGGAATCTGAGCATGCCGAACACATAGCCGGGCACGCCGATCACCAGGACGATGATCAGGATAACCGCCGCCATCGTGTTGATCGTCGAAGCCGTCACCCACACCGCGCCGGCCATCGCCAGCAGGGCGCCGACCGAAAGCAGTCCGAACGACGGGGTGAGAATTTCCATCGCCACCAGCACCAGGGCGACCACGATCAGCAGGGCGACGATGAGGATCGATTCAACCATTCTCGCTCACCTCCTCGATGACAATGCAGTTTCCGCTGCGGCGGATCGCCCGGACCGTCGCGCCGGACTCGATCATGCCGCCTTCGGTGACGGCGTCGAGCAGGTCGTCGCCGAACAGCACGCGTCCCACCGGCCTGCATGTCCCCACGACGGTTCCCTCATCGCCGGGCTGGATCCGCCGGATGGGCGAATCCTCGGTGAAGCTGGTGTCTGGCTCGGTCGGGCCGGTCTGGGCCAACACGAGTCGATTCAACAGCGGCGTGTGCGGCAGGTATCGCATCAGCAGCATGATCCCCACGATGCCCAGCGAGATGGAGATCAGCAGGCTGACCATGCCCGTCCGCAGGTACGACCAGTCCAGCGCGGTGGTCGGAACGGGCAGCTCGCCGGGGGCGTTGGGCAGGATCATCGCGAACACCGAAATCACACAGCAGAGGATGCCCCCGATCCCCGCCACGCCGAACCCGGGAATGATGAAGATCTCCACCAGGATCAACCCGATCCCGATGATCAGCAGCGCGATCTCCCAGACGTTCGCCAGGCCGATGATATAATGGCTGCCGACCAGCAGGCCGACGGCGACAATCGCCACCACCGCCGGGACGCCCAGCCCGGGAGCCTGCGTCTCGGAATAGATCGCCATCAGCGCGAGGATCCCGAGGATCGTCTGGACGGGCATGGAGGTCAGGAAGGCGACCAGTTGTTCCACGTACGAATCGCTCAGAACGATGGCCTCGGTTGCCCCGAACTCGGCCAGGATGTTTTTGCGCGGTTCGTCGGCGTCGGCTTCGACGACCTTCGTGACGAACCCCAGTTCCATGGCCCGGTCGGGTTTCATCGTGAGCAGTTCGCCCTCGGGGACGATCGTATCGAGATACTTCCAGCCGCGGGTCTCGCCGAGGGACGGGGCGTCGTCGCCGCCGGACGGGGGGTTCACCACCTTTCGCTGCCAGTCCTTCTTCAGGACGTAGCGGAGCTCGCCGGTGGTCTCGTTGCGTATCAGCCAGGCTTCGCGCTTGGCCGAGACGAGCGTTTCGGCCAGGGCGATCGGATAGCCGTTGCGTTTGGCCGACTCGGTGAATTCCTCGCGGATGACGGTTTCGATCTTCTCGCGTTCGACGCCTTCGAGCTTGCCGCCCGGGATGATCGGGGCGCTGTCGCCCAGCTTGCCCACCGGGTTCATGATGATCTCGTCGGAAGCCAGGGCGATCATCGAGCCGGCTGAGACCGCCCGCGTGCGGACGTAGCAGACCACGTAGATGTCCGCCAGGTCGGTCTTGAGCATGCGGGTGATGTCCATCGCCGCCCCGACCGCGCCGCCCCAGGTGTCCATGTCGAGAATCACCAGGTCCGCGCCCTTGCCCCGGCAGCGGGCGGCCTTGCGGCGCATCGCCTCGTAGGTCTTGGTGGTGATCGGCTCGCGGACCGGGATGACGTAGGTCAACTTCGGGTTGGTGGGCCGATCGGGCTTGCCCTCCCACACCGGTCGCGGGGCGAACCAGCCTCGGGCGGTGACCTCGGCGCCCTTGGGGGCGTGTTTCAGCCAGGGATGGTCGGACCTCAGCGCGGAAGGCTTCGTCGTCGGTCCGGTGGTGGGCTGGGTGGTCGACTCGTCGACAGACTGCCCCCACGTGATCGCCAGCGGAAGCGTCAGCCCCGCCAGCGCCAGCACCATCAACACCCGTTTCACCTGAGGCATGTGATTCATTCCTTATCTGACCTGGTGCCCCTCCGACTCAGACGCTCATTCTACGCCTTTTGATCGCTCGCTACCAACAAAAGCAGCGACAAGCGAATAGCAACAAGGGGTTGATGTGTAGTTGAAGCCCCATCTTGAGCCTGTCCTGAGCTTGTCGAAGGGCGAAGCGAAAGGTGGGGGTAAAGAAGCGAAACTCCAAATTCCAAATCACAAGCTCCAAGGAGTGATCACCCCACATCGACCTGCGATCGCGCCCGCAACAAGTTGCGAGCCCTACGGCCGACCGCCCCCCCAATCAAGGGTGCCCGGCGTTGTGCAGC
>CAZFPT010000072.1:0-15610 GCA_964521005.1 uncultured Planctomycetaceae bacterium | reverse complement strand
CTAGAGCGTGACGTTCTTTTCCTTGTCCAGGCAGATGCGGTCCACCATGTGGACCAGCTTCCCGCACTGGGGTTTGGTGATGTAGGCGTCGGCCTTGCAGTCTTCGCACTTGGAGGTCATCTGCTCCTTCATCAGCGAGGAGTACATGATCACCGGCAGGTCCTCCAGACCCAGCGCGAACTTGATGTGATGGCAGAGCGTGAGCCCGTCCATCTGGGGCATTTCGATGTCGGTAATCACCAGGTTGACGTAGTCGGTGATCGGCCGGGCTTCCTCGTCGGCCTGCTTTTTGAGTCGCGTGATCTCGTCGTGGGCGTCCTTGCCGTTCTCGAAGATCTGGACGTTGGTGTACTCGCCTCGCTGCAGCACGCCGGTAATGAGGTTGCGCGTGGTGGTGGAGTCTTCCACCAGGAAGATCTTCGTCTCGGGGCGTTTGTCCTGCTGAGGATGCTCGAAGTGTTCCTCGCGCAGGTCCAGGAGGTCCTCGGTGGGGAAGTAATCGCCGGAGATCTTCTCCATGTCGACGATGAGAATCTCCCTGCCGTCAATGTCGACCGAGCCGGTGAATTCGGAGGAATGCTCGGCGATCATCGGGCTCAGCGGGTTGATGTCGGACCAGTTGACCCGATGGATCCGTCGCACGCCGTCAACCAGGAACGCGTTGGTCATCCGGTTGAACTGCGTCACCAGGACGATGCGCTTCTGTTCGTTGGATTCGGGGTCCACCTCTTCGTCGCCGCCGGGCAGCGAGTCCACCTGGAGCTCTTCGCCCAGGTCGATCATCGGGATCGTGTGGTCGCGGAACATGAACATTCCCGCGACGGCAGCGTTCTGCGTGGGCAGCTTGGTGACCCGTCTGGCGTCGTACTGCTCGATCGCCTGGATCTTCATCACGTTCACGCCGAACCCCTGGCCCTGGATGACGAACTCCAGGATCTCCACCTCGTCGGTTCCGCTCTCGAGCAGAATACCTTCCTTCGGCTTGGCCATGACTGGCTCCTGTTGGGCAGTTGTGTGCGGGGCCCCGCAGCCGATACGTATACGGTCGGCTGCCCTCCCCGCGTTACCCCTTACATCGGACGTGTGGGATTCGGGTTGAACGGCCTTTTGCAGAAAATACCCGAAATTCCGACTACGCGACGCCCACCGACCACGTCCCCGCCATGCCCGCCTAACCCTTGCATTGCTTTCTTTTTGGATTTTCGGTTGCACGCTGCGATGCGGTGAGCGTCGATACTATGTAACGATGCCCCCATTGTCGGCCGATCGCGCCGGAGACACCGCCAGAAAAGGAGCACCCCATGAGACGCGCCGTGCACATCACTCTGCTTGCCGCCGCCCTGTTCGCCCTGGTCGCCCCCGCCGCGGGCGGATCGATCGGGTTCGAGGAAGATTTCGCCCTCGCCGAAGACCGCGCCAAAGCCCTCAAACAGCTCATCCCGGGCACGCGCGACTACTTCTACTACCACTGCCTGCACTACCAGCACATCGGCCGATATGACCAGGTCGACGAGCTGCTGAAGGACTGGATCGCCAAGTTCAAGCACACCGGCCGCGTCAAGGAGATCCAACGCCGCCAATGGCTGCTGCGGTACAACAATCAGCCCAGGAAGTCCGTCGACGCGATCATCGACGACCTGAACCTCCGGTTCCCCCACGAGAAGGAAACGCTCCGCAGCCAGACCACGCTGCCGACGAAGCTGGACCCCGGGAGCATCGCCCGCAAGACCCTCACCGAACGCGCTCTGGGGCGGTACCGCAACAGCCTGGGCGGCTTCGAGACCTCCGCGATGGACTGGCTTGTCACAATGCCCGAGAAGCTCAACGCCGGCCGCCGGCGCGACCTCCTGCGGCGCATCGATCGGCCGGACTATCCGGGGCTGGTGAAGCTGATCGTCGCGGACCTGGATTACGAGCGGACCGGCGGGTTCGGCTCGCTGAGCATCCACCGAAAGCTGACGCGCGACCAGCTCGATGCACTCCTGGCTGAGAAACCCTCCCTGCTGAACCACTCGCAGTTCGTCACGCTCTATCTGCAACGGCTGGCCCCGAACCCCGACGTCGACTGGCAGCAGAACGACAAGATCCGCCTGGCGTGGTACAAGCGCCTGTGGGACTTCGCCGGGAAGCTCGGGCCGGTCCACAACTCGCTCAAGGCCAACGTGCTGTACAACTGGCTCGAGTGGAACCTCCAACGCGGCGTGTGGGACAAGGACCTGTTCATGGCCTACATCGCCATCCCGCGAGGCGGGGTGTACATCGCCCGCGATTGGTTGAAGACCGACCACGCCCGCCGCTACCGGGCAAGCCTGTCGCAGAACTACCAGCCCGTGGCAACCATTCTCCCGCCGATCCGCAAGGATCTCGAGCTGATCCAGCGCTACTTCGAGCACTGGTTCATCGAGGAAGACTCCATCAAGCCGTACGTGAAATACGTCGAAGACGAGTACCTCCAGCGCTGGCTGGCGGAGACCAGGCTGGTTCACAACATCGGCCCGGCCCGCAAGTACGCCGAGATGCTCACCCCCGCCCAGTACCGCGCGCTGAAGGACCGCGTGGACCTCGAATTCACCGAGACCAACCCGAAGTACTTCACGCCCGACCAGCCCGTCGCGCTGAAGGCCCGCGTCAAGAACGTCAAGAAGCTCATCGCCAAGGTCTACGAGGTCAACACCGTCAACTTCTACCGCCAGGAGGGCAAGGAAGTGGGAACGGACATCAACCTCAACGGCCTGGTGCCCAACGAAGAAGTCGCCCTGAGCTTCGACCTGCCCCCGCTGCGGCAGCACACCGTGGAACTCTCCGCGAAGAACAAGGACGTCGCGAAACTCTTTGACGCGATGGAATCCCGCGGGGTGTACGTGCTGGAACTCATCGGTAACGGTCAGAGCAGCCGGGCCGTCATCCGCAAGGGGCGCATGCGGATGGCGACTCGCGTCACGCCCGGCGGGCTGGAACTGACCCCGCTGAACAACGCCGGCAAGCTCGTCTCCGGCGCGAAGGTACTGCTGGGCGGGAGGGAATTCTCTGCCGACAAGGACGGCCGAATCCGCGTGCCCTACTCCACCGAGCCGGGCCGATCGGCCTTGGTGATCGTCGACGACGGGTTCGCGTCCCTGGACCACATCCACCTGCCCGGCGAGAAATACCAGCTCCACGCGGGCTTTCACGTGGACCGTGAACAGCTCATCGAGGGCACTGCCGCCAGGCTGCTGGTGCGCCCCATGCTCACGCTCAATGGCGAGCCGATCGACATCGCCGCGCTGAACGAGCCGAAACTTACCATCACCGCCACCGATATCGACGGCGTCTCCACGCAGATGGAAACGCGCGATCCGAACCTGGCTGTCGATGCGGAACTGGTCCGCGAGTTCACCGTGCCGGCCCGGCTGGCGAAGCTCACCTTCCAGCTCCAGGGAAAGGTCACGCTCCACACCACCGACAGCGAAACCACCCTGCACGCCGCCGGCGACGTCAGTATCAACACGATCGACCGGACCTATCACACCAAAGACATCCACCTGCTGCGTACCGGCAAGGGCTACTTCCTGCAGCTTCGCGGCAAGACCGGCGAAGCCCGTCCGCGCGTGCCCGTCCATGTACAGCTCAAACACCGGGACTTCAAAAACCCCGTCCACGCCTCCCTGCGCAGCGACGAGACCGGCAGAATCACGCTCGGAGAGCTGCCCGGGATCGACTGGATCCAGGCGAGCATGGAAGGCGTCTCGCACAAGTGGATGACCTATCAGCCCGACGCGACGTACCCGGCCGTGGTCCACGCCCGCGTGGGAGAAGCCATCGAACTGCCCTGGCTGGGCGATGCGACCAGGCCCCTCCGAACCGACCTGGCGTTGCTGGAGACGCGGAACAACGCCTATCTCGCCGACCGCTTCGATGCCCTGCGAATCGCCGACGGAATGCTCACCATCTCCAACCTGCCGCGCGGCGATTACAGGCTGATCATCAAACCCCAGGACCTGACGATCGACATCCATGTCATCCAGGGCGAAACCGTCGGCCGACTGGTCATCAACAACGAGCGTTGGCTGCAGATGGACCGGGCCAAACCCCTGAACATCACCAAGGTCTCCGCCAGCGACGAGAATCTCGTCGTGCAGGTCGCCAACGCCGATCGCTGGACGCGCGTGCACGTGGTGGCGGTTCGCTATTGGCCGGCGTTTGACATCTTCAAGGACCTCGCCGGCGTGCCCGCCTCGTCGCCCGCCGGTCGATCGCTGTATACCCCGCCCTCACAGTATGTCTCCGAGCGGAAGATCAGCGACGAGTACCGCTACATCCTTACCCGACGATACGCCGAGAAGTTCCCCGGCGTGATGCTCCAGCGCCCGGGGCTGCTGCTGAACCCGTGGGTGCTCCAGGAAACCCAGGCCGACATTCAGAAGGCCGCCGCCGGCGAAGCCTACGGCCCTGCGGATCGGGGCCGGGGCATGTCCCGGAGCAGACCGCCACAGGAGATTCGGCGTGCTTCGCTGGCAAACGAGTTCGCGAACCTGGACTTTCTGTCGGCTGAGTCGGTCGTGCTGGAGAACCTCAAGGTCGACAGGAACGGGCGCGTCGTGGTCCCGCGGAACCTGCTGGGCACGAAGCAACTGGTGTTCGTGCTGGCTGCCAGCCCCGAGCGGTCGGCCTATCGGCAGATCGCCCTGGAGGAGAAGACCCCCACCTTCAAGGACCTTCGGCTGATCCACAACCTCGACCCGAACAAGCACTTCACCCGCCAGAACCGCGTGACGCCCCTGACCAGGGGCCAATCCTGGACCCTCGCTCACGCCGCGTCGGCCGAGGTGAAATTCATCGATTCGCTCGACGACGCGTTCCAGCTCTACCAGACGCTCAGCGGCAATCCCACGCTGGCGAAGTTCTCGTGGGTGCTGCGATGGAAGCAGCTCAGCGACGAGCAGAAGCGCGAGAAATACTCCGAGTTCGCCTGCCATGAGCTGCACTTCTTCCTGTACCACAAGGACCGGGCGTTCTTCGAGAAGGTCATCAAGCCCTACCTCGCCAACAAGAAGGACAAGACCTTCATGGACCGTTGGCTGCTGGGCGAGGACGTCTCGGACTACGCCCAGCCGTGGGAGTATCATCGGCTGAACATCGCCGAGCGCGTGCTGCTCTCGCGGCGCATCCAGGGCGAGCGGAAGCACACCGCCGGCCACGTGCAGGACCTCTTCGATCTGCTGGACCGTGACCCGCAGAAGCTGGACAAGCTCTTCGACGCCGCCCTGGCGGTGGGGGGCATGGAAGTCAACTCAGGGGACATCGCGGAGTTCTCGGTCACCGGCGCGATCGGGCTGCCCAAGGGTTACAACGGGCCGGAGCTCATGCCCGATGAAATGAGCGCCCGCGGAGCTGGTGGTGGAAAACGTGAACTCAAGGACAGGCTCAAGAAGTACCGCGAGAGGAATTCCGAACTCAAGAGCCAAGCCACCGCTGACACGGACAGCTATTACGACAGTGATGATGGCAGAGCAGGCAAGAAGCCGGCCCGGTTCTACCGCAAGCTTGGCCAGACGAAGGAATGGGCAGAGAACAATTACTACCACCTGCCCATCGCCGCCCAGAACGCCCAGCTGATTACCGTCAACGGGTTCTGGAACGACTACGCCCGGCATGACGGCGACGGGCCGTTCCTATCCGCCCATCTGCCCGAGGCGTCGACCTCGAACACCTTCGCGGAGATGATGCTCGCCCTGGCGGTGCTGGACCTGCCTTTCAAGGCCGGCGAGCACACTGTCCAGGATTTCGATGGGGTTCGTGAACTGCTCCCAAGCCCAGATGCGGCAGTGCGTTTGGGAGGGTCTGGCGAAGCCCATCAAACAGCGGGCAACCGCAAAACCGTCACGGCCGCCTCGCCGGCGGTGGTGTTCCATCGCGAGATTCGACCGGCCTCGCTGGCCGACGACGCCCCGCCGATCCTCGTCAGCCAGAACTTCTACCGCTATGGCGACCGCTACCGCCACGAGGGCGGTCAGCGGATCGACAAATACGTCACCGAATTCCTCCCGGGCGTGGTGTACGGCTGCCACGTGGTCATCACCAACCCCACCTCCGCCCCGCGACGGCTGGAAGTTCTGCTGCAGATCCCGCGCGGCGCGATGCCCGTGGGCGGCGGCAAGGCCACCCGAACCACGCACGTGAATCTGGAGCCCTACCGCACCCACACGCTGGACTACTACTTCTACTTCCCCGCCACCGGCAACTACGAGCACTTCCCGGTGCACGTCGCCCACAACGAGACGCCCATCGCCTCGGCCAAGCCGGCCACGCTGAAGGTGGTCAAGGAACTCTCGCAGAAGGACACCACCTCCTGGGCGTACATCTCGCAGTTCGGCAGCGAAAAGGACGTGCTGGAGTACCTCGGATCGGCGAATCTCCATCGCATCGACCTGACGAAGATCGCCTGGCGGTGCAACCGCACCACCTCGGACAGCCCCCGGCCGGCCGAGTTTTTGGAGAAGGTCATCACCATCCTCAAGCGGAGGCACGTCTACAACCACGTGCTGTGGAGCTACGGGCTCAAACATCACAAGCCCGGGCTGATCGGCGAGTACCTCAAGCACGACCGGACCTTCGTCCGCGGCGTCGGGGCCAAGCTGGACAGCCCGCTGCTGACCATCGACCCGGTCGAGCGGCGCTGGTACCAGCATTTGGAATACCGCCCGCTGGTGAACCCCCGGAAACACCGGCTCCACGAGAAATGGGAGATCACCAACGACCGCTTCTTCGACCAGTATCAGCGGTTCCTGGCCGTCCTGGCGTATGTGCCCGAGCTGGACGACGAGTACAACATGAGCGTGACGTACTACCTGCTGCTGCAGGACCGCATCGCCGAGGCGAAGGCATTCTTCGCGAAGGTCAACCCCCGGAACCTGCCCACGCAGCTGCAGCACGACTACTTCACCGCCTACATGGACTTCCTGAGCGACTCGCCCGAAAAGCTCACCGCCGCCCGGACGCTGGCGAAGAAGTACGCCGATTACCCGGTGGATCGCTGGCGGAAGCTCTTCGCTGCCGTCCAGTCGCAACTGGACGAGCTGGACGGCAAGGACACCATCCTGGTGGACGAGAAGGACCGCACGCAGGTGCAGACCAAGCAGGCCGCCGACGCCCCGCAGCTGGAGATCAGGAAGATCGCCGACGGGACCGTCACCCTGGCCAGTGCAAACCTGAAACGCGCCCGCGTGAACTTCTATCGGATGGACGTGGAGCTGTTGTTCTCACGTCAGCCGTTCGCCGGGGAGTTTGCCGGGCAGTTCTCGCTGATCAGGCCCAACGCGACGATGACGGTCGACCTGGCCGACGATCAGCCGATTACTGCCTTCCAGCTGCCCAAGGCGTTCCAGGCGTCGAACGTGCTGGTGGAAGTCACCGCCGGCGGCGTGACGCGATCCAGGGCGCATTACGCCAACTCGCTGGCGGTCCGCATGGTCGAGAACTTCGGCCAGCTGCAGGTGCTCCACGATACCAGCAAGAAGCCTCTGGCGAAGGTCTACGTAAAGGTGTACGCCCGCATGAGCAACGGGCAGGTGAAGTTCTATAAGGATGGCTACACCGACCTTCGGGGCCGATTCGATTACACCTCGCTGAACCTCAAGCTGCTCTCGGAGGTCAAGGAGTTCTCGGTGCTGGTGCTCAGCGAGAAATATGGAGCGGTGGTGAAAGAAGCGAACCCTCCGAAGCGTTAAGCCGTTAAGAATAGTGCAACGACTGTGTGAATCTCATGCAGTCAGCTCTCGCAGGCCCGCGGATCCCACGCCCGTGGGCCTGCTTTTTGCGCTTCGGTGGGGGCAAAAAAGCCCGCTGAATTGCCTTGACGGGTTCGCCGCCCGGACGTAGGATGATCCGACTTGGCGATTCTCGTTCGCACGGGGCAGCCCTGCAAGGGAGTGGGCCGGCACGTCGCAGCCGCCGGTTCAGGCCTCCGAACGAGCCACTGCTGCGACATGCTTTCGACGCGTAGCCCCCCTTTCGCCGGGCGCTCGTCGACCAGTCAAAGCAAACCCCACTACCCGGTGGTGTAATTGGTAACACAGAAGGTTTTGGTCCTTCCGTTCCAGGTTCAAGTCCTGGCCGGGTAGCGTTAAGACCAGACGCCCTCGGGCGATTTGCGTTTGTCATCGGAGCGATAGTGTCCGTATCTGCGATCATCCTGGCGGCGGGGAAAGGCACTCGGATGAAGTCCGATCTGCCCAAGGTCCTCCACGAAGTCTGTGGGCGACCGATGGTGGAATACGTGCTGGACGCCTGCCGCGACGCCGGGGCCACCCGCGTGGTGATGGTCGTCGGGCACCAGGCCGACCTCGTCAAGACCACCGTCAACGACGATCGCGGCGACCTCGAATACGTCCTCCAGGAGCCCCAACTGGGCACCGGCCACGCGGTGATGATGGCCCGGGAACAACTGGCGACGATGGAAGGACCGGTGCTGGTGCTCGCCGGCGACGGGCCCCTGCTGCAGGCGCGGACGCTGCGGGAACTGATCGAAACCCACCGCCGCAAGGGCGCCTCGTGCACGCTGGCGACCAGCATTCTCCCGGATCCGGGCAGTTACGGCCGAATCGTGCGGGACGACAGCGGCGAGCTCCAGAGCATCGTCGAGGCGAAGGAAGCCACCCCCGAGATCCTCGAGATCGACGAGGTGAACGTTTCGCTGTACTGCTTCGACGCCGCCGATCTGCTGGAGGCCGTCGGTCGAATCGACAACGACAACGCCAAGGGCGAATACTACCTCACCGACGCGCTGGACATCCTGCGGCAGGATGGCAAGACGCTCTCGGCCGTCGCGGCAGTTCCGCCGGAAGACACGGTGAGCATCAACACCGTCGAGGAACTCGCGACGGTCAACGAGATCATGAAAACCCGCCAGGACACGGCGACCTGACCATGAAGATTTTCTCCGGACAAGCCAACCCGATGCTGTCTCAGAAGATCAGCGACTACCTGGGCATGCCCCTGGGGGCGGTGAAATTCCAGGAGTTCCCCGACGGGGAGCTGATGGTCAAGATCGAGGAAGACGTCCGCGGCAAGGACGTGTTCATGATTCAGCCGACCTGCACGCCGGTCTGCAAGACGTTGATGGAGCTGCTGATCTTCATCGATTGTGCCCGCCGCGCATCGGCAGAGCGGATCACCGCGGTGGTTCCGTACTTCGGCTACGCCCGCCAGGACCGCAAGGACGAGGGTCGCGTTCCCATCACCGCCAAGCTGGTAGCCAACATGCTGGTCGGTGCCGGGGCCGACCGCATCCTCACGCTGGACCTCCACGCCGCCCAGATCCAGGGCTTTTTCGACGTTCCCCTGGACAACCTCTACGCCGAGCCCGTCCTCAGCCGGTATTACTCGCAACTGAACCTGGAGAATCTGGTTCTGGTCAGCCCGGACGTGGGCAACGTCAAGCGGGCGCGGGTGTACGCCGAGCGTCTCGGCGGCGACCTGGCGATCATCGACAAACGCCGCATGAGTGGTTCGGACATCGAGGTCGGTAGACTGATCGGCGAGGTCGCCGACAAGACCGTGCTGATGGTGGACGACATGATCTCCACTGCCGGCACGATTTCCTCGGCGGCGAAGCTGTGCAAGGAGAAAGGCGCCGGGCAGGTGCTGGTGGGCGCGACCCATCCGGTGCTGTGCGGCCCTGCCGTCGAGCGTCTGCAAGACGCCCCGATCGACGAGATCGTGGTTACCGACACGGTCCCCGTCGCCCCCGAGACCATCGACGCTCTGGGCAACCTGAAAATTCTGTCCGTCTCGGCCCTGATCGGCGAGACGATTCACCGTATTCACAACAACGAGTCCGTCTCCAGCCTGTTCCTGCTGGACCGGTCGTAACCGACGGACCCGCATGGGAGAACACTGCACATGCCGACACTGAAAGCAACCAAACGAGACAACAAAGGCACCCGGGCCGCCCGTCGAATGCGGGCCGAGGGGCACGTCCCCGCCGTCCTGTACGGCCACGGGGAAGCGACGGCCGAGCTGACGCTGCCGACCCACGAGATCGAGCTGGCGCTGCTCCACGGCGAGCGCGTCCTGGACATCGAGGTCGACGGCAACACGGAAAACGCCCTGATCCACGACGTGCAGTACGACACGTTCGGGCAGATCCTGCTGCACGTGGACCTGGTCCGCGTGAACCTCAACGAGTCGGTCGAGGTCACCGTCCCCATCGTGCTCCGCGGAACGCCCAAGGGCACCGACGAGGGCGGCATGCTCCAGCAGATCACCGCCGAGGTGACCGTCGAATGCCTCGTGCGGAATATCCCCGATGACATCCGCGTGTACGTCAACGACCTGGAAATCGGCGACACGCTGTTCGTCCGTGACCTGGAAGTGGAAAACGGCAAGATCATGGACGACCCCGATACGCCGGTTGCCTCGGTGACGTTCATCTCCGAGGAAGAGGTCGCCGAGGGCGAGGAAGAAGAAGGCGTCTCGCTGGCCGAGCCGGAAGTCATCGGCGAAGTCGAGGCCGAAGAGGAAGACCAGGCCGCCCCGGAAGGCGAAGAGTAACCCCCGACGATGCCCTCGACCCGCAAGTTTGTGGTCGGTCTGGGAAACCCGGGCCGGCAGTACCGCGATACGCGGCACAACGTGGGGTTCGACGTGGTCGGGCTGCTCGGGCGGCGATGGAATCTCGGCCAGCCCGCCCAGCGGTTCAACGGCTGGGTGCTGGACGGACGCATCGGCCCGGAGGCGGCGCCGGTGATGATGCTGGCCCCGCAGACGTACATGAACCGCTCCGGCCAGGCGGTCAGGCAGATGGTGGACTTTTACAAGGCCTCGCCGCAGGACGTGCTGGTGGTGATGGACGACATGGCGTTGGAGCTGGGTCGGTTGCGGTTTCGCATGGCAGGTTCTGCCGGCGGACACAACGGACTGGCTGACATCCTCCGGGCGCTGGGGAGCGACCAGGTGCCTCGCCTGCGGGTGGGCATCGGATCGGCCCCGGGTCGGATGGACCCGGCCGACTGGGTGCTGGGCAAGTTTACCGCCAAACAGCGCGAGGTAATCGACGTCGCCGAGCAACAGGCCGCCGACGCCGTGGAAGACTGGCTCACCGAGCCTGCAGAGAGCGTGATGGAGAAATACAATCGCAAGCCCGAGGAATGATCCACGCGGATCACCGGGCGTGCGAACGGGTGGAAAACCACTGAGTTCCGTAACGGGAAGACAGGACGAACAGATGAATGACACCATGACCTACGAAGGGATGTTCCTGGTCGAGGCCGGCCGCGATTTCGGCAACGCCAGCGAACCGATCAAGACCGTACTTGATCGCGCCGAAGCCGAAGTGCTGTCCATGAAGCCCTGGGACGAGCGCCGCCTTGCCTACGAGATCAAGGACCGCAAGCGGGCCCTGTACGTACTGACGTACTTCAAGGCCGACCCGCAGAAGATGGCCGATCTCGAGCGCGACGCACAGCTCAACGAGGGCATCCTCCGCATGCAGGTCCTGCGCCGCGAGGACATTACCGACGAGATGATCAACGCCGAGACGCCCGCCACCCAGGTCCAGCAGCAGCGAGAGGCCCGCGCCGCCGAGGAAGAAGCCAAAGCCGCCGAAGCGGAAGCTGAGGGCGGAGAGGCCAAGGGCGAAGGCGAAGAACCGAAGACCGAGGGCGAAGAGGCGAAGGTCGAACCCGCCGAAGCCAAGGCCGAGGAGTCTGAGCAGGTCGAGCCCGCCGCCGAGCCGGTCGAGGAATCGACCCCCGACGAGTCGGGCGAGGCTGAGAGCCCGGACGAAGGCAGTTCCGAAGACAAAGCCGAGTAACGACTACTCCCCTTCTCCAAGCGACAGGAGAGACCCATGCCGAACTACAACAAAGTGATCCTGATGGGCAACCTCACGCGGGACCCGCAGATGAGCTACCTGCCCTCACAGACGCCGGTCGTGGAGTTCGGCCTGGCGGTCAACCGTCGCTGGAAGTCACAGGACGGCCAGCAGCGCGAGGACACCTGCTTCGTCGACTGCCGCACGATCGGTCGACAGGCGGAAATCATCAACCAGTACATGAGCAAGGGACGCCCGATCCTGGTGGAAGGTCGTCTCGAGTACGACACGTGGGAAGGCAAGGACGGTACGCGTCGCAGCAAACACCGCGTGTACGTCGAGCGGTTCACGTTCGTCGGCTCGGGCGGAGGCAACCAGGGCGGCGGCGGTGGCGGCGGCGGTGGCGCCCAGTACACCCGTCGACCGTCCGGCCCGCAGGGCGGTGGTGGCGGTGGCTACGGCGGCCCGCAGGGCGGTGGCGATTACGGCGGCCCGCAGGGCGGGGGAGACTATGGAGGCCCGCAGAGCGGCCCGAGCGACGAACCGCCCCCACCCGATTACGGCGGTGGCGACGAGGAAGACATCCCGTTCTAGCACCCGCCCGAGGCGAGCGGCTGGAACAGACCGGACAACAACAGGCAACGATTTCAGAAGGAACACCCCATGGCAAGACAGACGAACAAGCGCCCGGCAAAGCGCAAGCGAAAATCCCGCTTCCAGGAACAGGCCAAGTGCCGCTTCTGCCGGGACAAGGTCGAAGAGGTGGACTACAAGGACATTCCCGTGCTGACCAAGCTGACCACCCAGCAGGGCAAGATGTTCTCGCGAAAGCGTAGCGGGAACTGTGCACGCCATCAGCGGTCCGCCAAGCGGGCGATCAAGCGTGCGAGGTTCCTGGCTCTGCTGCCCTACGTGGGCTGAGTCTCCAACCCCCGCCCAACCACGAGGACACCACGATGAAAGTGCTGCTACGCAGAAACGTCCGCAACCTCGGGCAGATCGGCGAAGTCGTCGACGTCAAGCCCGGGTATGCGAGAAACTACCTGATTCCCCAGCGTCTGGCCCTTCAACCGTCCGAAGGCAACCTCAAGCGCGTCGAGGCCGAGAAGGCCGCCTACCTCGAACAGCTCGCCAAGCAGCGTGAGCAGCTCGAAGCCCGCGCGAAGGTCATTGACGGGACGGAAGTTACCATCTCCGCCCGCGCCAACGAGGAAGGCCACCTCTACGGGTCGGTCGGACGGGCGCAGATCGCCTCCGCCCTCGCCGAGGCAGGCAAGTTCGTCGAAGACCAGTACATTGAGCTTGACGAGGCCATCCGCGAACTGGATAAATATGATGTGACGATCCGGTTCGATCAAGACGTCTCCGCAACGGTCTACGTCTGGGTGGTTCCGATCCGCGAGGAAGGGCTCGACACGCCTCCCCCGCCCATGCCCGGCGAGCAGGCCGACGAGGCCACCCTCTCCGAGGCACCGGCCGAGGCGGGCCAGGCTGAGCCTGTCGGCGAAGAAGAGTAACGCCAGAATACATCCCACCCGGTCTGGGCGCCCCTGTCGAGGGGCGCCCGCCCGGTTGTGGTTTCTCCAGGGACGGACATGGCTGGCATTGACACGCCCAACTCAGGGACGTTCACGCCTCGAGAGCAGGCCGCCGACAACCGCGTCCCCCCTCACGACGTGCAGTCCGAAGCGTGCGTCCTGGGATCGATGATCCTCGACGCCACGAGCATCGACGTGGTCGTCCAGATGCTCAAGGCCGAGCAGTTCTACCGCCCCGCCCACGGAATGCTCTACACATCCCTGGTGGAGATGCGCGACGCCCGCAAACCCATCGACCTGGTCGCCGTCCGCGAGGAACTGGACCGCAAGAAGGTTCTCGACGACATCGGCGGGGTCGAGTATCTCGTCGCCCTGGTCGAGGGCGTGCCCAACGCCGCCAACGCCGAGTACTACGCCACCGTCGTCCGCGACAAGGCCCTGCTGCGAAACCTCATCACCGTCGGCACGGACATCGTTCGCGAGGCGTACAACTCCCACGAAGAACCACGCGTGGTGGTCGACCGCGCCGAGCAGGCGATTTTCGACGTGGCCTCCGACAGCGTCGGGCAGGACGTTCACGGCGTACGATCGCTGATCCAGCAGACCTTCGAGATCCTCGAAAACCGCGACGGCGCCGTCGTCACCGGACTGCCTACGCAGTACGACCGCCTCAACGAGGTCACCTGCGGATTCCAGGACGGCGAGATGATCATCCTGGCGGCCCGCCCGTCGATGGGCAAAACCTCGCTGCTGCTGAACCTCGCCGAGTACATCGGGGCCGTCGAGCACGTGCCCATCGCGTTCTTCTCGCTGGAAATGAGCGGCCAGCAGATCGCACAGCGGCTGTTGTGCTCCTACGCCCAGTTCGACATGCAGCGGATGCGCCGCGGAAAGATCGGCGACGAGGACTGGACACGCCTGCAGATGGTGGCCGATGAGCTGCTCGAAGCCCCCATCTACATCGACGACTCGCCCATGCTCACCATCACCCAGCTGCGTGCCAAGGCCCGACGACTGAAGGCGGCCTACGACATCAAGTGCCTGTTCATGGACTATCTCCAGCTGATGACCTACAGCGGCAGGGCCGACAGCAGGGCCGTTCAGATCGGCGAGATCTCCCAGGGCATCAAGGCGCTCGCCCGCGAGCTTGAGATTCCGGTCGTCACGGCCGCCCAGCTCAACCGAGGACCGGCCGACCGTCCCAGCCACCGCCCCCGCATGAGCGACCTGCGGGAATCGGGCAGCATCGAGCAGGACGCCGACGTCGTCATGCTCCTCCACCGCGAGGACTACTACCACCGCGGAGAGCCGGACTATCAACCCAACAACATCACCGAGCTGATCATCGCCAAGCAGCGAAATGGGCCCACCGACGTGATTCCCCTGGTGTTCCGCCCGGACTGCACGCGTTTCGAGCCGGCCGCCGCGGAAAGCTTCCACCCCGCCGGCTGACAGATCGCGTTCCCTGCTAAAGTTGCGTCGCCACAGGTCGATATATTCGCTGGCCGGTTGCGGCGGAACACTGTGATGCGGCGGGCAACTCTGGCGCACCTCCGTCGCTGCCGGCCGACTTGTTTTCCCCTCTCCCACCAAGCCAACCAGCGACTCCAGGCCGCCCTGAACATTCCCCGGCCCTGGCCCATCGCCTTTCTTGCAGCGCATAAAAACGGCGCCAAGGCTGAGGCCCCTCGGCGCCGCGGAGATACCGCTTCTTTTGCAGCGAAGGCTGAGGCGTCCCTCGCCAACAGGAAGGAGAAGCGGATGCTGAGGCTGATTGTCTACTGCATATTTCCGGGTGAAGAGCAGGGCCGCAGTTGCCCCTGAACAAACCCTTGCAAGCGTTCCACGTCTGCCCTTCTGCCCTGATAGACGTATATTACCACGTCTTGTTCTTCTTTTTCAGTAATGAAATCCTTATTTCGCTCAACTTTTCGCAAAAACGCCCTTAATCCACACCGAAACGACATAGCCCGCGAGATTCTTTGTCGTTTTGCGCACTTGCAAAACACAAAGGCGACGCAAAGGCGGAGGGAGACCTCTGCGTCGCCAGGTTGCCGCCTTCCACGGACGCCGGCCAACTGGGCCTGCATCCGGAGGCAGCTGCGGACTCTTGCATCGTGCAACGCGGAGATCGGCTTGTGATCTCCATGGTTTCAGACGCCCGGCAGCGGCGTATGTTCGCCCGCAAGGCCAGCCGATGATCTTTTTTCCCTCCCCCGGGCGAGTAAGGCCGTAGGGCTCGCAACTTGTTGCGGGCGGAATCGCAGGTCGATGCAGGACG
>CAZFPT010000071.1:0-15656 GCA_964521005.1 uncultured Planctomycetaceae bacterium | reverse complement strand
CCCGTCAACCGCTGGGGAAGGCCTTGAGTGCCTCGTCCGAGCCGATCACCAGCAGGACGTCGTCGGGATAGATGACCGTGTCCGGTCCCGGGACGGTGATCACGGGCTTGCCGGAGGTCTTTCGGCCGTCTTCTTTCCCCGACTCGCGCCGGATGGCCACCACGAGCACCTTGTACCTGCTGTTGACGGCGAGTTGTTTGAGGCTCTTGTTGTGGAAGGAGGGCGGGGCGGGGAACTGCGCGAGCGAATACCCCTCGCCGATGATGACGCGTTCGATCATGGCCGGTGCGAGCAGGCGGTCTCGCCAGCGTTCGGCGGACTCCCTCTCGGGGTTGGCGATCTCATCGGCCCCGATCCGCGAAAGAATATCGCCTCGCGTGTTGGTCGTGGCGCGGGAAATCACGCGCGGAACGCCGATCTGCTTGAGAATCACCGTGGTCAGCGCGGAGGCCTCGAAGTCGGTCCCGATGCAGACGATGGCGGCGTCGACCTTGTCGATTCCCTGTGCGATCAACGCTTCCTCGTCGGTCGAGTCCATGCTCACGCTGAGGGAGACCCGGTCGCGGAGTGCCTCCACCAGCGATTTGTCGTGGTCGATGGCGATGACCTCTGCCCCGGCGTCGGTGAGCATCGTCGCCAGTCGGCTGCCGTAGCGTCCCAGCCCGATCACCGCGAATTGCTCCATCGTCTTCTTCATCGTTGCTCGCCTCGCTTGCGCCGGGGGACTAGCCCACCAGGACGCTTTCGGTTGCGTAGGAATACTGAATATGGCGGATTCTCGCCGTGATCGCCAGCAGTAACGTCAGCGGCCCGATGCGCCCCAGCAGCATCGAGGCGATCACCACGCCCTTTCCGAACTCGGTGAGGCGCCCGGTGACCCCGGTGCTGAGTCCGACGGTTCCGCACGCGCTGCATGCCTCGAAGAACACGTCGATCAGTCGTTCGCCGCGCATGTTCGTGCTGAGCAGGAGCGTCACCGTCAAGACCAGCCCGAGATAGAGAATCGCCACCGTCAGGGCCTTGGTAAGGATTTCCATCGAAAGCTGGCGGCGGAAGACTTCCGCTCTCGGTCGGCCTCGCAGCATGGTCAGCGCCGCGACGACCAGCACCGCCACGCAGACGGTCTTCATCCCGCCCGCCGTCGACGCCGGCGAGCCGCCCACGATCATCAGCATGCACATCCAGAACTTCCCGCCCGGGGAGAGTTCGTCCATGTCCACCGTGTTGAACCCGGCCGTTCGGGCCGTGACGGACTGGAAGACGGCCGAGGCGATCCGCTCGCCGGCGGGCAACCCGCTCATGCCCGGCGGAGGTGCGGGCGCCTCGGCGCTGGCGGGGTTGCGCCCCAGCGCCCTGCCGGTGTCGGCCGGCGTTTCGGTTCCCATCAGGACGGCCGCCCCGAGAACGATCAGGATCATCGATGCCGTCAGTGCGATCTTCGTATGCAACGACAACTTCAGGCGGAATGACCGTTGCAGGCGTTGGTGAGGACGATGGTGAATCGCCTGCCATGCGGAGATCAGAAACTGCTTCCCTGCCTTGGCGAGGTCCTGCAGAACGGGAAACCCCAGCCCCCCCAGCACGATCAGGGGGGCGAACACAGCCAGGATCTGCACCTGCCCGCGGACATCCATGAGGCTGGCGCGGTACAGCCCGAACCCCGCGTTGCAGAAGGCCGAGACACTGTGGAACACACTGTACCATACGGCGTCGGCCGTGGTCAGCGGAGCCCCGCCGTCGGCCTGCATGCCCGCGAACATCGGGTAGAGCATCGCCGCCCCGATCGCCTCCAGCGAAAGCGTCGTGACGATCACGAACTGCACCACCCGCCGCAGGGCGCCCACCTGCGTGCCGAAGACCTTCCCCAACGTGTTGCTCTGGCGGATGCCCAACCCCTTACCGGCCAGCAGGGCGACCAGGGTTCCGAACATCATGATGCCCAACCCGCCCAACTGGATCAGCAGGAGAATCACGCCCTGGCCGAATCGCGTGAAATGCATGCCCGTATCCCGCACGATCAGCCCGGTCACGCAGGTGGCGCTGACCGCGGTGAACAGCGAGTCGATGTAGTACATCGGGCGATGGAACGGGCTGGTCTCATCCGGAGTGGCCGCCGGCAGCATCAGCAACCCCGACCCGGCGATGCACAGGAACAGGAAACTGCCGATCAGCAACCAACTGGGCGGAATGCCCGATCCCGACAGGCGGATGTTTACTCCCACCAGACGCAGGATCAGCGCGATGAGGATGTACGCCTCGGAGATGATCACGTACAGCGCACTGACCGAGAGGATGCGCCCGTAATTGTACAGCACCAGTGCCGACGCCCCCAGCAGCGCCAGCAGGGCGAAGTCCAGCCAGTTCTGCTTGAAATAGCGGATCCGGTGGGGGGCGATCACCATCCGAACGACGCGGTCCAGCACGAACAACCCGACGATGATCGCGTTGATCGTGTGAAGCCACGGAATCGGAATCGGTGGCGGCCGAAATCCCCCGTGCTCCATCACCAGCGACGCCACGGCCATCACTGCCGTCAGCGCAAGCACCACGTCAAGCACGATGGTTACCGTGCGTCGGCGTCGTTGCGGACTGCTGTCAGTGGTGGTCTGGACCATCGCGGTCGCCTTGGTCGTGTACTGGTGAAGGGGGGTTATTTGTCGTACACGTCGTCAGGGTTGAACACCTTCTCGCCGACCACGTCCCACTCGCCCCGGTCGTTGAGCTTGCGGTAGAAGCACGAGTAGTAGCCCACGTGGCAGGCGGCGCCGTGCTGGGTGACCTCGATCACCAGCGTGTCCTTGTCGCAGTCGGTGTAGATCGCCCGGACTTCCTGCGTGTGGCCGGAAGATTCGCCTTTCATCCAGTATTTCTGTCGACTTCGCGACCAGAAGTGCGTCTTTCCGGTCTTGACGGTGTCGGCCAGCGAGTCGGCGTTCATCCAGGCCATCATCAGCACCTGTCTGGTCTCGGCGTCGACGCAGATCGCGGGGATCAGCCCGGCGTCATTGTACTTCAGGTCCGCGAGGGTGTCCTGCAACTTGCTCACGTTGTGTCTCCTTGAAGGGCCGCAAAGACCGACATGCTACCGCCCGGCAGTGGGGGCGTCAACGGCGGGCAAAGGCTTGTGTGGCGAGGCGATGCTTTCCCTATGCCCCCGCCAGCAGGCCCAGGCGCCGGCCATAGACCTTGAGCACCTCGCCCCGGAGGGTCTGATGGGCCGGCTGAGAGAGGTCCGGGTCGCCGGCGACCATCTTGAACGCATCCCGCCGCGCGAGGCGGAGCAGCTCGAAGTCCTCGATCAGGTCGGCCACCTTCAGCTCCGGAAGCCCGTGCTGCCTGGTCCCGAAGAACTCCCCGGGCCCGCGGATGCGCAGGTCCTCCTCGGCGACCTTGAACCCGTCATGCGTTTCGGTGAGCACGCCGAGGCGCTGGCGGGCGATTTCGTTGCCCGGCTCGGCCACCAGGATGCAGTGGGCGTCGCTGCGTCCCCGCCCGATGCGGCCGCGAAGCTGGTGCAGCTGGGCCAGACCGAACCGCTCGGCGTGCAGGATGACCATCGCGTTGGCCGAGGGGACGTCCACCCCGACTTCCACAACCACCGATGCCACAAGCACCTGCACCGACCCGTCACGGAAGCCGGCCATCACCGCGTTCTTGCGGTCGGTCTTCATCTGGCCGTGGATCAGGCCCACGCCGTAGTCGGCGAACGGGCCGCTGTCCAGCTCGTGGTAGGCGTCCTCGGCGGCTGTCAGATCGCTGTCGGCGGAGGCGGAAACCAGCGGATAGATGAAATACGCCTGCTGCCCGGCGTCCAGCAGCCCCCGAACGAACGCGTAGACCTCGTCCAACTCGTCCATCGTCGCGCAGCGCGTTTCGGTGGTCCCCCGGCCGGGGGGGAGCTCGTCGATTACCGACACGTCCAGATCGCCGAACACCGTCATCGCCAGCGTTCGCGGAATGGGCGTCGCCGTCATCACCAGGTAATGCGGGGCAAAGCCCTTGCCGCGCATGGACGTGCGCTGCTGGACGCCGAACTTGTGCTGCTCGTCGACAATCGTCAGGGCGAGGTTCGCGAACCGCACGCCCTCGGAAATCAGCGCGTGGGTCCCGACGACGATGTCGATCGTGCCCTCGGAGAGGCCGTTGAGAATACGCTTTCGCTCGGTGGACTTCATCCCGCCCACAAGCAGTTCGATCCGCACGCGCGAGCCTTCCAGGTAGTCCACGATTTTGCGGTAGTGCTGGCGGGCGAGGATCTCCGTCGGGGCCATGATGGAGACCTGCTTTCGAGCGGCGACGGCCGTCAGGGCGGCATAGAGCGCCACCACGGTCTTGCCACTTCCCACGTCACCCTGGAGCAGGCGGTTCATGGGTTTCTCGGCGGCCAGGTCGGCGACGATCTCCTCGACGGCGCGGTTCTGCGCGTCGGTCAGGGGGAAGGGGAATCGCGCCCGGATTCGCTTGTCGATGGCGGGAGTGCATCGTAGCGGCCAGGCGGGTCGCGAGACCTCCCGCATGCGCATCAGGGCCATCCCCAGCTGCATGAGGAAGCACTCGTCGTACGCCATTCGCCGGCGGGCGCGTTTCCACTGGTCCTGGTCCTCGGGTCGATGCATGGCCGCGACGGCCTCGGGGCGGTTCATGAGCCCGCGCTGCTGGAGGTAGTCGGGGGGGAACCATTCACGGATCAGCGAACGCGCCTCGGGCAGGACGCGACGGATGATCTGCCCGATGTGTCCGCTGGTGAGTTTGGCCCCGGCGGGGTAGACCGGCAGGAGTTCGTCTTCGTCGAGATTGGTCTCCTCCGGCGCCCAGATCACCTGAAAGGAGGGGTTCACCAGCTGGACCGCTTCGCGGTACATCGAGACCTTGCCATTGACCGCGATGTGCATCCCCGGGCGGATGCGCCCCTGGAGATAGCCGCCGTTGAACCACTTGACCCCGACAAATGCGCCGGTCGGGTCCATGAGCGTCGCCTCGAAGTAAGGCCGACGCCCGTACCCCTTGTAGTTCACGTAGGTCACTTCGCCGGCGACGGTGGCGTTTGCCTCGTCGCCGCGCAGCGAGCCCATCGGCTGAACCTGCCGGCGCAGGTCGAACCGCCGGGGGAAGTACATCAGGACGTCTTCGACGGTTTCCATCCCCAGCGCGCTGAGCTGCTCAGCCCGCGTGGGCCCGACGCCTGTAACGTACTGAATCGGCGTGTCAAGCTGCAGGGCGGTCACGCGCGGGCCCTTTCCACGACAGGACCTAGTCGCGAGGGATGACGATCTTCGCGCCGACGGGAATCGAGCTGGGCTTGATGTCCGGGTTGGCGGCGGCGATGCGTTTCCATTGCTTGCCGTCGTTGTAGTACTTCACGGCGAGGTTCCAGAACGTGTCGCCCTTGCTGGCGGTGTGGATGGTGGGCTGGTCGGGCACCGCAGCCTGGGTCGGGTCGGCCGAGTCGATGATGTTCGATCCACCCATGTCGCCATCGGCGGGGTCGGAGGGGGGAATCGCCACGTGGTCGCCGGGGTCGGCGGGGTCGGCCGGGCCGGCGGAGTCATTCGGGCCAATCGTTCCCAACTCGCCATTGGAAGCTCCGTTGGCGGATGTATCCCTTGAGTCGGCCGATTCAGTCGGTCGACCACAGCCGATCAGCAGCATTGCACCGGCCAGCAGCAGGATCGTCGTCGTACGCATCGTCAGATTCCTTTCTGAAGTGGATCGGTCGGATCACCCAGCAGTCTGCGTATCGTACCAGCCGTCCGGTCGCGGTTCAAGCTCGCCCCACGGGAACAATCCCTTCCGTAACGCGTCCGATCAGGTAGAATGAGGTGACGCCCGCCCGGGCGGCGACCGAACCGATGACCCGAAAAGCCCCGTGATCCCATGAATACAGACAGACTTCTTAGCGTACTTTCTGTCGCGTTGCTGCTGGTGGCGGCCGTCTCGCCGGCGCAGGCCGACAAACCCCGCACCGACATCCACGGCGACCCGCTCCCGCCCGGGGCGGTAGCGAGGCTGGGATCCGTCCGTTTCCAACACGGCGGATACGTCCGCGGCCTGGCGTTCAGCCCGGACGGGAAGATGCTCGCCAGCATCGGCTATGCCAGCCGGGGTACGCGCGGGCTGGTTCTGTGGGACAGCGAGACGGGTAAGGCGATCAAACAGATCGACACTCCGGGCAACAACGGCCTGAGCGTGGACTGGTCGCCCGGCGGGAATTCCATCGTCTTCGCCGACAGTTCTCAGGCGGTGTACGTCTGCAATATCCACACCGAGAAAATGCAGAAGATCAAGGTCGGGTCGTACTGCTACCGGGTGGAGTTCTCCCACGACGGCAACTCGGTATTCGCCGCCGCCCGGGACGGGATGTACGAGTTCCGCACGCGGGACGGCAAGCAACTGAGAAAATGGAAGGACGCTGCCGCTTCGCTGAGCGCGGATGCCCAGGGCAAGTATCTGGCGGCCGCCGACGCGAGATACAACAAGCACAAAGGTCGCCCCATCCAGGTGATCGACCTGAAAACCGGCAAGCGGGTGCGCGAATTGACGCTCAAAAAGGCCCGGTTCTCGGACGTGGCGATTTCATCGGACGGAAAGTACGTCGTCGGCGCCCCGGCCAGCTACGGGCGGGGCGGAGTGAAGGTGCCCGTCTGGGAGACCGAGTCCGGCAAGAAGGTCCGCGAGATGAAGGTCGGCACGCGGTATATCCGGCGAGCGGAGTTTGTTCCGGGTACGCATCAACTGGTTACGCTGGGCACCAACGGCGAGGTTCACGTAACCGACGTCACCACAGGCAAGCAGGTCCGGACGATGGATCTTGCCAATGGCTCGACGCAGACGATGGCGGTCTCCGCCAACGGCAAGTACGTCGCCGGGGCGGGACACACCCAGCGGATTGGCGTGTGGAACCTGCAGACCGGCAAGCCGATCTACAAGCCGGTGGGGCACTCGAACCGGATCACCAGCATCGTGTTCAGCCCGGACGGCAACCAGCTCGCCTCGGCCAGCTTCGATAAAACGGTGCGCATCTGGGACCTGGAAACCAGCAAGACGCGTCGCGTTCTTCGGGGGCACAGCTCGTACGCCTACAGCGTTGCCTGGTCGGGCGACGGGAAGCATCTGGCGTCGGTGCAGGTCTCGGGCAATCACGGAGCGATCCTCTGGGACGCCAGGAGCGGCAAGCAGACCCGGCACATCAAGAACGTGCCCACCTATGCGATGGACATGGTGTTCCGCAACGGAGGCGACGAACTGCTCATCGCCGGCAGGCGGGGCGACGTGCAGGCGTTCAACGTGGACAGCGGCAAGCGCGTTTTCAGTGCTTCGCTGGACCCGAGCGGGCGTCGCAGCTACTTCTACTCGATCGCCCTGAGCCCCGGGGGCCGAATGTTCGCCGCGTTCGGGCAGCAGAACCTCAAACTTATGGACCTCCGTTCGCGCAACTCGTACTCCCTGCCGACCGACGAGCGGATCATGTATGGCCTTCAGAATGCGGCCTTCAGCCCCGACGGGTATCTCATGGCCTGGTCGGGCACGAAGAAACTGCACGTGATGGAGATGATTTCGGGGCAGGAGGTCCTGTCCATCAATCGCGGCCGCGTCGGACGAAGCGCCGTGACCTTCTCCGAGGACGGCCGTTATCTGGCCAGCGCCGACCAGAGGGACGACATCGACGTATACGACCTGGCCCGCGGAAAGCGGGTCGCCCAGTTTGCCCAGGCCAAGCCCGACCGCAAGGGCAAAAAGGCCAGCGCCCGGCGGGTGATGATTCAGACCTACACACACTCGGGAACCAGCAGCGTGCGATTCAGCCCGAACGGGAAACTGCTCGCATCGGGCAACGCCCAGGGCATCGTGCATCTGTGGGACTTCGCCTCAGTGGTGAAGGGGTCCAACGATCCGCGAGACGACGTGGACCTCGAAGCCTGCTGGGACGACCTGGCCGACCGCGACGCCCGCCGGGCGTACGTGGCCTACTGGAAGCTCTCGCAGAAGGGCCCCGAAGCCGTCGCTTTCCTCGCCGACGCACTGAAACCGGTCGCCAAGCCCAAGGCGGACCTCATTCGCGAGAGCATCGACCACCTCGACGCCGAGGGCTACCATGCACGCAAGCACGCCTATTCCACACTCGCGCGGTTCGGACCGGTCGTGAAACGCGAGCTGCGTGAGGCGGCCAAACAGAAGGCGTCGCTCGCCGGGCGGCGGCGAATCGAAGAGTTGCTCCGCGTGATGGACAGTCCCACCAGCCGATCGCCGGCAGTGCTGCGACAGCTGCGCGCGGTGCGCATCCTCCGGAACGTGGGAACCGACAAGGCCAGGGATGTCCTGAACACGCTCACCAAGGGCGTCAAGAAAGCTCCCCAGACCATGGCGGCCCGTCGAGCGGTCGAACTGCTCGAAAAGACCGGCGGCGAGTAGTCGTCCGCCTCGCTCAGCGGGCACCGAATCGGTTGACGCACTGGCCCACCGGCGGGCTGAGCAGTTGGTCGGCCGACCAGGACCCACCGGCGGGGCTGTCGATTCGGATCTCCGTCGACTCGCCGGGCAGCAGCGTGATGAACTGATCGCTCGCCTCGGCCCGCGGGTCCAGCCGATCCACCTGCAGGCAAAGATCGCGGATGAGCGTGCGCGCCTTGAGCGTAACGCGGCAGCCTTGCTCGTCGGGGGAGAGCTCCGCGTCCAGCTCGGGTTCGGGGTAGTGCAGATGCTTGTCTCGCGCGAAGAACCACGTCGTCCGCGCGCCGGCAGCTTCCGCCACCAGCAGTTCGCGGGTTTCGTCGTCCGCCTCCGCCAGTGACGCATCGAGGCGTTCCACCGGCAGGCAGCTTCGCGGGGGCACCTCCAGCTGCCGGGCCGACTCGGCGAGCGTCTCACCGGTGAAGCTCATCCGCCACAGGACCGCCTCTCCGCTCCAGGGTTCGTCGGTGTCGTTGATGGCGTAAAGCATCAGTCCGCCCTCGCCGGGTTGGATCGTCAAGAGGCGATCGGCGTAGAATCGCCGGGTGGCGTACCAGAGCGGCTTCTTCCGCCCGGCTCCGTCGACGGCCGACCAGCTGGTCACCGGCCAGCAGTCGTTCAGTTGCCAATACAGCGTGCCCATGCAGCGGGGCTGGAGCGAGCGGAACCACTCCACGCCGGTGGTCAGGGCGCGGGCCTGATTGACCTGCAGCAGGTAATGCCAATCGTCGAACCCCTCGGGCATCTCGAACCATGCTTCGAGGTGTCGATCGTTCCGTTCGTCGCCCCGGCCCGACCGCTGGCGATGGGCCAACCCCTTCGACCCGCGGCGAAGCTGGTCGTCCGCCAGTGCCTCGCGGAGCGTGGCGAAGGTCGGCGGCGCCTGGAAACCGAACTCACTGCAGAAGCGAGGCTCGTCCTGGTGGTAGGAACTGTAATCGTCCCCGAACCAGACGTGCCAGATGTGCGTGTTCCCGCGGGGGTTGGCGTTCGGGTGGAACTCGGGGTCCCGGTCCTCTTTCCACTGCCCCGAGTACGGGCTCGCCGGCCAGTAAGGCCGAGACGGGTCCACCTGGGCGACAATGCTCGGCAGCATATCCAGGTAGTAGCCCGGCCCCCAGGTTCGGCCTTCCACCAGGCCAAGCTCCTTCCAGCCCCAATCGCAGTAGCCCCAGAGGTTTTCGTTGCATCCGTTCCACAGCACCAGCGACGGATGGGGCATCAGGCGGGCGACATTGAAGCGGGCTTCCTGCTCGACGAGACTTGCGAACGGCGGCTCCTCGGGATAGCCCGCGCAGGCGAAGAGGAAGTCCTGCCAGACCATTACGCCCAACTCGTCGCACAGGTCGTAGAAGGCGTCGGTCTCGAAGATCCCGCCGCCCCAGACCCGCAGCATGTTCATTTCGGCATCCACGGCCTTGGCGATCGCGGCGCGATATCGCTCGGGCGTGCAGGCGCGGTCCAGGAAGCAGTCGTCCGGAATCCAGTTGGCGCCCTTGCAGAAAATCTCCCGCCCGTTGACGCGCAGAACGAACCGCGAGCCGGCGTCGTCCTCGCTGGTGTCCAGGTCCACCGTTCGCAGACCCACCCGGCCGGTCCATTCGTCCAGTACGCGGCGACCTTCGCGGTCGGTCAGCGTGACCTTCAGCGTGTAGAGGGGCTGGCGGCCATGCCCTCTGGGCCACCATAGCTGGGGTTCACTTACGTCGAGTCGCACGAACGTCTCGGCGTTTTCCTCGCGCAGGGCGACCTGGTGGCTGAACGCCTGGCCGTCGGGGGCTTCGAGCGTGGCCGTCACGCCCAGCCAACCCGCCTCGGCCCGTTCGATGTCCACCAGCACGTCCACCTGGGCGTCTTCGGCGTTGGCGACGACCACCCACGGACGGACGGCCTGCAGACGGGCCGAACCCCAACCACGCAGGGAGATGGGCTTCCAGGGCCCGGCGGTGGTCAGCTGCGGGCCCCAGTCCCAGCCGAAGTTGCACGCCATCTTGCGGATGAAGTTGAAGGGGGGCAGGTCGTTGACGCGCGGCAGCTCGCCCAGTTCCTCCGCCTTGGCGCGGGCATAGGGCAGCGGGGCGCGGAACAGAATCCGCAGCGTGTTCTCGCCTTCGGTGATGGCCGACGCCACGTCAAAGACGTGCTCGAAGTGCATGTCCTCGCAGCGACCGATAAGCCGATCGTTCAACTCCAGCGAGGCGATGGTGTCCAGCCCCTCGCAGACCAGTTCGATGTGTTCGTTGCGAAGCAGACGCGACGGGACTTCGAATGTGCAGCGGTATTCCCAGTCGGTCTCGCCGATCCAGCGGAGCTGCTCCTCGGCGTCGCCCACGTACGGGTCGGGGATGAGCTCCGCATCGAGCAGGGCGGTATGCACGCAGCCGGGAACCGTCGCCGGGACGACCTTGTGGCCAATGGCGTCGGGAACCTGGACGGCCTCGCCGGTGGCGCGCAGCGTCCAGTTGTCTTCGAGATGAAAGATTTCCATGAGAACTCCGTCGAGCGTCAGTACCCGCCTGCCGGCAGGCGTCAGGATCCAGTCACGCAGTTTTCTACCGCCTCAGCGAAGCCGATGCAAGCCCGACAGCGCGGAAGCCCCACGTGGAACTCCGCGACAGGTGGGGGTAGAGGCGAAAAACCAAATTCCAAATGACAAGTTCCAAGGAGTGATCGTCCCGCATCGATCTGTGAACGCGCCCGCAACAAGTTGCTAGCCCTACGGCACCGGCGTGCGCGTCGCATGGGCTTCCAGCCCATGTTCTGTTCTCTTTCCGAACCAACCCCCGCGATCCCGTTTCGCCTTCGGCGAACCTGCCGATCGGCAGACACGGGCAGGATGCCCCGTGCGACGCGTGAAGCCCCATGGTGAACTCCACGAAAATCTCTCTGAAACGCTCAAGACATCCGGCTTTCGTGCGGTAATGGATGATGGCACGTTGCGCGCCGCCGGTGCGCACAGAGCACGCAGTCTCGATTCGACGGAGGGAGACTGAGATGAATGTAAGTGGAGCAGCAGCAACGTCCGGCGCCGCATTCAGCGCGGTGGCTGCTGGGGCGTCCGCCCAGAGTCAGACCAGGACCGCGATGGCGGCTGAGGTCCGGGCGGCAAAAATGACCCAGGACGTTTCGAAAATGGCCGGCGATGTCATTCAGGGAACGCTGGATGCCATGGCCAAGATGCAGGCCAGCCAGGGCGTGAACGTCCTGGTCTAGCAGAGATCAGGCTTCGGGGGCGCCGGTCCCGATCGTTCGCTCCCGGGGGGAAGAATCGGTATCGACCTTCGACGCGGGCTTGCCTGGCCCGCGTCGGAGGCCTATCGTATGGTTCCCATGCGGGGTGTAACCCGGCCTCGCCGGAGGCGCGAACGCCACACGTGCACCCAGTCGGAAAGCAGGCCCACATGCGATTTTCCATCTCCGCCGGTTACCGGAAGCTGCTCTTGCGTCTCTCGGCTTGCGCGATTCTCGCGAGCCTGCTGTTTGCCGTCGGCTGCGCGAGCACCTGCGCCGAGTGCGGCCAGGGAATCTGCCTGCCGGACACCTGCCTGCAGAACGCCGATGTTCCGGTGATGATCGATTTCCATTCGCCGGATTGCCCGGGCTGTCAGAAGATCGAGTCCACCATCAATACGCTCGCCGTCGAGTACGAAGGCCAGGCGATCGTCCGGAAGGTACACGTGTATCGGTATCCGGCGGTTGCCGAAGCCCACCACGTTCGCAAGCTGCCCACGGTGGTGCTCTACATTCGCGGCAGGGAGGCGATGCGATGGGTCGAGCCCCGCCCGGAGAACGTCTATCGGACGGCCATCGAGAAGGCACTTCGGATGATGGATGTCCCCGAGCGCGATCCGTCGCGAAGCGGGGTTGAGGAATGGGGCTTCAGGGCGCCTTCGGGCTGCTCGGACGGCGCGTGCGCGTTCGACCCAGCAGGTCGATAGACCGTCGCCATCAGGCCGCCCCGGGTTGCGCGGGGGGCCATCATCTCAGACTCGCATCAGTTCCGCTCCGATGAAGTACAATACGAATGAACCATCGGGCGACTGGGCAGTCTAAACATTCACCGGGCGTGTGTCGCGGGCAACTTGCCCGCGGGCGATGCGTGGGCTTGGGTGGGGCAGAATCGACCCTCGGGCCCTCACCCCTGCTTCGCTGCAGAAGACACTGAGATTTTTCCTGATTTTCTGTCGGGATCGGCCCGTGAGAGGCGTCTTCACTGTGGACATGCAGGTGCCATTCCAGGACGACGACGCAGACCAGCAGCTCATTGAGGCGTTGCGTGGCGGAGACGCCGGCGCGTTGGAGGAGTTCATGCGCCGCAATGAGAAGTGGGTCCGCGGGGTCGTCTATGGCACGGTGGGCAATTCTCACCTCATAGACGATATCTGCCAGAAGGTCTGGATCCGACTCTGGCAGCAGAGCGAGAAGCTCAAGGACACCCGGGCGTGGCGGTCGTGGCTGTATCGGACAGCCCGCAACGCCGCCCTGGATGCCGGACGCAAGACCACCCGGGGCCGAAAGCTCTGGAAGCGAGTCAAGGACATGTTCAACGAGGCCGACACAATCAGCACCGACCAGCCCGACCGGGCCGCTTCCCTGGAAGAATCGCAGCAGCGCGTGCTGCGGGCGGTCGAGTCGCTGCCGGAAATCTACCGACATCCGGTGGTGTTCCGGCACCTGGAAGGCTGGACGCACCGGCAGATCGCCGACGTGCTGGACGTGTCGCCCTCGACGGTGGAAGCACGCCTCGTCAGAGGCCGGCGCATGCTGCGGGACAAACTTCAGCCGGGAGAGGACGTATGAGATCCCCTGAGCGAAACCAACCGGACGTCGACGCCCGCGATCTTCGGATCTGCCGGTATCTCGACGGGTCCATGCCCGCCGAGGAGCGGGCCGAGTTTGAGCGCCAGATGCTGCGCGATCCGTCGCTGAATCGCGAGACCGCCGCCTTCGCCGAGACCGACCGCCAGGTGGCCGACGCGCTCAGCGCCCTGCTGCAACCGTCGGCGGCGCCGAAGGGCCGCACTGGGGGCGAGCACGACCGCTTTGGGGCGGGTATCCGACGATTCCTCGCCATCGCCGCCACGCTGCTGATCGCCGTGACCGCTTTCGTGATGATCCACACGCCGAAGGTCCCCTCAGCCGAGCAGGCCACCTCCGAGCGTAGCTCGGCGTTGCCTGAGGAAACGGACCTTGCCAAGGCCCCGGCCAGCCAAATGGACAGCGAGGGCTATGCAAGGGGCCGTTCGCGGAGCGGCGGAGCGGGCCGGGGGGGCGATACGCGCTTGGGCCCTGAGGAGTCGGATTTCGACGGGCTCCTCGAAGCGGACGCGGAAGCCCAGCCGACGACATTCTTTGCCGAATCGGCCGTTGCCTGCGGAGACACCCCGCCACCACCGGCGACGCCGACCCGCGACCTGGCCGAACGCCTTGAGCGAGAACGTGTCCGGTGCGGTACGACGTCGAGCGTCCACGTCAGCCGAGAGTATATCGGCGTGGTCGATGAGGACCGCGGCGAAGTCTATATGATCCAGCTGGATCGGGTGGCCAGCGACGCCGGCCATCCCGAAGCCGACCTGTAACCCCGTCTCCCGGGAGATCGAATATGAAGACAGTCCGTTTTGCACTCATCCTGACGTTCGTGCTGCTGCCTGCGGGCCTGGTCCGGGCGGGTGACACCGCCGAGGCCAACAATGCCCTCACGGAGACCGCCAACACCGCCCAGCCGAGAGACAACGTCCGCTCCCAGACCGGAGAGAACCTCCGGCTGGGGCAGACCGGCTGGATCGGGATCCGTGTAGCGCCGGTCTCCGGCGCGCTGGGCAAGCAACTCGCCCTGCCCGACGCGACGGGCCTGACCGTGGTGAATCTCATCGACAACGGGCCGGCCGACAAGGCGGACATCAAGCGGTACGACGTCATCGCCGCGGTTAACGGCAAGCCGGTTCCCGCCAAGCCCGGAGCATTCGTCGAGCAGATCGTTCGCGAAAAGCCAGGCCGTCGCCTGCGGCTGGAGGTCATTCGCGGCGGCAAGCGTCTCAAGAAGACTGTCGTCGTGGGGCGCCCCCGCACGCTGGGCGCGGTCCGCTACAAGTACGACGCCAACGGCAAGCCCGTCCAGGACGTCGAAGCCGTCCAGGCGAAGGTCTTCCGGAAGGTCAACAACAACTGGGTGCCCGAGCAGGACCCCAACCGGATCAAAGAAGTCCTCGGGCGAAACAACGAAGCCTTCAGCCAATTGGCCAACGCCGACCAGTCTTCGAACGAAGCACCCGCCGAGGCCGTCGGCTGGACCGACGGCGAGGGCAACCGCTACGTCGTCAACCGAAGCGGGCAGGAACTGACCGTGGTGAAAGAGCCCGTCACCCCCAGCGCCGAGCGCGGAGATGGCAAGCTGAAGGCGTGGAACTACGACTCGCCGGCTGAGTTCCGCCGGGCCGACCCGAACACCCACGCCCAGTTCGCCAAACTTGCCCAGCAACAGCGGGCGGTTTCGCAGGCCTCTCGGGACCGGATCAGCCGGTTTCAGCTGGCGCAGGGCGAAGCCCGCGGCGAACCGAGTGGCCACGCTCAAAGACTCGCCGCCGCCGCGCCCGACACGACTCGCGGCGGTGAGAAGAAGGGCCTTCCGCTCACAGAAGGCCTGGCGGATGAGATCGAGGCCGTCACGCCGGAACTGGCCGACAAGGCGAAGGGCGAAACCGGTCGTAACGCGAAGTCGGGCGAGGTTGCAGCCGGGCAGTCGGCCGACACGGGCCTCACCATCGCAGCGTCAGAAGGCAAGCCCCGAACCCGCCCAGCCGCCCCCGCCGATGCAGCGACGGCAGACGGGCGAACCAGGAAGCTGCGCGAATCCCATAGCCCCGACCAGACCAAGGCTGAGCGTCGCAAGCTGCTTGCCGAGATCGAAACAACGTTGGCTGAGCTGGCTGAGATCGCCAAGGAGTTGCGCGCGTACCATCACACCGAGGAATTCCGCGTAGCCGAGGACGGGGGAATTACGGTGATCCGCCGCAAGGGCAAATCCGCCATCCAGATGAAATTCAAGAACGCCAAGGACCTCGTCGACCGCGCGCCGGGTGCGTACAAGCGATATCGCGAGCTTCACCAGTCGATCGAGGCGAAGTAATCCGCCTGTCGCGTGTCGCTGCTTTTTGCTTCTCTACCCCCACCTTTCGCTTCGCTCAAGATGGGGCTTCAACTTCGTTTCA
>CAZFPT010000070.1:0-15741 GCA_964521005.1 uncultured Planctomycetaceae bacterium | reverse complement strand
GCCTTTCTGGCGATCCGCGCGTGGGAACGCAACAGCGAACGCCGAGCGAATCGCCGGGCCCTGGAGTTGATCGACGAACCGGCCGACCTCGCCAAAGCCGTCGCGATGGTGTCGGCCGCCCCGCCCGAAAACGCCGGTCCGATCGATCGCGCTTTGTGGCGGGTTCTCTCCTCGCACCCGCATCCCGATACCGTCGCCCGACGCCGCAGCGAGCATTCACACAAGTCCGGCTGATCTGGTACAATGCCCCCACCCGCCGCCGTCGCGACGACGGCAGCCGACAGAACCCGGAGCCGCAACCATGAATGTTTTTCTTGCCGGCATCATCCAGGGCTCAATGGTCGAGCCCGCCATCCACGCGCAGGACTGGCGCGACCCGATCAAGGCCGCCCTGGGCGAGCACTACCCCGCTGCGGAGGTGTACTGCCACTACTCCCGGCACCCCGAGAGCATCACCTACAAGATGCCCGAAATCCGCGCCACGCTCACCGACGGCATCAAACGGGCCGCCGGCAGCGACCTGGTGATCGCCTACTGCCCCAGCGCGTCGATGGGCACCGCCATCGAGATCTACGAAGCGTACCGCAACAACGCGGTCGTGCTGTCGATCACGCCGCTGCAGGCCAACTGGGTGCTGCGATCCTACTCCGACGAGATGTTCACCGGCACCGAGGAGTTCGTCGCGTTCCTTGCCTCGGACGCCTTCGCCGAGCTGTACCGATCCAAACGAGGATGCTCGCCCCATGACTGACCCCGCCGCTACAACACGCCGCCCGCACCTGCTGGAACTGGACAAGCCCGCCCTGCGCGAGCAGCTCAAGGCGATGGGCGAGAAACCCTTCCGCGCCGACCAGCTCATGGACTGGGTGTGGAAGAAGAACGTCACCGACCCTGCGGACATGTCCAACGTGCCCGATGCTGTGGGCGAGAAGCTGGACGTGCTGACCTCCCGCATCGTCGACCAGAGCACCAGCAAGGACCGAACGACCAAGCTGCTGATCGAGCTGACCGACGGCCAGCGCGTCGAGACGGTGCTGATTCCCTCGGGCGAACGGGCGACGGTCTGCCTCTCGACGCAGGTGGGTTGCGCGATGGGCTGCGCGTTCTGCGCCACTGCCCTGGACGGGCTGGCCCGCAACCTCACCGCCGGTGAGATTCTCGAGCAGGTCGTCCACCTCCGCGCTAAGACCGGGCGGGAGGTGACCAACGCGGTGTTCATGGGCATGGGCGAACCGCTGGCGAACTACGCTGCCACGATGTCGGCCGTCCGGGCACTGATCGATCCGGATCGCCTGGGCATCTCGGCCAGGTCCGTGACGGTCTCCACCATCGGCCTGCCGGACGCCATCACGCGACTGGCGGCCGAGCAGTTGCCCATCACCCTGGCGATCAGTCTGCACGCCCCGACCGACCAGTTGCGAAGGCAGATCATTCCCTCCTCACGTCACACGCCGATCGAGCGGATCGTCGCAGCCGCCAAGAGCTTCTACCACGCGCGGCATCGCGAGGTGACGCTGGAGTACCTGCTGATCGGCGGGTTTAACGACTCGGCCGAGTGCGCGGAGGCATTGGCGGACATCGCCGGTCGACTGCGTTGCAATGTGAATCTCATCCGGTACAATCCGGTACCGTCGCTGCGTTGGCGCCGCCCCGGCAAGGAACAGACCGACGCCTTCGTCACCGCCTGCCGCAAGCGAGGCCTGAACGTGACGGTCCGGGCGTCGCGCGGGCTGGACGCCGACGCCGCCTGCGGGCAGCTTCGCCAGCGACACCAGCAGGGATAGCCCGCTGCACCGCCCGATCGCGAGGAACCACCCATCACCGCGAAGAAAAAAACCAGAAAGCCCATCACCAACCCCCGCCAGACCAAGTGGGCCCGGGAAGACCCCGACGTGAAGTTGATGCTGGACTTCCAGGACGGCGACCGCGCCGCCTTCGAGCAGCTCGTCGAGCGGAATACGCGGAAGGTCCACGCGCTGGTGTACCGCTTTCTGGGCGACCCGGACGCGGTGCAGGACATCACCCAGGAGGTGTTCCTGCGGGTCTATCGGACGGCCCAGCGATACGAGCCGCGGGCGAAGTTCAGCACGTGGCTGTACCGGATCGTCGCGAACCTCTGCTTCAACGTGCTGCGATCGCGCAAGCGGGCCCGCCCCGTGTCGCTGGACCTGACCGGCACGGACGACGGCGAGACCTATCACCGCAACCTGCCCGACGAGAAGCACGCCCCGCCGGAGGCATCGACGGACGAGGAAGAACTCACCCGCAAGGTCTCCGAAGCCGTCGAGCAACTGCCCGAGAACCAGAAGATCGCGATCATCCTCAATAAGTTCGAAAGCAAGAGCTACGAGGAAATCTCGGAGATCCTGGACTGCTCGACGATGGCGGTGAAATCGCTCCTCTCGCGGGCCCGGTCGAACCTGCGGGACACCCTCTCGCGGTATGTGAAGTTCTGATTCAGCCACCCGGAGAGAAAACAAGAAAAAAGATGAGAAAATCCAACCCCGCGCGGCACATCTCTCTCGCCCGGCGGTTGAACGTAGTGAACAGGGCGTCAGAAGGACCTGGCAGGACGCCCGGAACACCTGTCCTTGTGGGGTTGGCTCGGACCGCTGGAGTTTGCTGGCGAAAACCAGGCATCCGGCCGATACCCCGAACGGAAACACGGGTTCACAAACGACAATGACGCGGAAACTCACACAATCCGAATGGGCCGACCTGTCCGCCTGGCTGGACGGGGAACTCCCCGCCGACCGGGCGCGGGAGATCGAATCGCTCATCGCCTCGGACGACGCCTGGGCTGCCGCCCTGGCCGACCTCCGCGCGATCGACGAGGCCCTTACCGCCGAGTCGCCCCCCGCCCCGCCGGCGGGGCTCCAGAAGCAGGTGCTCGATTTCGTCCGCCACAACGCCCTGACCGAGGATCAACTCGCGGAGCTTTCCGCCTGGATGGACGGCGAACTGGACGGCACCGACGCCGCCCGCGTCGCACGCCACGTCGTAACCGAATCCGCCTGGCGACGGGCCCATGAGGAACTCCGCCAGGTCGACGACGCCCTGGACGCCTATGCCGCTCCGCCCTGCCCGGCCGAGCTGCCCGGACGGATTATCGCCGCCACCACCGGCCAATCGTACGACTGGGCCGGTCTGCGAAAGACGATCTTCTCCGCGCCGGCCGCCGTGGCCGCCATGGTGGCTGTGCTGCTGGCGGTGTACCTTCTGGTTACCGGCTTCTCCAAGCCGCGGGGCATTACCCCCGACCCCGGCAGCGGCCAGACCGTCGTGACCAACAACACCGACAACGACCCGGCCGACGACGCCGACGCCAAACCCTCCGGAACCGAGCGCGTCGTGCAGGAAGAACTCGCCGGATACAGCGAAGCCGAGCAGTTCGCGATCATGAATCGCGACATGATCCAGAATTACGAAGTGATTGAGAACCTTGACGTGCTCCGCGAGATGGAGCGCCTCGATTCGCAAGGAGACAGCTGACCGTGCGGTGGCATGCAACCACAATTCTGACCGCCCTGTTGCTGGCGGCACTCAGCACCTCGGCCCGCGCCGACGACGGCGCGGATGGCAGCTCGGCCCAGCCGGCCGCCCCGAAGGGCAGTATCGCCAGCCAACTGACGCTGCGGTACAAGCTCGAAGCCGCCAACCGGGGCCTGTCCCTGGCGACCGCCCTCAACCACAGCCGCGAGGAGTGGGAACGCCTCCTGCCCGACCAGCGGGATCGTATCCGTCGCGTGGCGCTGGCGATTCTCAAGGAATCCGACCAGAAGCAGCAGGTCATCATCGAACGGTGGAAGAAGCTTCAGGACATGACGCCCGAGCGGCTCGCCGCCTACCAGCGACGTGCCCGGATCTACAAGGCCGTCCTTGCCAGCCTCACCGCCGAGCAGCGCGAGGAACTCAAGAAGATGTCCCTCAAAGACCGGGCGCGGCGGATTCTCGAAGTGCGCGACCGACTCATCGACGAGGGCAAGCTCTCGCTGGACAAGCCGATCAGCCAGCCGACCGACGCCTCGACGAGTTCCCCCGACGACGCCGACCCCAACGACGCCGAATAGGTCCCGCGCGATCGTCGCAGCCTCCGGTATGCAGGGCGGGCTTGTGTACCTGCCGTCGGCCTGAAACCCCCCGATCGACCTCCAGCAACTCTCTTTGCTCCGGCGACCTCGCATCTTGCCAAACGAGAGGGCAATCGCTACCGTTGTCGATCATGAGAAAGCTCTACGATGTCGTGATTCTCGGCAGCACGCCGGCCGGCCTGGCTGCAGCCACGTACCTCGCCGGTCAGGGCGCGGACGTTGCCGTCGTCTCCCACCAGGGCGCCGCGGTGGAATGCCCCCTGTCCTGCTGGGTCCCGCGCGATCTGTTCAAGCTCACCGAACTGCCCAAAGACCTGGCCAGATCCACCGGCGCAACCGAGTTCAAAAAGGTCCTCTTCCACAACAACGGCCTCGATCGCGAGGTCCCCTACAAGTCCCGCACGACGCTGGGACACCTCCTCGGTGCCGGCGAGTTGACCAAGGCCCTCAAGTCGGCTGCCAACAAGGCCGGCGCGAAGCTCCGCGGAACCTCCACCGCCCCGGCGATCCAGCTCAGCGAGGACCGCGTCGACGTGCTGGGCACCACCGGCGTCAGCGGGAAAATGCTGCTGGTCGCCCAGGACCGCCCCGCCGACATCATCGGCGAGCTGTCGCTGCCGGTCCGCACGGTTCCGCGTTCGTCGCTGGTGGTGGCCGGTCTGGACGTCCCTCTCACCGGCAGCGCTTCGCGCCACCTTTCGGGGGCGTTGCACATCGCCGAGCTGCCCGAGCGGAGTGAGCTGGGCCTGTTCTTCGCGCATGACAAGACGCTGCATGCCCGGGTGATTTCCTCCTCCGCAGCCGCGGGCAACCGGGCCGGGGAACTCTCGAACCTCCTCCAGGGACTCCAGCAGGCGGAGATCGTGCCCGAAGGACTCTCGCTGGGCAAGGCGACCGGGGCGGTGTGGCATCCGCCGGCCGGCGTGGCACTGGAGCTCGAATCGCACGTCGCCAAGCGTTGCCTGCTGGTGGGAACCGCCGGCGGGTTCGTGGAAACCATCACCGGCCATACGCTGTACCCGGCCATCCGGTCGGCCCTGCTGGGCGCCGAGCTGGTCCTCAAGTCACTGGACTCCAGGAATCCACAGGACACGCTGATGTCCTTCAAGAACGTCTGGCGTAAGGCGATGGCCGACTACCTCCGCCCGCCGAATACGTCCCTGCACATGCTCATGCCCCTGCTGTTCGCCAACAAGAGGATCGTCCCGAAGTTCACCCGGGCACTGCTTTTCGGCCAGAACATATGACGACGGAAAACGACCCGCACATTGGATCGCCCCGCCGGAACCGTCCCCGCTCGGGGGCGGCATTGACGCTGCTGATGCTGCTGGTGGCGTTGCTGGCCGCCCGCGTGGTGACTGCCGCCCGCGCCGGCAACATCGCCCGCGACGGCTGCGTGTACCTGCAGATGGCGAGGGACCTTTCCTCCATGCCCGCCGGCGAGGTGACCCGTTCCTACGAATACCACCCCGCCTACTCTGCCGTCATCGCCGCCGGGGCGAACCTGCTGGGAATGACCTGGCCGGAGGGCTGGGTCCAACTCGGCCAGGGCGTGTCGATCGCGTTCTCGCTGGTCGGTCTGCTGGCGGTATACCTGGTCGCCCGGCGGGCGTTCAATGGGCGCATCGCGTGGGTCTCGGTGCTCATCGTCGGGCTGAGCTCGACGTTCATGGAAGTCAGCTCCGACGTGATTTCCGACGCGATGGCCGTCTCGCTGGCGGCGATGGGAATCGCCCTGGGACTGGAAACCCGCTGCGCGATCCGCCGGGGCAGCGCCTGGTCGCTCGCCCTGGCCGCCGGGGCCGCCGTCACGTCGGCCGGCGCGTATCTCACCCGCCCGGAGGGCCTGCTCGCCGCCGCCATTGCCGCCGCGTTGCTCCTCGGGATCCGCCCCGCCACCACCTCCACCGGGCGATCCACGCGCAGACTGCAGCTGGCGTCGCTGGGCATTCTCATCGGCCTGACCGTCGCCTGCTGCCTGCCCTACATGCTCACCGTGGGCGGACTCACCATGAAGAAGGGTCTCTCCGACTTCTCAGCCGCCCCGGCGTCCTCGCTGCCCCTGGCTTCGGCGAACGTCCCTGCCGATCTGCTCAGCGCCCTGCGCCGCGGGCTGGATCGCCTCCGCGCCGCGACGGGAACGCCCCTGGCCGTGCTCTGCATCGCCTGCCTCGCCACGTGGGTGGGGCGGTACTGGCTGGGTCTGAAGCTGCCCGACCGCGTGATGATTACGCCCCGCCGGCGCTCGGCGATGCTGGCCATCTTCGCGCCGCTGGCGGTGCTCTTCCCGCTTCTGGTGGCGTTGGAGTTCAATCTCGGCTCGCCCGAGGAAGGGTATATCTCGTCGCGACACATGCTGCTGCCCGCCCTGCTGCTGAGCCCGCTGGCAGGGGCGGCCGTGGCGATCTTTGTGCAGTGGTCGCTCCATCTCGGTCGACGAGCGGGCCTGACCGAACGGCCCCGCCTGGCGTGGATCTGCTGGACGCTGGGCGTGACCGGTATCCTGGCGTTCCGCGCGTTGCCCGTCCTGCACGCTGACAAGCAGGTTCACATCCGCACCGGACAGGTCATCGCCGAGCAGTTCGGGCCAGGCTGCCGCGTGCTGGCACCCAATGCGTGGGTCCCGTTCTTCGCCCGGGCCGACCGCCGACAGTTTGTGCAGGTCGGCGGGGTCAGGAGCGTGCTCCGCCCGCTCCATCTTCAGGACCGTATCGCCCTGGAGAAACTCGTGACAGACAGCCGGACCGACGCCCCGACGTTGATCGCAGTGACCACGAATCTTCTGGAATCCACCGATCAGCCCGACCGGACGCTCAAGAGGCTGCGCAGCGACCCGAACCTCGAACTGCTGAGGAGTTTTGCCGCCTCCGACGGCGACCGCATCTGGCTGTTCCGCTGGCAAGCCGCCTCGTCGAGCACAACCCAGCCGAGCCAGCCATGACTCCGGACTCGCCCCGCCTGAAGGTCATCGTGATCGTCGGTTGCAGCCGATCCGGCAGCACGCTGCTGGGATCGCTGCTGGATCAGCCGACCGGCTTTCTGCACGTGGGCGAGCTGCACCACCTCTGGAAACGATGCTTCGGGCAGGACTGGCCATGCGAGTGTGGCCGATCGTTCAGCCAGTGCGACCTCTGGCGAGATGTCACCGCCCGCGCATTCCCCCAGACCGGCCCGCCGAACGTGAAACGCATGCGCGAGCTGCGCCGCCGGGCGCACAAGGGAAACGCAACCGCCACACGAGAATACGCAGCCGTGCTGGAACGCTTCCTCCACGCCGCCGCCGACCAGGCCGGTGCAGGGGTGATCGTGGACACCTCGAAGAACGCCTCTCACGCACGATGCCTGCTGGCCTGCGAGGGGCTGGACGTTCGGGCGGTGCACATGGTCCGCCACCCCCTCGGCGTGATCCACTCGCTGGGACGGCGACGAGGCATGCCCGGCCCCGACGGCGAAATCCTGCCGATGCAGCGTATGGGACCCCTCCAGGCGATGCTCCACTGGCGACGCGAAACCATCCGTGCCGAAAGACTTGTCACGTCCGGCAATGGACTGCAACTGCGCTACGACGAGCTGACCGCCGACCCGGCCGGGGCGATTGGCGGACTTCTGACCGACCTTGACGAACCCGACGTGCCGCTGGACTTCCTCGACGGGCACACCGCCCTGCTCCAACCGGGCCATTCGCTCTCGGGCAACCCGATGCGCCACCATGACGGGAGCATCGAGATCCGCAGAGACGACAAGTGGAAACACGCCGTCTCGCCGTGGATTCGTCGCCTGGTCCTGCTGGGCACCGGACGGCTCTGCCGGAGGCTGGGCTGGGTATAATCCGGTCTGGGGGCGGGATATCTGGTACTATGTCGTGTCGACCTGTCCCCCAACGGCCGATGTCCGGTGGACAAGCACTGAGGCCCCGGGTCGGCCAGCAAGAAGGAGCAAGAACCATCCAACCGGTACAATTCACAAAACTGTCGGGAAGCGGAAACGACTTTGTCTGCATCGACAGCCGAGACGGGCGATACGGCGAACTCCTGGATGACCCGCAACGCCTGGCGCATTTCTGCCGGGAGATCTGCCGGCGGGGCATTGCCATCGGGGCAGACGGGGTGGTCTTCGCCCTGCCCAGCGAAATGCCCGACCACGCGGACGTGCAGGCCCGCTTCCTGGAAGCCGACGGCAGCGAAGCCGAGCTCTGCGGAAACGGGACAGCCTGTTTCGTGGCGTGGGTGCTCGGCGAGCGAGACCCGCAAGGCCCGGAGCTGCGCGTGCTGACCTCCGCGGGCATCGTTCGGGGGCGAAACTCCGACGGTCTGTACGTGCGCGTGTGCATCCCCCTGCCCGAGGACATCCGGATCGGGATGCACCTCAGCGCGGGCAACATGCCGATGACCTGCGACTTCGCCGTCACCGGCGTGCCTCACGTGGTGAAGTACGTCAGTGACATCGACGCGGTGGACGTCGATCGCGTCGGCCGACAGATCCGGCATCACGAGCGGTTCCAGCCTCGCGGGGCCAACGTCAACTTCGTGCAGATCCTGGGGGAAGGTGAAATCGCCCTGCGGACCTTCGAGTTCGGCGTCGAAGCCGAGACCCTCGCCTGCGGAACGGGCAGCGCTTCGGCGGCGGTGCTGGCCGCGATGCGCCACCAATGGCCGAGAGAGTACTTCCGCGCCGCCAAGCCCGTCCTGGTCCACGCCCGCAGCGGCGACGTCCTTCGCATCTACTTCGAAGCCGACGACGACGGCACCATTACCGACCTCTGCCTGGAAACCGTCGTCCGTCGCGTGTACGACGGAACGCTGCACCCGGAACTGGCCGAGAAGGCCCTCAACGGAATCAGGCAGCCCTGAGCGATGCCTCCCGAGACGATCGTCAGCATCGACCAGAACTGTCACCCCCTCTGGGACGTCGTGCCCAAGCTGCACGCCCTCGCCCGGTCGGGACGAACTGCCCGCCACCTCGTCGAGGACATCGACGTCGCCTTCACCGCCCTGGGCGGCAGCCCCGACGACCCGCTGCGCATGGTCCGCGAGCGATTCCACCACTCCGGCGGCCAGGACTGGGGGGCCGCGATGTTCTACTCGGAGTTCCTGGGCACGCTGCCGCTGGACCTGCGCGACCTCGAGCCCTACCTCGGCCAGAAGCTCTCCGCCGTCGCCCGCAAGTGCGACACGTCCGTCGAGGAGCTCTACAACACCCACTCGCCCAGCGACAACTGGCAGTTGATCGGGCCCAGCTACGTCACCGAGACGACCCACCGCGTTATCGGCGATCTGCGCGTCGACGAGACCGCGCCGTTCCTGCGGGAGATGCTCGATATCGCCCGCGTCGACATGGATCGCAGCTTCCCCTCGCCCGACGCCCGGAAACGCACAGCCTCGTGGTTCCAGCAGCAACGGACAGTCCTGGACGACCTGCTGACCCGCCACGAGGACGCCGCCCTGGCCGACCTCTACCACGACTGGCTCGCCCGGAGCACCGACGAAACCACTTTCTGCCGGGCTTTGCGGAGTTCTCCGAAGCCCAAAGACAACTCAGGGCTTCGAAAACGCTCCCGAACCCCTTCGACAACCGTGGGGCGGACCTCCGACCATTTCGCCCTCCAGGGGCAGGCCGACGACCCGCTGGTGACGCTGTTCCTGGGCGACTATGAACGGTCGGCCGAGCTGTACAACCAGGCACTGGACGACGTTGACTCGTCGCTGCATCCGCTGAGCATCTCAGCCGGCGAGTTGCCGCTGCTGGCCACGCTCGAGCGGGACGGGCGGCGCGTCCGCACGGAGATGGCCCTTCTCGGGGACACGCTCCATCTTGCCGGCGAGGAGTTCTCCCTGCCTGCCGCGGGTCGAGTTCCGGTGGACGCCCTCGCCGCCGCCGGCGTCCGGGCGATCGCGGGAAAGGCCGTCCTGCTGGTGCTGCAGGTTCGCACGGGGCCGGGCGGTCAGCCTCTCGCGCTGCCGCGCAAGGGTTCGTTGTACACGCCGGCCTCGCACGCGCTGCAGCGGCGCCTGGAAGACGCCGGCTGCCTTGCCGGCCCGGTGGCCCCGATCCTGCGGGTGCGCCTGGGGTTGCTGGATCGGTTGTCCGAGGTGGATACGCCCGTCCGCCTGCCGGGCTACCTCGCTGCCGTCGCGGGAACGGACGAACTTCCCGCCGCCGAATTGGCCGGTCGATGGCGCCACTGGCACGACCAGGCCACGCGTCGGCTGGAGCAGATGCGCAGCGACGAGGGTCGACAGGCCTGGCAGCGCGACGCGATGCCCGAGCTCCACCGGCAGATCGACGAGATGGACACCCGCCGTCGCGAACTGGCTCGCGAGAACCCCAAAGGCGAGGAGATCCGCGAGCTGTCCCACCGCATCCGCGAGCTGGAGAGTGCCATCGCCGGCCAAACGCTCGAACAGGTGATCCGCGATACGCACGTCTCGCAGCTGGACTACTGGGACTCGCGCGGCGCGACCTGGCCGTGGTGCATTGCCCTGGGCGGCGAAACCTTCTATGATCGCGTTCTGGAGCAGGCTGAGATGACTCCCGAGACCCCCGAAACCGTCCTGACCCCATGACCCACAAGCCCGAAGACCGCATCCGACGACACTACGAGCCGCGTATCGACCCGGCCCGCGACAGCCATGACGTGCTGGACTGGGCGTGTGCGTCCTCCCAGGTGGCCCGTTTCGAGGTGCTGGTGAGCAACGTGGAACTGACGGGGCGGTCGCTCCTGGACGTCGGATGCGGGCTGGGCGACCTGTGGGGGTTCCTCAAGTCCCGCGAAATCGAGGCCGACTACACCGGCGTGGACCTCCTGCCGCGGATGGTCCGCGAAGCCCAGCGTCGCCATCCCGACGCAGCCTTCGTCACGCGGGACCTTTTCAAGGACCCCGCCCCGGTCGATCTGGCGTGCGACGTGGTGTTCTGCTCGGGGATGTTCAATCTCAACGTCGGCAACAACCTCGATTTCGTGCCCGCCGCCATTGATCGGTTCTTCGAGCTCGCCAATACGCACGTGGTGTTCAACATGCTCCACTGGCGCGCCACAGCCGAGCCGGAACGGTACTTCTTCTACAAGCCCGAGTGGGTTACCGACCTGCTTGCCGATCGGCCTTGCGAGGTCCGCGTGCTGGACGATTACCTGCCCAACGACTTCACCGTAATCGCGACGCTGCAGGACTGACGCTCACCGGGAGGTGTCAGCCGCGCCCTCCGCCTCTTTGCCGTCGTCGCCTTTGCTCTCTTTCGCGTCGTCGACCTTGGATATCGGCCGAATCCACACATCCGGGTATCGCACCTTGCCCATCCAGCTGACGCGGGTGCAGCGATTTTCGCTGACGCGGACGACGTACGCCTCGTGCTGTTTGCCGTCGCCCTGGGCGGCGATGTAATCGTTGTGGTTCGACCAGTGGTGATTGTCCCACTTGCGATCGGGCTTGCAGGTCCGCACGTCGATCTTGCGTTTCTCGCCCTTTCCGCTCCACGGACGGATCGTCATGGTCCGATGGCCGCCGTCGTTGCTCATCAGCCATCGCCCGTCCGGCGAGACGCCCGGCGAGCACCCCCGCGCGTACTTGCGGTGCTGCCCCGAGGGAATATCGACCGCGTACAGCGAATGACCCCAGCGCACCGCCATCTGGTTGCCGTCGGCCGACAGACACGCCGCCCCGGAGTACTTCGCGGGCAGCTTGAGTTTCATCGTCTTGCCGGTCCGGACGTTCGCCCCGCGGAACCCGTCGCGTTTGGTCCAGTAGAGTACGTGCGTCCCGTCCGGGTGGAACTCCACCGGGCAGCCGTCCTTGCTGTCGGCGTCTTTGGCCAGCAGCTTGCGTCGGCCGTCGGATACGCGCACCTGGTAGACCTTCCCGCGATCCTGCACCGCCAGGGAATTCCCGTCCGGCGAGAAGCGGGCATATTGCCCGGCACCCACTTCTTTCGGCTTCCAGTGCCCGATGCGAACCACATACACCTTGCCGTCTCGGGCGAAGGCAATCGCCCCGTCGACCTCCCTGGCCAGGGCGTCCAGGGCGTCGCGCTCCGCATCGGAGGCCTTGTCGGGATACTCCGGCTTGAGCGTCTCCGCCGGTGCGTTGGCGTCTGCGGACGAATCGGCAGGGCTCGCTACCGCCGCCGCCAACAGTACCGCCGCCACCGTGACCCATCGACCCGGCCTTGTCCATTGCCTCATAGGAATGATCTCCCGTGGAGTTCCAGCTCGTTTCAGGCTGTCCCCCCTGAAACCCGCCGCGCATGCAAAAGGGTCGGCCCCGTCGGGAACCGACCCGAATTCTGCCCGTTGCGACGCTCCGTGCGACGCGAGTGATTCTCAGCCTCAGCCATAGGAAGGCCGACGCTGGGGCTGGCCGCCGTTGACCGTTTCCGGCCTCGCTCCCTGGTCGATAAGGAAATTGGCCATCTCGGCGTGATTGCACCCGACGGCAGCCTGCAGGGGCGTGATCCCGTTCGGATCGGCCCCGTTGACGTCCGCCCCGTCGGTGATGAGCTGCCGGGCCCTGTCCACGTCGCCTTCCGCCGCCGCCCGAACGAGGTCCTTCGTCGCCTCGGCGACATTGGCATGGTGGACCTTGTTCCACACGTAGCCGCCAATGAGCACGCCACCGGCCAGCACAGCCACGATGGTCCATTTCATGTCGTTCACGTCTGCCTCGTCCTTGCGTATCGAGAGACTCTCTGCCCCTCCGATCGGCCCGGCGGGGCGTGTTCTTTAGCACCAATCGGCGAAACCGTCCCCTCCCGATACGATTCTACGCGATCCGGCGCATACCCCCACCATCGAAGTAAACGGCGGGGGCTGCCGGGAGGTTCCCTCCAGCCGGCGAAAGACTACTCCGATTCGGCAGAGCGACGGGTGACGATGACGATTTTGGGAGGCTCGGCAGGCCTCGCCGCCGGGGGGTTCGGCGGGTCGGCAGCCCGCTGGATCGCCTGGCGGGCCCGGCCGACTTCTCGGGCCATCGTCGGGGCGAGCGTGCCGTCATTGACCACGTCGCGCGCCGGGGCCAGCGCGTCCGATTGACTCAGCGACAGCGCCGTGATGAGAACCACCGCCACCGCCGCACCCATCAGCATGCGGAACAGCCACTGCAGGCAACCCGTCGCCGCCAGCAGCCCGATCACCGCGACGGCAGAGATGACAACCCAGTCACCGCCGCTCATCGGACACCTCCCCGGCCGGCCTGTCCGGCGCGTTGGCGTCGCGGAAGTCCGCCCCCAAAAGCGCCGCCCGCAGCGAGACCGCACCGTCGGCCAGTTCGTTCAGCTCCTCACGGGCCTCGCTGAGCTTCTCGACCGACTCCTCGGGCGACGTCGCCGTCTCCGGCTCGTCCTCCGGCGTAAACACGCCAGAATCGCTCGCCGGAGTCGTTTCGCCGTCGGTCGAAGGAGTGCTCTCGACTGCCCGGCGGCCCCCTCTCAGGGCGACCGTAGGCCGATGGGCTTCGCCGGTGGCGGCGTTGTCGTTGGCGTCGTCCTTGCGACATCCCGCCGCTGCCAGAATCAGCAGCGCGAGGATCAGAATTCCGTCATGGGCTCGCATGGTGTGTCTCCTTCCCGCGGCCGGTGCCGCGTCAATTCACGTTCTGCCTGATTCGCGTCACCACCAGTTGCAGACCTCCATCGGAGGGACGGAACTCGCCTTCCAGTTCGCGCACGCCGGTCAGCTCGACCCCCGCCTGGGCGATCACGCGTTTCTGCATCCGGATCCACCGTTGGTCCAGACCGGCTGGGACCAGCACCCAAAGACGCCTCGCCCGGGACGACCGGGCCAACTGCTCGCCGAAGAACCGCACCGGAAGCGTCCGCACGCGATTGCTGTAGCGGCTGAGTTGCGCGGTAAACTCGACCAGCTTCACCGGTCCGTCGGAGGGCACTTCGCCGAGGATCTCACCGGCGGCGTTGACCGCGACGATGCGCAGGCCCAACTGGCCGGCCACCCGTCGCAGCTCGGCCGGCGAGTCCCAGACGATGCGCAGGGGCGGCAGGTCGCTGTCGTCGACATCCTCAGCGGGCGCAGCGTGGGTGTCGCCCTGCTGCGGAGGCGGGTCCGGTTGCGTGGGCTGCTTGTGGACCTCGCGCAGCGGCGGGTTGGGCTTGTCCTTCGCCGGCTGGGGCGTCGGGACCGGCTGCGGGGCGGGTTGCCGGACCGGCTCGGGCTTGGGCGCGGGGGTCGGTTCGGGTTCGCTCTCGGGCTCGGGCGGCGGAGTAAGGGCCACGGGCGGAACCTTCGGCGGGGAAGGCGTCTCGGGCGGAGCGTCCGACCACAGGGACGGAGCAAAGAGCGCCGCGTGCAGGCCGATCGCCACGAGCAATCCGACGATGAGACTGGATCTGGACATGATCTATCGACTCCCCCGGGGCCCGGCGGGGTCCCCGGCCTGGTTGACCTCGATGGATGCCTCCGCCCCGGCGGCAAGGACCTCCGCGAGCACCGCGAGGGTCCGCTGGGTGGGCATGGACCTCTCGGCCCGGATTACCACGCGCTTGTGGGCCACGGCGTCGGCAAGCTCGCGCGGGGCGATCGCCCGCTGACCCAGACGCAATCCGTCGGGGGTGACCGAAAGCACTTCCAACTCGCCCCGCTGCACGATAGCGGCGCCCCGCCCCACGCGGGCGACGTCCACAGCGATCGACTCGACGCGCTCCATCTGCGTCATCGCCACGAGCACGGATCCCAGCGTGAGAAAGACCAGGTCGATCAGCGGTACCATCATGCGGGCGTTCATCTCACGTCTCCGTGCGGTTCAGGACGCTCAGCGCGTAGGCCCCGACCGTGGCGAACAACGCCGTGACGATCCCCACGCCGGTGGTCCAGTAGGCAGCGGACAGCCCGCCGGTGAGCCGATCGACGTTCAGGCTCTCGCCACCGAACCCGCTGAAGGCGACGATGAACCCGGCCACCGAGCCCAGCAGTCCGACCGTCGTGGCGATGCCCGCCAGCGGCTCGAGCGTGCGGTCCCAGGGGCTCTGCCCGGAGGGGATCTCGCCGCGTCGGATCGCTACCAGATACCCGGCGACGATGCCCACCGTCAGCGTGCTGAGCAGCAGTTGCGGCCAGGCGAACACGCCGCAGTTTCGGAAGATCTCATCGGTGATCATCGCTCGCACCGTCCCCCGCCGTGATCGAGATCAGCGGCAGCTGAATGCCCGAGGCGAGCTTGACGGCCTCGGTGTTGAGCGCCTCGGTGACCATCGGGTCGGCAGGGAGGATCTGGTCGACCGCCGAGAGCTTCGGGGCGGGCTTGGTGCCCTTGAAATCCTCGATGGAGAAAGACGGGACCTCCCAGCCATGACGGTCGGCCACCAGCATAAGCCGAACCGACTTCATGTCGATGGTGTCCTTGAGCCCGAGGATTTCCGCGCGGGTCCGGGTGGACGCCTGGCCGTCGCCTTCGCGGGCCTCGGCCACCGCCTTGTCGTAGGCCGAGGCGAGCTTGCGATAGCTGGCGCGGATCTCCTTGATGAGGGTGTTGTAGACCTGTCGGTCCTTCTTCTCGACGTCGTCGTCAGCGCCGGCCGGGGCGGCCAGGCCTACAAACATCGCTGCGGCGATCAGTGCAATGGTTGCGCGTTTCATGGGAGTGTCTCCTCATTCGATTGGCTACGGACAGTTCAGCCAGCACAGAGCTCGCCTTTGTCTTTGGAA
>CAZFPT010000069.1:0-15750 GCA_964521005.1 uncultured Planctomycetaceae bacterium | reverse complement strand
GGCTGTTACTGCTTGCGGCGGATGTGGTCCCATCGCAGCTGATGGCGGTCGTTGAAGAGGCGGCGATACACCAACAGGGCGATTCCCATGCTCGCCAGTGCAGTACCCGCTGCGATCATGAACATCACCATGATCTGGTATTTCACGGCAATCATCGGATCGGCGCCGGCGAGGATCTGGCCGGTCATCATCCCCGGCAGCGAAACGGTCCCGACGACCATCATCGAGTTGATGATCGGGATCATTCCGCGTCGCACGGCGTCGGTCAACGGGCCCCGGGCGGCCTCCCAGCGGGTCGCTCCGCAGGCGAGTTCCATCTCCACCTGGTCCCGCCGGGCGTGCAGCGTCTCCAGAAGCTGATCGAGACACAGCGAGATTCCCGTCAGGCCGTTGCCCAGCAGCATTCCCAGCAGCGGGATGACGTACTGGGGGCGATACCACGGAACCACGCCGATGATCGCGCCGGTCACGGTGAACGTCACCAGCGACGAACTGATCACCAGCGACACCAACGCCAGCAGGCCAACCCCCCGGAACGTCCGCGAAGGGCGACGGACAGCCGCCCGGGCCGCCAGGACGATCATGACGGCCATCACACCCAGTACCGCCCACCAGGCGTTGAGGTCGAAGACGTATCGCAGCACGAACCCCACCAGGAACAGCTGCACCACCGTGCGGATGGCGGCGACGGCGAGGCGTTTCTCCAGCTTCAGGCCCAGGGCGACGCTGATGAGCCCGCAGACGAGGATGAGACCGCCGGCGATGCCCAGCCCCGCCGGGCCCAGGTCGATCACGTCGCGGACGGCAAGCAATGGTACGCTAGCCATTCGGGTTCTCCCGCTGCGGCGTGTGCAGCGTGGCCACCTCCGCCAGGTCGATCACGTCGTCCAGTACGCCCTCCAGCCTTGTGACATCGTGGGCGACGATCAGGGCAGAGAGGTCCCGCTGGTCGGCGAAGCGGCGCAGCATGTCGGCCGTCGCTCGGACGGCGTCGGCGTCCAGCGCGCTGGTGGGCTCGTCCAGCAGGAGTACCTTCGGGCCCATCAGCATCGCCCGCACAAGGCAGACCCGCTGCTGCTGACCCACCGAGAGCGACCGGGCGTCCTGCTCGTATCGGCTGGTCTCGATGCCCAGCGCGTCGAGCAGTTCGCGGGCAGCTTCGTCGTTCAGCGAGGCGTCTTCGTGCCCCTGGCCTTGCCGGGCGGACTCATACCGGAAGACCCTCGCGAGATTCTCCCGCACCGTCGCCTCGGCCAGGACGGGCTGCTGCTGGACCAGCGGACAACGCCGGCGGAACAGCGGATAGCCGATTTCCGCGGGCGTGTGACCTTCCAGGCGGACCTCGCCGTCGTCGGGGTCGTCCAGGGCGGCGATGGCGCGGAGGAGGGTGGTTTTCCCGCAGCCGCTGGGGCCTTTCAGGGCGATGAGCTTGCCGGCGGGCACGTCGAGCGTGACGCGTTCGATTACGCGATGGTTCCCGGCGCGGGCAGCCAGCGACGAAATGCTCAGCAGGTCGGCGGGCATGGATTCGCCTCGCGGTCGAGGGCCTTCTGGCGGGCGTTGTCGCCGAGCGTGCGTCCCAGTCGGGGCTCGTCCAGGATGCGCAGGATCGCTGCCGCCGCCGCCCGGGCGCTGCCGGGCTCCACCAGCAGGGCGTCTACGCCGTCGGTGTAAAGGCTGCGGACTTCGGGCAGGTCGCTGGCGACAATGGGCAGCCCGGCCCGGCCCGCCTCCAGGAGCGTGGGGATCGAGACGGCGATGGACACGCTCGGGATGATGACGGCCACGTCGGCGGCGGGCAGCATTTCTTCGAGGGGCGGGCAGTTCTCCGGCAGAAGCCCTCGGCCGTCGACGCTGCTGTGACGCGCGAAGTGGCGCACGTGCGTCAGCATCGGTCCCCCGGTCGGCAGGGCGATGTGTATGTCCGGGTCGATCAGGCAGAGCATGCCCCGCGCCCACAGGGCGGTCCGATGGCCGCCCCCGCGGACCATGTGGTTGGGCACGACCAGGAGCTTCTCGCTGTCGGTGAGCTCAAGGCGGGCCCGGGCGTCCTGGCGTGTTGTCTGCGTCTCTGCGGATTCCATTTGCGGGCATCATACGCGAGCTGTGCTCGGCAGACAAGAAACGTGCGGGATCGCCGGTGCTGCGATCATTCTCCGCCGGCGTGCCATTCGGGCCAACGCTCGGCCACGCGGCGGAAGGCGCGGATGAGGTGCTCGTGCGGCGTGTCGGTGATATCCACCAGGCCGATGGGCTGATTCTCGCCGTTGGAGGCCCGCCCCATCAATGGCTGATCGACGTGCTGGAACCAGTGGCAACCCAGAGCGAAGGGCATCGCGGCGAAGCTGCGGAAGTAACCCTCGGCCATCGCTTCTCGCTGTTCGGCGGTGTAGCAGCGATAGAGCGGCGGAAGCTGGCGCGCACTGGCCAGCGGGAAGTGGAACTCCCCGACCAGGATCGGTCGGCCGGTGAGGTCGTGGTAGGTCTCAAAGAAGTCGGTCTCCACCGGGTAGGTGTAGTTGTTCACGCTGCAGACGTCCACGTGTCGGCCACAGGCACGGAGGATGTGGTCGGGCGGCGGCGTTTTTACGAAGCGGCAGCCGAGATAGAGATGGTTCGGGTCGTGCTGCTTGAGCAGGCGGTTGACGGTTCCGAAGTAGGTGTCTGCAAAGAGCGTCTCGAACTCGATCATCAGCTCCCGGCCTGGCCCGTCGGAGGGCACCTGCTCGTCGGACATCTGCACGACGTCGTCCCAGGACTGCGCGGAGATCGCGAAGGCGTCGTTGACGCGGTGGAGCGTTTCGAGCTTCTCGCGGAGGAAGGCGACCCATCGCTGCCGCAGGGGCGCGTCGTGGTCGGCCTGGAGCAGGCGTGGGTTTCGCCAGGATGCTTCATTGTCCACGAAGTAGCCGATCAGCCAGGGGTTGTCCAGGCAGGGGGCGGTCAGTTCGGCGAACACGCCACCCAGCCAGGGCTCCCAGCGCGGGTCGAACACGTCGGCGAAGCGTTTGCCCGCCCGGGCGTGGATGCCGTCGTCGCGTGCGCGGGTCCGGGCGATGCGGCAGTGAGGGATCTGCCGTTGTTCGATATAGAGCGGGTTGTGCGTGAAGCTGCCGATGGTGTTGATGCCCCATTTGGGCAGGCGTTGGAGGACGCGGCGGGCCCAGTCTTCCTCGCTGCCGTACTTGCGGAGGATGTTCCATGCGTAGAACGAGGCCAGGTCGGTCGTGTCCGGCCTCATGTGCAGCCGGGCGGGCTGGGAGGCACGGGCGAGGGGTTCGTCGGTGGGGGGCAGCGCGGCGTAGACGTGTTCGCGTCCGGCGACCCCGGTAAACTCGTTGGCGTCGATGCGGATTCCCGTGACCCCGACCGACCAGAACGCGTTGCCGGCCGGTGTGACGAGCCACCACACGCCGCGATCGTCCCGGTCCACGCGGAAGAAGCCCGTCGCGTCGAACGTCGGGCCATCCAGCAGGCCGCCGTACTCGTCACGGCCGGGGAGTTCGGGCGTGGATTCCAACTCCTTCGCCTCGGCGTGGGCGCGGCTGCGGAGGTCTTCTTCGTCGACGAGTTTCCCGGGCCAGTCGGCGTGGATCCGCTGGCCGAACCGGTCGATGAGGGGCTCGTCGCTGTCGCGCCGGCCGGTCAGGGACATCGCGTGGATTTCGACGACGGCCGGGTGGGCGGCGTCGTGAAGCCCGCGGATGCGAATGCCCGTCGGTTCGTAGAGCGCGCGGTTGCCGGCTCCGAGGGGCAACTCGGTGAGGTCGACGTTTACGGCCTGCCTTTGCCCGGCGGGGATGGTGGCGTGGCCGATGAGTCGGCATCGCGAGCAGAGCACGATCAGCTCGATGTCGACGGCGGCGGGCCCGTTGGTGACGTCCATCGACAGCGTCCGGTAGGGTTGCCAGTCGGCGGGGAGGTCCAGGGCGGCGAGCGTCGCTTCGATACTCGCGTCGTGGCGGCGGAAGGTCAGGCGGACGTCGCAGCCGTCGGCGGTGGTCTCCAGCGTGGCGTCGGTTCCGTCGAGTGTGACCTCGCGCCGGCGGACGAGCTTGCCGCCCCCGGCGGCGTCGGCCTGGAAGACCTCCTCGTCGAGGTCGCGGAACTGCGGATCGGTAAGATTCCGGAGTGTGGCGTCTGCAGTGCTCATGGGTCTTTCTTGCAGCCGAGACGGCTGGTTTGCGGGGCAGTCGATGGGGCGATGTTCGAAAACATCCAGGCCCGGGGACGCCGAGGTCCCCGGGCCGGAATGGGTGATGACGTCGGGGCGACGAGGCCCGTTGCCGTTGCCGCTACGAGAACAGGTCTTCGCCGGTCCAGCGTTTGCGGACCATGTGGGCGACGGTCTTGGGCTGGCGCTGGCGCGTGAAGACGCCCTTCTTGTTGCCGCCCACCCGCGAGATGCCCTGCTTGGTCAGGAAGTCCGCGAAGTTCCAGATGTGCTCGCCGATCACGAACGGCAGGCGGTCGAGCACGTTGTTGATCCGCTTGATCATCTCGCACTGGTATTCCTCGGTGAAGATCACCGGCGGGTCGTGGTGCATCCCCGGGATGGTGTCGGCTCCGTACTCCGAGAGGATGATGGGCTTCTTCTGGTGCTTGTACCACTGCTTGAGTTCCCATTCGCCGCGGCCTTCGATGGTCTCGAGCAGTCCCGGGTTGCCGTACCAGCCCCAGTAGCGGTTGATGCAGAGCACGTCGAGGTAGGGGGCCGCCAGGTCGTTGTCGAACCAGGTGTGCAGCGCCATGGTCAGCGGGCGGTCCTGCGGGTCGGCTTTGCGGGTGACATCGGCGACCTTCTTGAAGTACGGCCCGAACGGTTTTTCCTGCGAGGCGGCCTCGTTGGCGATCGACCACATCACCACGCAGGGGTGGTTCTTGTCGCGGGCGACGAGGTCTTTCATCATCTGCACGTGGTGGTCGAGGATGGGCTTGAGGAAGTCCTCGGTGAAGATGTCCTGGGACTTCTTGAACATGTACAGCCCGACGGCGGGCGACTCGTCGATGACGACGAAGCCCTGCTCGTCGGCGAAGTTCATCAGCTCCTCGGAGTAGGGGTAGTGCGACGTGCGGAACGAGTTGGCCCCGATCCACTTCATCAGGTTGAAGTCCTTGACGATCATCGCGTGGTCCAGGCCCTTGCCCTTGATGTCCATGTCCTCGTGCTTGCCGAACCCCTGGAAGTAGAACGGCTCGCCGTTGATGAGGAACTTGTTGCCGCGCAGCTTGATCGTCCGGATGCCTACCGGCAGGCGGTAGACGTCCTCGCCGTCGTTGACGGAGGCTTCGAGTTTGTAGAGGTAGGCTTTGCCGGGCTGCCAGAGCCTGGCGTTTTCGACGGAGAGCTTGCCCTTCTCGCCCTCGGCGGCGGCAACTTCCTTGCCCCTGGCGTCGAGCAGACGGACGGCGACGTCTTTGTTGCCGCGCCCCTTGACGTCGATCTCGTATTCGACGATGCCCGTATCGCCGCGGGTTTTGGTAACCACGGTGATGTCGTCGATGTATCGCTTCGGCGTGCAGTAGATCCGCACGGGGCGATGGATGCCCGAGTAGTTGAAGAAGTCGTGCTGGATGTCCTGCACCTGGAACTTCTTGCCCTTGGAGTCCTCGACGGTCTTGAGCTTACCGGGCGGCAGGGTGGTTTCATCCAGAATGTTGTCCACGCTGACGGTGACGCGGTTGGCCTTGTCGAAGTTCACCACGTCGGTGACGTCGGCTTCGAAGGGCAAATAGCCGCCCTTGTAGCGGGCGACCTCCTGACCGTTGACGAACAGTACGCTCTTGTGGGAGGCCGACCCCACGCGGATGACGACGCGCTTGTCCGCCCAGGAGGCGGGCACGAAGAACTCGCGATCGTACCAGACTTCGCCGACGTGATCGCGCAGCCTGGCGTCCTGGGTAATGTCGTTGTAGCTGGAGGGAACGGGCATCGGCTGAGTCTTGGTCAGCGGGCGCTTCTGCCAGTTCTTCTGATGGCCTTCGCCTTTGACGTCGGCTTTGAAGTTCCAGATGCCCGAGAGGTCCTTGACTTCGCGGGATTCCGATTCGCGTGGGAAAAGCATTGGTGCGTCCTTTCGTGTCGTGCGTGTTTACGGGTGTGGCTGGTTGTTAGTCGTTAGTTGTTAGTCGTTAGTCGTTAGTCGTTAGTCGTTAGTCGTTAGTCGTTAGTCGTTAGTCGTTGGAACGTGTGTCGGCGGATCGCAAGGTTCGAATGAGGCTGGTGAGCATCATCTGAACTTCGTCGAGGGCCGTGGTCAGCCCCTTCTTTACTTCCCCGGGCAGAAAGCCCAAGTCACCGGCCAGGATCAAGTGATATTTCACCTCAGACGCGGACCCCATAGCCATAGAAAGAAAACGGCTGAAGTCGCGCCGAGTGCCCCGGCCGCACCCTTCTGCAATATTGGTAGGGATCGATGCCGCTGCCCGGCGAACTTGTGATGTGAGTCCGTACAGTTCAGTCTTTGGGAAGGAACTTGTCGCTTTGTATATCTGCAGTGTAAGCGTGTGGGCCTTCTCCCACACCCGCAACTGCCTGAAATCCTGCATAGCCCGCTCTCTTCGTGGAGCAAATCTGCCCGTGCGTGTTTCGTGCTGACCTAATGACGTAACGACACATTAACCAAAGGAGGATCAGCAACCAGTAACTAATGACTAACGACTAGTGACTAACGACTAATGACTAACGACTAACGACTAATGACTAACAACTAACAACTAACAACTAATCAGCCCTCTCCCCCATCACCTGGCCGTAGTCGATGGTGAAGGTTCTGCCGTCTTTGAGCGTCAGCTTGCTGCCGAGCGGTTGGCCGCTGTCGGTCCAGGGGATGGTCTCGCGCCGGGCGATGGGGTTGAGCTGGTCGGAGGTCCATTTCCAGTCTTCCGGCTCTTTCGAGCAGAGCATCACGGTGACCGCCAGGAACATCCCGGCGTAGTCCTTCTCTTCTTTGCGGCGGCAGTAGATGACGGTGCTTTCGGGGGCTTCGGGGTGCAGGTCGCGGTGGACAGCCGAGCTGATCCCGTCCCAGCCGGCGATGGGCATGAGCACCACCTGCCGAAGGTCGATGTGGGCGGACAGGCCTTCGACCCCGTCGGCGCCGATGGGCGAAACGTCGGCCGGCTTGCCGTCAAAGTGGGGCAGGCCGAAGTGTCCGAGCGTCAGTTCGTGCTTGTAGGGGATGCTCACGCGGTCGACTCGAAGCACGCCGCCGGGGATGGCGATTTCCGCCAGGTCCACCCGCGCCAGCCAGCCGGGCAGGTCGCACTGGCGATACAGCACGCCGTCGCGCATGCCGACGTACTTGAGATTCTGATGGGCCATGAACGGCAGGTCGTATCCGCTCTGCAGCACGCTGTAGGCCATCGCGGTTCCGCCGTCGGGACATTCCTCTTCCCAGGAGAAGGCTGAGTTGTACGCCAGGCGGGTGTAGTTGGGGTTCTGCTTTTTCGAGGCGACCTTACCCGGGGCGGTATGCGAGATGCCCGTCTTGCCGTCGGCGGTGATGGTCAGTCCCGGACCGGGCAGGGAGACCGTCTTGACCTCGTCTCCCAGCGCGGGCCAATCGCCCTCGTTCTCCTCGGCGGTCCAGAAGGGCGAGCTTTCCGGAAGATGCAGGGCGAGGAACACCTTCGCCAGCCAGAACGGGCTCAGCCGACAGGAGTAGCCTTGCACCAGCGGGTCGAATTCGCGGTAGAACCCCAGCGTCGGGACGCCCTCGTGGTAGAAGTCCTTCCGGGTGATGAACTGCAGCAGGTTGCCCGAGGCGATCCGCCGCGCCCATCCCGGATCCATCGTCGGCTGGTTCAGCAGGAAGTGGGCGGGAAACGGTGCCGCCGCGGCGCAGCGGTAGATGATGCTTCGCCCCCACATCAGCGAATGGCCATTCTGGCCGAACATCAACGGGTAGTGCTCCATCAGCTTCCGGTGGCGTTTCGCGATGATCTCGGCGACCTCGGGCATGTGCTCGTAGCCGAAATGCCTCGCCCAGATGGGTCCGTAGAACTGGAACGCCCAGCAGGAGTAGTAGTCGAACTGCCCCATGTCGCGATACCAGCCGTCACCGGCGTAGTAGGACAGGAGATTCTGGAGGTGATCGGTGAGCACCTGCTCGTCGATCTCATAGCCGTTGAGCTTCAGAAAACTGGCCATCATCACGTTGAAAAACCGCCAGTTGTGGCTGTTGGTCTTGTTGGCGACGTAGTCCTGGAAGACCGCAGCGACCTGGTCCTTCTCGGCCTGGGAGAATCGCCCCCAGATCTGCTCGCGTGCGTAGAGCAGCCCCAGCGCCAGGGCGGCCCCTTCGGCGGTGTGCTGGAAGAGGGGCTGTTTGTGCTCGCGGGCGAGGTCCGTGATGAAACCGACGAAATGGGGGTCCGTCGGATCGGTCGCGCGGAGAATCAGCTGGGCGTAATGATCCCGCAGATTCATCCCGGCCGCCTCGGCAGAGGGGTCGTTCTCGATGATGGGCCCGGCAATCATGAGCGTTCGCGAGAGGCCCTCGAACTCGGCCGACCGGAACTTCCAGGCGGGGTCGTCGGGTTTGGGGTAGGTCTTGCCCGGGCGTTTGGGCAGGGCGATCGGGTCGCCGGGCGAGTCGATGTGATCCAGAACGCCCCCGAGCAGGTGGATTCCCGCGTCGATCCAGTGCTTGCGGGTCATCCCCGTCATGAGGCTATGTTCAAAGTCCGGGTCCTGAACGTGAAACGCAGTCATACTGTCCTCTTCGCGTTGTTCGCAGCCAATATGTCGCCAAAACGTCTGGCACGGATTTGCACCCCAGCCGTCGAATCCATCGGCTGAGCTCTGGATGGAGTATGCCCCCGCCCTAGGGTAATTGCAAGCCACAACCGCTTCGGGGAGGGCCCGGAGGGGCGTTTGGGGGCGGTTTCGGGGGGCGATGCGTCGCGGTGATTCCCGTGAGCGGGCCGGGGCATCCGGGGCGCCGCGTGGGAGTGTCGAGCGATGGTCGCCGATTCGACGATCTCAGCCTCTTACCAGCTGTATCGCAGGCCGACGTAGATGTTCGTATTCCGCTCGAGCTGCCCGAAGAAGGTATGGTCGTACTTGCCGAGGAAGACGTTGCCGCCGGCGTCGAAAGTCCAGTGGTCGTCGATCTTGTACGAGACAGCCGGGCGGAAATAGGCATCCATGTCGCTCGGGCTGAAGTAGCTGAACAGCGACAGCTCGAGGTTCTGGTTCATCAGAAGCTTCGTCACCCGCAGCGTGATGACGTGGCGGTGCCGGTCGGCCTGTCGGCTGCCGGCGGGGAGGTTGTGGCGGTATTCGTCGTGGTCCATCATCCACTCGAGGTAGTACTGCACCCCGATGGTCAGATCGTCGGCAAGCTCCGGCCAATCGCGCTCGTAGCCGACCAGCAGGCGGATTTCGCTGTTGGGCACGGACGGATCGTCGCCGCCGCGGTCTTCGGTCGAGTCGTAGTAACCGGCTTCGAGGTTCGCGATGCCCCCGGCCCACTGGCCTCGCACGCTGGCCCCGTAGACGTTGAGGTTCGGAAAGTACGCCCGCCCGGCCGCGTTCATGCCCAACGGGCGCTTCCAGTAACCCCAGTACCCGTAGCCGGCCCATTCGATTCCGTCGACGGTCTTGTGCAGGCGCATGGCGAACTCGTCGTCGCGGAACCAGCTTGTCGGCCGATCCGCGTCGATCACAGCGTCCTGCCCGGCCCGGCGAGTCAGCGTGCCGTTCCAGTAGCTCAGACGCTGCCCGGTCACGAACCGGTCGGCGTCGAACTGCGGGGTATACACGAAGTCCGCGTTGACCCACTCGGTGAAGGTGTTGATCCGGATCGCGTCGGAAGGGGCCTTGAGGTATTCCACGTCCCGCCCGATGAAAAACGCCTGCCAGTCCTTGGGGAACTGGTCGTTGATGAACAACTGATCGCCCGTGCCCCACGTGAGAATCTGTCGGCCGACCTTGACGTCCATGAAGTCCAGCGGCGTGAACATCACGTTCGCCTGCCGCAGGTCCACCCAGCCCTCGCCGCGTTCGAGGTCCACAGCCCTGCCGTCGAGAACACCGTCGTAGATGAAGTCCGTCACCAGCTTGAACGTCATGCCCTCCCACGAGGTCTGCAGGTCGGTCTGGAGGCGCACCTCGCCGAGCGTGAAATCGTCATCCTGGTAGCGGTCGGCCTGCATGCGCGCCCCGGCGCGGGCGTCGAGAAACCCGCTGAAGTCCAGCCAGTGCAGGGCGGGCTTCTCATCTCCCGGCGCGTCGATCGTGTCGGGTTTGTCGGTGTCTTCGCCGAGTCCGCTGGGCAGGTCCGGGCCAGCGGGGTCGCCCTCGCCGCCCAATCCCGATGGCAGCGCGGGACCGCTGGATTCATTGGGATCGCTCTGTTCCAGGCCCGCGGGCAAGTCCGGGCCGTCCTGGGCGGCTGCGGGAAGAGCACTCAACGCAGCGATCGCCACCAACCCGGAGATCGCGGCCATCCGTCGTGTTGTGTTGTTCATGTCCGGTCCTTGGTGGGATCGCGCTGGGACCCCACGGTTCGCGGCGTCGCACGGGCATCCTGCCCGTGTCTGTCGGCCAGCAAACATCCCGTCGTAGTACCCTTGATAAGTCCGGCAGGCCGTAGGGCCCGCAACTTGTTGCGGGCGCGATCGTCGTGTCGCTTGTCGCCTTTCGCGTGTCACTTGTGCCCGTCTTCTCGGTTTTCCTGCAGGCCCGGTTGCTGCGTTCCTTCCTCGCTGCGCTCGGTCAGAACGCCACAAGCCGGGGCACCCTTGATAAGTCCGGCAGGCCGTAGGGCCCGCAACTTGTTGCGGGCGCGATCGTCGTGTCGCTTGTCGCCTTTCGCGTGTCACTTGTGCCCGTCTTCTCGGTTTTCCTGCAGGCCCGGTTGCTGCGTTCCTTCCTCGCTGCGCTCGGTCAGAACGCCACAAGCCGGGGCACCCTTGATAAGTCCGGTACCCTTGATGGGTCCGGCAGGCCGTCACTTGCTCAGGTACTTCCGCGGCGGCCGACGCAGGTAGCGCTTGTCGAAGATATCATCCGGCAGGCCGACGTTGTAGTCCACGTCGCTGTAGCCCAACTCCGTGTAGCCGCCGGTCTTGAGATCCTTCATCTGCGATTTCACCACGGTCGGGAAGCCCTCGATGGTCTTGACGGCCTGGGCGGTGTACTTGCGATAGGGTTTGCCCTGCTTGTCGTAGTAGGTCGTCTGCACCACCAGAAACGTCTTGCGATGCACGTACATGATGTAATGGCCGAACTCGACGTCTTTGGGGTTTTTCGGGGTGTTCTTGAGGACGAAGTAGGTCTTGTTCGTGTCGATCAGTTCGTGCTTGTCCAGGTCGATGTTCCGCCCGCTGACGTCCTCGTAGAGGAAGTGCGACCCGACAAAACTGGTCCGCTTGTCGGCAGCGGAGATGCGTTTCACCAGGTCCAGGTTCGGGAAGTACATCCAACGGTCATCGTTTTCGCCGATGTGCTTCCACACCAGGAAGACGGTCTTGGCCACGTCGGCGGGCTTGCGGAAATAGACGTAGTACTTCTGCTCGCCGGTGTAGACGTGATCGCCCTGAACCCGTTCAACCCGCGGCCGACCCGCCGCCTCCGGCAGGTCGCCCTTGACGCCGTCCACCGCTTTCGTGACGGCCTGGAGAAACGCCTCTGCCTTGGCGTCCTTCTTGCCGGCCAACCGGACGCGCACGCCGCCCGGCTCGGAGACGGACTCCACGGACTCCACGCCATCGACGGCCTTCATCGCCGTCTCCAGCGGCTTGGCGAGTTTCTCTTCCACGTCCTTGGCCGAGGCGTCTTTCAAGGCCACCGCGACGCGAACCACCGGGGCGTTGGCGTCGGGCTGGGCGTCGCGGCGAAGGATGGTGAACTCCCGGACCCGTTTCTGCCCCCGATCGTCCACGATGGTCATCTCCACGTTCGCCCGGCCGGTGCGTCCCTGGTAATACGACCGGAAGTTCGTCCAGTGGACCACCTGGTCGACGGAGAGGTCCTGGGTCCCGTCCGGCATGCCGGCAGGCTGGGCGTTGGCGTCCTGGGCGCCGGCCAGACCGGGAACGATCGTCAAAGCCAGCAGGGCCGTCAGCAGGATCCGCGTGGGTGTGTTATTGAGCGTCTTCATGGGTCACCTCTTGTTGGGGTTGTTTGATGGTGCACCGGTCGCGCCGTCCCAGCAGGGCGCAACCGACGGCAGCGACGGGCACGGCCGCCAGCGCGATGATCGTGAGCGTCGTCAGCGGAATCGCCAGGTACTGATAGGCGTTCAGCGCCAGCAGCGCCACAGCGGCGGCCGACATGGCCACGCACGTCCCGCACACGCAGGACGGACCGGTCCTGGTCCTGGCGGCCTGGAAGAGCGGTTTCTCCAGCAGCCGAATCAACGCGGGGAGAATCAGCAGCGTCGCCAGCCCGCTGACCATCAGGATCGTTGCCAGCAGCATACCCACCGTCTGGTAGGGCACCAGGGGCGCCAGCAGCAGCGGCAGGAAGCCCGCGGCGATCACGATGATGTTCCGCGTGATGGCCCGCGCCGGCTCGCCGAACACCTTCGGCGCGGTTTCCTTCCACGAGCCGGTCTCCAGGTACATCGCGCGAGACCGGGCAAGGAAGTGTATCGCGAAGTCCACCGCCAGGCCCAGCGTGAGGCTGCTCAGGACGGCTGTGGGCATGTCGTAGTCCTTGCCGACAATGCCCAGCGCCCCGTAGATCGCCACGATCGTCACCGTCAGCGGGACCATGCTCAACAGGCCCCACAACGCCGAGCGGAACAGGATCGTCATCAGCAGGAACACCACCAGGAAACTGCCCGCGAAGCTCTGGAGCATGCCCCAGACCATCTTCTCCTGCCAGACCACGTTGATGTACGTCAGGCCGAACCATTTGTGCTCCACCGCCCGCGGCGGGGGGTTCTCACGGACCCACCCATCGACCGCCCGCACGACCGCGGACATGTCCTGGTTGTCGCCGCTGGTGAGTTGGACCCACATGCTGGCGTTTCGATAGTCCTTGGTAATCAGATGCCACAGATCGTGAGGCCGATGGGAGTTCTCGTACTGCAGCAACGTCTCGGCCACGCCGCTGGATGTCTCGGGCACGACGTAGTTTGGGTCCTTCTGCGGCGGGATGTACGTCGGGCTCTGGGCGTGCAGGTCGCGATTGATGGTCCGCACGATGTCGGCGATGGAGTTGCTCTTGCCGATCACCTTCTGCCCGCGGTTCTCGATGGTCAACAGGTACTCCTGCAGCCTCGCCAGCCATCGCAGCGTTTCGGGGTCTTTGAACGTGTCGGAATACGCCTGTCGCCGTCGACCCACGAAGTTGTCGAGCTCATCGGCCAGGCCTGGCGGGGCGATGCGGGAGGCGTCTTTCTTCACCGCAGCGAAAAACGCCTCGGGCGAGTTGGCGTCTGTGTGCGCTTCGGCAGCCTGGGCGAGATCATCCAGGGCGGCCCGTACGTTCGGGTCCCTCTGCCGTCGGGCTGCCTGTCGCATGGTTTCCAGCATGGCGGCGGGCTTCCACTCGCCCGGCTGGGACTCCAGCGAAAGATAGGCCATGTACGTCCCGCCGAAGTGGTCGTTGAGCACCTTGTCGGCCACCCGGATGGGGTGGGACGACTCGAACCACTTGACCGGGTTGTCGTTGACGTTGATCAGGCTGATGCCCCAGCCGGCAATGACCATCACCACGACCGTCAGCGCCAGGATGGGCTTGGCGAGGCGGTAGGTCCCGCTGCCGACGATGTTGAGAAACCGCCCGATGAGTCCCGGGTGGGCCTCGCCGGCGGAGTGATCGTGTTTCGCGCCGAAGCCCTCCAGCCGCGATTCCGGAATGAACATCACGAACGCCGGGATGAACGTCACCGTAAACAGCCAGGCCGCCAGGATCCCCATCGCCACGAACACGCCGAAGACCTGCACCGGCGGGATCGGCGTCAGCGCCAGGCTGGCAAAGCCGGCCGCCGAGGTCAGCGAGGTGTACAGCATCGGGGCGAACAGGGCGTCCATCACCGAGTATAGGGTTTTGCGCCGGTCGCGCGTCTCCTGGTACTTCTCGAAGAACTCGGAGATGATGTGAATGCTGTCCAGCACGGCGATGGGCATGATGAAAATCGGGATCATGCTGCTCATGATGTGCACCGGGAACCCGGCAATCACCAGCGAGCCCATCGTCAGAACCGTGCAGACCATCGCCACGATCATCGGCGAGATGATCAGCACCAGCTTGCGGAAGAACACCACCATCAGAATGAAAATCACCACCATCGCGGTCGGCGCGGAGATGGCCATCTGCACGAACATCTCGAACCCGAAGGTGTCCTCGGCCACCGGCAGGCCGGTGATGTGATACTCCTCGGGCCCGCCGAGCTGGGCGATGACCTCCTGCAGCTGCAGGTATACGTCGTGGCTGAGGTCCTTCTTCGTCAGCGGCAGGTAGATGGCGACCATCTTTCCGTCCTCGCTGACCATGGTCCCGTTGAGGAACGGAATCCGCCGGGCCGCCTTGCGGACGTCGATGGCGCCCTCCTGCGTTCGCGGCGGGTGGCGCATCAGCCAGCTGAACCGGATCCCCCCGGGCGTCGGGATGATCTTGTCCACGGTGGAGGGGGCAATGATGTCCCGCTCGACGACGATCTCCTCAGCCGACGCGGCAGCAGGCTCGGAGGGCCGGGCCCGGGCGGGTTGGTCTTGCGTGTCGCTGTCGGGCTCCTTCCCGTCCATGCCGGCAGGCAGGTCCGGGCCGGCGCCGCCCATTCCGGTGGGCAGGTCCGGGCCGCCGCCGTCTCCCAGGCCCTCGGGCAGTCCTTCCGGGGCGGGCGGGGCAGCCGAGTCGTCTCCGGCAGGGGGCGCCGATGGGGCGTTGCCGTCGCGGTACTCCGCCGGGAGGGATGGCATTTTGCCCACGACGTTGCCGTTGCCGTCGAACTGCAGCGACTTGGCGAAGCCGGTGAGCTTCCAGACTTTCGTGAGGGTCTTCGGGTTGAATACCCCGTCGGGGTGCTCGTCGTTCAGCACGCCGACCACGACCATGTCGTTGAGACGGAACCGCTCCTTCATGCGGTCGTGGAAGACGCGGACCGGCTCGTCCTCGCGGAGCATGTTCTCCGGATCGGTGTCCACCGTGATCGGGTTCAGCACCCCAGCCGACGCCGGAATCAGCGTCGGGAGCAGCGCGACGGCCGCCACCGTAAACGTGGCTGCCAGCATCAGGGCCGTCAGCAGCTTCGGGTGCTTCACGGAAAACTCGGTCATTGCCTTGCCGATGCGATTCATGCGTCAGCTACCCTTCACCACAGAGGAGAGAATGTTCGCTTCGTCGCCGGCTCCATACCTGCCCATGACATGGGCATTGTGCGTCTGCGTGTGTTCGGTGTTCAAGATGAAAGTCCTTTCCATCGCTTCGGGTTCCGGCGCGGGTTTGGCGGCGTTCACTTCGCTCGCCTGACGGCCTGCTGGAGGGCCTGGAGACTCTGCAGCCCGACCAGGCGGTCGATCTCCCTGCCGTATGTCAATCCGCACTGACTTAATGCGCATAAGCGTGTCGCTCACATCATCTTAGTCGCGCTGTTCGCCACGGCCCGCCGGAAAACTACTCTGCCACAGAGGACGCGCCTGGAAAGCGGGTTTGCGCTAACATGCGCCAACCAGCCGTAGGGCTCGCAACTTGTTGCGGGCGCGATCGCGGGGCGATGCGGGACGAGACGTTCAGCCCCCTTCCTGAGTCCGGAAGGTGGGCACAAGTGCCCACCCTACCAGACTTTCGCT
>CAZFPT010000068.1:8201-16037 GCA_964521005.1 uncultured Planctomycetaceae bacterium | reverse complement strand
TGCTCCGTTCCTCCCTCGCTGCGCTCGGTCGAACCGGCACAAGCCCGGGCACCCGGAATATCGTTGAAGCCCCATCCGGAGCTCTCTGTGGACTCTGTGGCCGACAATGGCCATGGTACAATGCAGCGATGCCGACGGACGACCCGTACAAGCTGCTGGGGATATCGCGGCAGGCGAGTCTGCACGAGATTCGCCTGGCCTACCGGCGCCTCGCGCTGAGGGTCCATCCGGACAGTCGGCCCGAACACCCGGAAACCGCAGCCAAGCGCTTTCATGAGCTGACGATGGCGTACAAGGCGGTCTCGCATGCCGCCCAGCGTGGCGAAACCCACCGGGGAACCTTCCGCAACGGCGAGGGAAGACGCTACACCCCCGGCGACCTCGCCCGCGAATACGAATCCGCCGGCCGGGCTGCGGAGCGATCGGGCGTGAGCGAAGCCGACCCCGTCGCCCACGCCGACGTGCCGTTCCTGCGGAAGGTGTCGATCCCCACGCTCAACGAGCCGGCCGCCTTTGTCGCGATGTGGCTCGGGGCGGTGGTGCTGGGCATCGCGGCTGCGGTAATCGTCGCTGCGATGATGGACCTCGGGCACCAGGCCGACTGGTCGGAGGTGGGTTGGCTGGTGGGCATCTCAGCCGGGGCGTATCTTCTGGCGGTGACGGCTGCTGTGGCAGCGATTCTCTTCACGCGGCGGGTGGTGTGGATGGCCTATCAGCTCACCGTCTGGGCCCGGCGTGCCCTGCCCGGGGCCGTCCAGGAAAAGGCCCTGCCGAAGCTTCTGGAGCTTCTGCGATTGGGACGCAAGTAGCGGACTGGAAGCCGATTACGATCCATTACGCATCCGCGGGACTGGAGACGGCCTGCAGCGCGTCGCGGGCCCAGGTGTCCCAGACGCCAACCCCCAAAGCCGACCCGTCCGAGTGGTAGGGTTGCCACGCCGCCTGCAGGGCCCGACAGACCGAAGCGTTATCGGGCAGGGACGAGGCGAACAGCGTCGCCACCACCAGCAGACCGACGTAGCTGATCGGCAGGGTCATCTCCAGGATGCTGGATGTCCAGAACTGCCGGCGGTCGAAATCGTCGGACATCTTGACGGTATTGCCCGGCCGAAGGATGGCGGCCTCCATCGCGCCGACCAGTCCGCCGTGGCTGAAGTGCGAGAGCGTGTCGTAATACGGGTAGAGCACCTTCGCCAGTTTCTTGTGGTCGTCTTCCTCCAGCAGACCGACGGCCTTGCCGGGTGTGGGCATGTCGGCGATGTACCGCTTCTTCCATCGCTCGTCGAGCTCCTCGCCGAGCAGTTCGGCGCGGAATGTCTGCAGTTCGTCCTCCCAGACGTACATCTGACGCGCGAACGCCCGCAGGGCCGAGATGCCGCTGCCATTGGAGCCGAAGTACTCCTCGAACTGCTCGAAGTGGCCCAGGGCGGCCCGGTCGCGGAAGAACTTCTCGGCAAAGGCTTTCCATGCGTTCTTGCAGTAGCGTTTGTGCCACCGGTCGGGCTGATCCTGGATGAGCAGGCACAGGAAGCAGCGTTCCAGCTGTACGCGCGTCAGGGGCAGGGCATCGACCGAGAGCTCCAGTTCGTGGTCGTCGCCGGCGGTGAGCAGCTTGCGGATGGACCGGTGCGTACCCCGCATCGCCAGCAGGAGCTGCCGCTTGGTCATCAACAGCTGCAGCGTGTCCAGCGAGTGCTCCTCTTCGAGCGTTTCGTAGAGGGCGCCGGCCACCGCGTCGATCGCGGGGAACAGCAGCTTGTCCAACTGCTGCACGTGGGCTTCGAGATCCGTCCGTGGGGGGCGCTTGAGAGCGGGCGGAATCACCGGGAAATCAGGGGTCTTGCGCTTGCCGCCCTTGCCACCTTTTCGCCACTGTTTGCGTCCGTTTCGAGCCATGGTACCTGCATATCGGCACGGGCCCGGGAGGAATTGGGATCGCAATGGAGTTTTGCCTCGCCGGGGCGGTTGGGTAGGCCTGGGGGGGCTATTCGCCGGAGGGCTGGGGCGCTTCGACGTCCTCCTGCGGGGGCGCCGGGGGCTTGGATTTGGGCTTGCGGGCGTACTTCTCGACGTCGGGCTCGTTGATGGTCTTCAGCAGGCGCCGGACGATTTCCACCGAGTCCACGCCCTCGCTGGAGGCGGCGAAGTTGCACCCGATGCGGTGACGCAACACCGGCACAGCCACGCGACGGACATCCTCGGTGGAGACGGTGAACCGCCCGTCCATCGCCGCGAAGGCCTTGCCGCCCAGGATCAGGTACTGCCCCGCGCGCGGGCCGGCGCCCCAGTCGACCATCGTCTTGACGAACTCCGGCGCCGACGGGTCGGCCGGTCGGGTCGCGCGGACGATCTTCGCGACGTACTTGATGACGTACTCGCTGACCGGCACGGAGGCTACCAGCTTCTGCATGTTGATGATCTGCCGGGCGTTGAAGATGCGACTCAGCTCCGGGCGCGCCCCGCCGGTGGTGGCGGCGAGGATCTTCTCCTCGTCGCTCTCGGTGGGGTAGTCCACGAAGATATTGAACATGAACCGGTCCAGCTGTGCCTCGGGCAGCGGGTAGGTACCCTCCTGCTCGATGGGGTTCTGCGTGGCGATTACGAAGAACGGCTCGGGCAGCTTGTAGGTCTCCTGGCCGACGGTGACCTGTCGCTCCTGCATCGCCTCGAGCATCGCCGCCTGCGTCTTGGGCGGGGTTCGGTTGATCTCGTCGGCGAGAATGATGTGGGCGAACAGCGGGCCCTTCACGAAGCGGAACGCGCGTCCGCCCTGCTCGCTCTCCTCGATGACGTTCGTGCCGGTGATGTCCGAGGGCATCAGGTCCGGGGTGAACTGAATGCGTTTGAACGTCAGCTCGAGGACCTTGGCGATCGAGGAAACCATCAGCGTCTTGGCCAGGCCGGGCACGCCAACCAGCAGGCAATGGCCTCGCGAAATGACGGCTGCGAAGATCTGGTCCAGCACCTCCTGCTGTCCGATGATGCTCTTGGCCACCTCCCGCCTCATGATGACGCGGGAGTTGGCGAACTGCTCCATCAGCTTTTCATACGTCTCTTTGGCCATCAGGACCCTCGGAGGCGACCAGGATTAGCGTTTTGCCCGGCCATCGCGGACTGGTACAATGTCAACAACCCAGCCAACACCGGACAGGGAGAAATCTTACCCATGAAATCGACCGGACACAAGCTTTGGATCGCCTCACTGCTCGCCGCGATGCTCGTCTGCGCCCTGCCCCTGTCGCAGCAGGCCTCGGCGGACGTCTCCAGCCAGGAGGTCAAGAAGGCCATCCAACTGGCGATCCGCAACCTCAAGGGCCAATCCAAGAACGGTGACTGGGGCAGCCGCGGCAGCTACAAGGGCGGCAACTCGGCCCTGGCGGTACTGGCATTGCTCAACGCCGGGGTGCCCGTGAACGACCCGACCGTCCAGAAGGGCCTGAAGTACCTCGACAAGGCCGAGAACGAACGAACCTACGTGGTCTCGCTGAAGGCCCAGGCGTACGCTGCCGCCGGACGGGGCCCCAAGGACAAACACCTCGCCGGGGCCACCAGATGGCTCACCAAGACCCAACTGGACAACGGCATGTGGGGCTACGGCGTCTCCCGGGGCAGGACGTTGGGGCGAGGAGACAACTCCAACACCCAGTTCGCCCTGCTGGGCCTGCACGAAGCCGCCAAGGCCGGCCTGGATGTCCCCAAGCAGGTCTGGGTCAAATCGCGCAGGCACTTCCTGAACACCCAGAGCAACGACGGCGGCTGGGGCTACACGGGAACCATGCGATCCAAGCCCTATGGATCGATGACCACCGCGGGCCTGGCGAGCCTGTACATCTGCGGGCTGCGCCTGCACGTGGGCGGGCAGAAGGTGTTCGTCAACGGCGCCTATCCGGGCTGCGGGCAGTACCAGCAGAACCGCCACGTCGCCAAGGGCATCGAATGGTTGACCAAGAAGTTCTCGGTCAAGGAGAACCCCGACCATCGCGGCTGGCTGTATTACTACCTCTATGGCCTCGAGCGGGTGGGGATGATCGCGGGCATCCAGCAATTCGGAAAGCACGATTGGTACCGCAAAGGGGCGGCCCACCTGGTGAAGCTCCAGGGGAATGATGGCAGCTGGCCCATCAGCGGCTGGGGCGGACGTGCCCGCCGAGGAAAGGGACAGGTGTTCGACACCGCCTTCTGCCTGCTGTTCCTGGCCAAGGGCAATCGGCCGGTGCTTTTCCAGAAGGTCCGCTGGGACGGCGTCAAAAAACCCTCCTGGAACCGCAACATCCACGACCTCGAACACCTCACCGAGAACATCGGCGACAAGCTCGGTCAGCAGACCACCTGGCAGAGCGCGTCGCTGTCTCAGCCTCTCAAGGAACTGCGCGTCAGCCCGGTGCTGCTGATCACCGGCCATGAGTTCCCGATTTTCACCGCCAAGGAGAAGAAAAAGCTCCAGGACTACATCGAAGCCGGCGGCGTACTGCTGTTCGAGGCATGCTGCGGAAGCGACGCGTTCGACAAGGACTTCCGCAACTTCGCCCGCTCGATGTGGGGGGATAAAGGCTACAAGCTCGGCCCGCTGGAGCAGTCTCATCCGGTCTTCGGCAGCTATTACGACATGGAGACCACCTACGACCTGGAGGGCGTGAACATCGGCTGTCGCACCAGCGTGTTCTACTCGCCCAAGGCGCTCAGCGCCCTCTGGGAGCTGCAGGACGTCAAGCCCTGGTCGGAGATCGCGTTTCGGCTGGGTACGAACATCGCCGCCTACGCCACCGGCAGAGAGCAACTGGCCAACAAGCTGGACGTGGTCGACCTGCCCCAGCAGAACCGGGATGGCAAGAAATCGTTCGAGGTTCCGCGCGGGGCGATCCGCCTGGCGAGGCTGTACCACAAGGGCGACTACAACGCCGACCCGCGGGCGCTGGTCAATCTCGCCAAGATTCTCCGCGACCGCGCCAAGGTCACCGTCGTCTCCAAGAACCGCCACATCAAGGCCACCGACGAGGCAATCTACGAATACCCCGTCATCTTCATGAACGGCCATTACAGCTTCACCCTCTCGGACGCCGAGATCAAAGCGCTCCGCAAGTATCTCAGCAAGGGCGGGACGCTGATCGCCAATCCTTGCTGCGGGCAGAAGGCCTTCGACAAGAGCTTCCGGGCGATGGTCAAATCGCTCTTCCCCGATGAGTCGATGACGCCGCTGGCGAAGGACCACCCGCTCTACAAGGGCAAAATCGGCGTTCCGCTGGGCGAGTTGACCTATCGCAAGATCCTCCAGGACGACCTGAAAAAGTCCGGCGAGTCCAACTGGCGCGGAACCAGCCGACCCCGGATCGAGTCGGTAACCGTTGACGGACGCACCGCCATCCTGTACAGCAGGTGGGACTTCTGCTGTGCCCTCGAGGGAGACCACCCGTACTCCTCTCGCGGGTACGTGGACGAGGACGGGCAGAAGCTCGCGCTGGACCTGTTCCTCTACGCACTGACGTACTGACCCATGGACGCAACGGCAAGGCCTGCCCACGGATGACCCGACCCAACGCCCCAAGCTTCCGACATGCTCGCCCCTTCGGGCCCGCCCCGCAACGGGCTGCAACCATCGCAGCCTTGTTGGGGCTCGCTCTGATCGCGACGCTCCCGGCCCGCGCTCAGGAGCCCACCACCCAGCCCGCTGGGCCGCCCGCCGCAAGACCCGTCTCATCGGCCCGGGTCGACAAGGCGATGCAGCGGGGGTTGAAGTTCCTCCGGTCGGCCCGGAAAGCGGACGGCTCGTGGAGCGCCCCGCAGGCCCGTCAGTACAGCGGCGGGTTGACCGCCCTGGTGCTGCGCGCCGCCCTCGCCGCAGGCGCCGAACCCAACGACCCGATGGTCGTCAGCGGCGTGAATCGGCTGACGCGTCTCCAGCCCGACTGGACCTACGCCCTGGCGATGCACGTCTCGCTGCTGTCCCGGACCGACCCCAACGCCCGGGCCCGGACCATCGCCGTCGACACCGAACGACTCGTCGCCATCCAGAACGCCGAAACCGGCGGCTGGGGCTACGGCAAGGGACATCCCACCACGCTGCAGGACCACACCTACGTGGACAGCTCCAACACGCTGCTGGCGGTCCACGCCCTGGCGACGGCCGACGACACCGACGCCGGGGCGAACGTGCCGGTCGAGACCTGGACCCGAGCGATCCACTTCTGGACCTACTCCCAGAACGACGACGGCGGGTGGGGCTATCTCCCGCCCGGGGGCAAGAGCTTCCGCGTCAAACCCACCAGCTACGGAACCACCGTCGCCGGCGGGCTCTCCGCCCTGATGCGCCTGACCGACCAATGGGCCCGCGGCAACCCCCTGCCCGGCGACCGGGCCCCCACCCGCAAACCCGTCGAGGCCGCACACGCCTGGCTGAAACAACACTACACCGTCTCGGCCGTCCCGGGCTACCTGTGGGGCAAGAACGACGCGTTCTACTACCACTATCTCTGGCTGCTGGGGCAGGCGGGAAACGAGCTGGGCGCAGCCCGCTTCGGGAAGCACAAGCCCTGGTCGGTCGAGCTTCAGCGGGTCCTGCTCGCCCAGCAACTGCCCGACGGCAGCTGGGTCGGGCCCGAACCGGGCGACGCCCAGGCAGCGCCCGAAGGGAGCGACGCGGTAATCTGCACCGCCCTGGCGATGCTCGCTCTGGGCGAGGCGAGTCGACCGGTCCTGCTGCACCGCCTGCGGTTCGACGCCGGCTGGAGCGGCGACTTCCGCGATGCAGCCTCGGCCGCCCGATGGTACAACGCCCACGTCGCGCCGGCATGCTGGCGATCGGCCACGCCGAAGACGCCGCTGGCCCAACTGCGGAAAGCGCCGCTGCTTCTGCTCAATGCCACCGGTGAGATCGCCCTGAACGAAGCCCTCTCCCAGCGTCTTCGCAGCTACGTTCGCCATGGGGGAACGCTGCTGGTGCAGGCGCGCGAGGAAGGCAGCGAGTTCAACGCCCAGTTGCTGACCTATCTCAAGGGCATTTTCCCGGAGTACCGCCCCAAGCAGATCGCGGGCGACCACCCGCTGTTCTCGGCGCGATTCAGGATTGCCCGGGACCAGCGCCCTTCGCTGGTGGGGCTCGCCGGCAGCGGGCAGGTGCGCGTGGTGGTTGCGATGTCCGACATCTCCGGGGCACTTCACAGCCGTCGCCCCGCCAAACAGCTATCGGCCGGTCGGTTGCTTGCGAACCTGGCCCTGTACGCCACCGACGGGGCGGGCCCGGGCAGCGAACCGGTCGGACGTCCCCCCGCCAGGAAGGTGGAGGCCCGCCGACGCATCACGATCGGGCGGGCGAAACACCGGGGCGACTGGAACACCTGCGACGCCGCCGCCGAGCGTCTCTCGACTTCGCTGGCCAACGCCATCAGCATCGGACTCGTCGAGAAGCCCGTCCCCCTGACGCGGCCCGTTCCGGCCGAGATGCCGCTGCTGTGGATCGCCGGGAACGAGCCGGCAAAGCTGGCTGCCGATGAGCGGAAACATCTCCAGGCCTACATCGAGGGCGGGGGTGTGGTGCTGATCGACCCCGGTGCCGGCAGCGAGGCGTTCTACAAGGACCTCACCGCGACGGTAGCGGCCATGGGGTTGGGTAAGCTCGCCCCGATCGGAACGGACCATCCGCTGCTGAGCGGCAAGCTCGCCGGCGGGCTGGGCAGCGACGTTACCCGCGTCCGTTTCAGCCGAACCGTTCGGGAAACCAGACCCGAGCTCAAAACGCCCGTCCTGCTGGGCGTGGAGCACGACGGCAGAGTTGCCGTGATCGTCAGTCGATACGGAATCGCCTGCGGGGTGGAAGGGCTGCCCGTCTGGAAGGCGGAAACC
>CAZFPT010000068.1:0-8101 GCA_964521005.1 uncultured Planctomycetaceae bacterium | reverse complement strand
GGCCCCGAAGCCCACGACACGTTACATCTGTTCCAGCACGTCGATGCCCAGCAGTTCCAGGCCCTGCCGGATCGTCTTCGCCGTCAGGGCACACAGAGCCAAGCGGCTGAGTTTGCTGGTTTCGCTGTCGGCCTTCAGGACCGGGCAGCTCTCGTAGAAGCTCATGTACGCCCCCGCCAGCTCGAAGAGATACGCGCAGAGCAGGTTGGGCAGGCACTCCCGGGCGACGGCGTCGATGGTCTCGGGCAGCTGGGCCAGTTTCACCGCCAGGGCGCGCTCGGCCGGCTCGGCGAGCTCGATACCCGCCTCGGCCAGTTCGCTCTCGTCGCATTGGCCGCGCCGGAAAATGCTCTTCACGCGGGCGTAGGCGTATTGCATGTACGGGGCGGTATTGCCGTCCAGCGAGAGCATCTTGTCCCAGCTGAAGACGTAATCGCTCGAGCGGTTCTGAGCGAGATCGGCGTACTTCACCGCCCCGATGCCGACCACCTCGGCGATGCGATCCCTCTCGGCCTCGCTCAGGTCGGGGTTCTTCTGGTCCACCAGCGAACGGGCCCGCGTGACGGCCTCATCGAGCAGATCCATGAGCTTGACGGTCCCGCCGGTGCGCGTCTTGAAGGGTTTGCCGTCATCGCCGAGCATCATCCCGAACCCCACGTGCTCCAGCGAAACGTGCTCGGGCACCCACTGAGCCTTGTCCTGGGCGATGCAGAAGACCTTCTGGAAATGCTCGTGCTGTCGGCTGTCGGTTACGTACAGGATGCGGTCTGCCGCCCAGTCCACCTCGCCCGCGCCGAGACCCTCGCCGCTGCGGAAACGCAAGGCGGCCAGGTCGGTCGTGGAATACAGGTACCCGCCATCAGACTTCTGAACGATCACGAAGGCAGGCTCGTTTTCGCGATTCGTGAACTCCTCCAGGAACACGCCGCCAGCGCCCTCGCTCTGGGCCAGCAGCCCCTGCTTGTCGAGGTCTTCCAGAACCGTCGGCAGCATGGGGTTGTAGAAGCTCTCCCCGCGAACGTCCTCGCGAGTGAGCTCAACGCCGAGACGCTGGTAGACCGCCTCGGCGTGCTTGAGCGACTCATCGACAATCTGCCGCCAGAGGTCCCTTGTCGGCTGTCCCTTGAGACCTCCCTGCTGCAGACGCACAACAGCTTCGCGAGCTCCCTCGCGAAACTTCGGGTCTTCGTCGAAACGCTTCTTTGCCTCGCGGTAGAACTCCTCCATGTCAGATATTGACAGGTCAATGGCCTCTTGCTGACCCTTAATGGTCGGTCCTGCTTGCTCCAGACACTTATCATTGTAGTGGACGATCAGCATCCCGAACTGCGTTCCCCAGTCGCCGACGTGGTTCTGTCGGACGACGGTTTCGCCGGTGAATTCGAGGGTTCGGGCGAGGGCGTCGCCGATGATGGTGCTGCGCAGGTGGCCGACGTGCATTTCCTTGGCGAGGTTCGGGCTGGAGTAGTCCACCACGGCCGTGTCGGGGTCCTGCGGGGCGGGCACACCGAGTCTGTCGTCGGCCAGGGCAGCGGCCAGACGATTGCTGAGCCAGTCGGTTTTCAGCGTGATGTTGATGAATCCGGGTCCGGCGACCTCGACGTTCTCGGCGATGTCGTCGAGGTCGGCGTGTTCGACGACGGCCGACGCCAGCTCGCGCGGGTTGGTCTTCATTTCCTTCGCAGCGGCCATGCATCCGTTGGCCTGGTAGTCGCCGAATTCCGGCCGCGCGGAGGGCTTGATCAGGGCCGGGGCGTCCTGCGGGGCACCGGCGCGGATGAGGGCCCCGGCGATGCGTCGCTGGAGTTCGTCGCGGAGGTTCATTCGCTGCTCTCGCTATCGTCGGTCGGCAGCATCACGTGGATCACGCCCTTGTCCGAGACCCTGGCGGCAGCATTGAAGGCCGACAGGTCGGTGTGACTGAGGACGATGTTGCCCACGCCGTGGGGTTTCATGCCCATCGCCTTGGCGAGCTTTCGCGCGTCGAAGGTGAAATGCGCCGGCTGACCGGAGGGATAGTGGCGGAACCACTTATCACCGATCAACGGGCAGGGGTCGAAGCTCTTGTCGATGCCCTTCCTGAACGCGGCGGTGAGTTGTTCGTGCGGCACGTCGGCCATGGTGTCCCTTTCGTGTGGGCAGCTATTCCTTGTCCCAATCGACCCGCGGTGCCTCGCCCCAGATCAACTCCAGATCGTAAAACCTGCGATGCTCGGCGTCAAAGAGATGGACCACGACGTCGACGAAGTCCAGCACGATCCACTGGCCCCCATCCTCGCCGGCGGTATGCCAGACCCTCTGACCGACCTTCTTTCCGTGGGCGGCGATCTCCTCGGCGACCGATCGCAGCTGCCGCCCGCTGGTGCCCGTGGCGATCACGAAGTAGTCGGTCACGGGGCTCACGTCGCGCAGGTCCAGCACGAGCACGTCGGTGGAGTGCGACTCGGCGGCGAGCCTGGCGGCGTCCACCGCAAGCCGTCGGGCGTCGGGTCCGCCGGCGGGTCTGAGTTTCTTCCTGGCCTTCTTGCGTGGCATTGCATTCTCCCGCGGGAATCACCCCGCCCGGAAACCAACGAAGAGCACAGAGCGCTTGGCCCTGTGCTCTTCGCGGTTGGTCGTTACGACAACAGATCAGCCACCGATCCCCAGCAGGTTTCCGATCTGCGGGCCGAACTTCACGATCAGCCCGGCGAACACGACGCTGACCATGCTCATCAGCTTGATGAGAATGTTCAGGCTCGGTCCGGAGGTGTCCTTGAACGGGTCGCCGACGGTGTCGCCGACAACGGCAGCCTTGTGAGAATCAGATCCCTTGCCGCCATGGGCACCGGTCTCGATGTACTTCTTGGCGTTGTCCCACGCGCCGCCCGCGTTGGCCATGAAGATCGCCATCGCGAACCCGCACGCCAGGCCGCCGGCCAGCAGGCCGATCACGCCGGCCACGCCAAGCACCAACCCCACGGCGATCGGTACGACAATCGCCAGCAGCGACGGTACCACCATTTCCTTCTGGGCACCGGCCGTGGAGATCTCGACGCAACGGGAGTAGTCGGGCTTTCCGGTTCCTTCGAGGATGCCCGGGATCTCTTTGAACTGCCGGCGAACCTCGCGGACCATGGCCATCGCCGCTCGTCCGACGGCCTTCATCGTCATGGCGCTGAACAGGAACACCAGCAGCACGCCCGAGAAGATCCCGCACAGCACCTTGGGGTTCATCAGGTTCACGCCGTAGAAGTCCATGAACTGCCGCAACGACGCCTTGGAGGCCGGCACGCCGCGATAGATGAGTCCGCCGGCGGTCGTGACGGTGTGGATATTGGAATCCGGGTCGCTCTCGGCGACCTGTGCCCCGGCCAGCTCACCGACGGGCAGTTCCTCGGCACCCTTGGGCTTGCTGAGAACCAGAATCGTGTCCTGATCGCCGGACTCGGTCCCCCAGGCGAGTTTGCCAAAGCCCAGGTTCTCCACCTTGGTCACGCCGGCAGCGGGGTCATCGGCGGTCTGCGTGTCTGCACTGGCGACAATCGCGGTGCGTCCTTCACGGACCAGCCCGGTGCGAACCTGCTCCATGTACGCCGCCATCAGCGCCAAGGCCGTCAAGGCCGCAGAACCGATGGCAAAGCCCTTGCCCACGGCCGCGGTCGTATTGCCCAGCGAATCCAGGGCGTCGGTGCGTTCGCGAACCTCAGCCGACTGCCCGGTCATCTCGGCGTTCCCGCCGGCGTTGTCGGCAATCGGTCCGTAAGCGTCGGTCGCCATGGTGATCCCGAGGGTGGACAGCATGCCCACTGCCGCGATGCCCACGCCGAACAGACCCATCAGCGGGGTGGTCGCACCACCGGCAAAGACGAAGGCGGCCAGGATGGCCACGATCACCACCAGCAGGCTGACCCAGGTGGACTTCATGCCTTCGGCGAGTCCGGCGATCATCACCGTTCCCGGGCCGGTTTCGGCGTTCTCGGCGATCCGCAGCGTCGGGCCATGCTCGTAGCTGGTATAGAACTCGGTGCCCCATGCGATCACCAGGCCTGCCGCCAGGCCGATGACGATAGCGCCCCACACGCCCAACCAGTTGATTCCCTCGATGGGCGAAAGCAGGAAGTAGAACAGCGCCAGCGAGAGCACGACGATCAGGGCCGAACTGGCATACACGCCGGTATGCAGCCCCTTGCGCAGCTCGCTGAAGGAGGCGTTGTCCTTGGCGCGAACGAGGTAAATCGACAGAACCGAGCAGAGAATGCCCAGCCCAGCCAGCACCGGGGCAATGATGACCATTCGCAGGGCGTGACCGCCGAGGATGCCCATCTGGTGTGCAGCGGCCGCCGCCAGCGCCATCGACGCCAGGATCGATCCGTAGTTGGACTCGTAGAGGTCCGCCCCCATGCCCGCCACGTCACCGACGTTGTCGCCGACGTTGTCGGCGATGGTCGCCGGGTTGCGCGGGTCGTCCTCGGGGATGCCTGCCTCAACCTTGCCGACCAGGTCGGCACCGACGTCGGCAGCCTTGGTGTAGATACCGCCACCCACGCGGGCAAACAGCGCCTGGGACGAGGCACCCATACCAAAGGCGAGCATCACCACCGTGATGTTGGTCAACTCCATCGTGGTGAAGGAATTGAGAATGAGGAACCACAGGCTCACGTCCAGCAGGCCGAAACCCACCACCACCAGACCCATGACCGCACCGGCACGGAAGGCGACCACCAGCCCGCGGTTGAGGCTCTCTTTGGCGCCCTGGGCCGCCCGGTTGGAAGCCATCGTGGCGGTCTTCATCCCGAACCAGCCGCACAGGCCGCTGAAGAAGCCGGCAATCAGGAAGGCAAACGGAACGATCTCATGCTGGACCTTCATTCCGAAGGACATCACCAGAAGCAGCGCGAAGACCACCAGGAAGAACACCATGACGATCTTGTACTGGCGTTTGAGATACGCCAGCGCGCCCTCGGTCACGTGCCCGGCGATTTCGACCATCTTCTCGTCGCCCGGATTCGCTCGTTTGACTTCACCGTAGAACCGCCATGCGAACACCAGTGCGATCACCGCCGCGATCGGGGCGATCCACCATACCAGCGGCATGCTGGCGAATGTTTCGCCGATCCCGCCGGCCTGTGCACCGGTCGCCTGCTCGGCGGCCGGGGCGTTCGAGTCGGCCTGGGCCAGCACGCCCGATGCCGACAGGGCAAGCGTACCCGACAAGAGAATGAACAACACCACCAGAGGATGGTGCCTACGCAGGGATTCCAGAATCTTCACGCTGATTGCTCCTTTTAACCTTTGATTCGGGGAAAAACGGTGGGGCAGCCGGGTGGTTGCCCCGTACAGGGAGTTTGGTTGGGGGGACGTCCGGGCTGAACTCGATAAGCATCCGTGCCATGGTGATCCCGAAGTCAGTGCTGGTCACGAGCAGGCCAACCCCCCGCGTGGGGATCGGGCGCTGGAACTCAGGACACACCACACAGACGTCTGCGGCCTGGCCCGCGGCGCGGGCGACCGATCAGCTCGTACGCTTCATCGACTTCCGCGCCCGACGACGGCGACGCTCGGAGGGTTTCTCGTAATAGCTGTTGCGCTTGACGTCCTTGGTCAGGCCTTCCTTCTCGCACAGCTTCTTGAAGCGCTTGAGCATCTGCTCGGCGCTCTCGTTGCCTCTTGCCTTCACCTTGATCATGCTGGTACTGAGTGTCCTTTCTCCCAATGAGGGCAGGGAAATCCCACAACTGCATATCGAATGGGATATGATATTCGTCCTTGGCAACCGTTCAAGCACTATTTCCCCACTTTTCGAAGGCAAATCGCCCCGACCCTCCCCAGGCCCGACCCGCCTGGCCGGATCCGACCCGCCGAGGGAGTATTGCCACCCGCGCCGCCAAACCCATACAATGCCACCACCCCATCACCACGGAGAATCCCATGGCCGAGACATCCCGACGCCCCGCCCTACTGATCCTGCTGGTCGCCACGTGCCTGGCCGCGACGGCAGGGACTTCGCCCGGCGACGACGCCAACACGCCCGCCGAACCCGACCCCAATGCCCTGATCGTGCATCTCCACCGCATCGCCCTGAACCGCGCGCCAACCGACGCCGAAATGACCGCCTCCCGAACCATGCTCCAACGGTCGGCCGGCTATGAGACCATTCTCATCGGGCTCATCGACGGCGAGGACTACCGCCGACGAGAACGCTCGGATGCCGAGTTCGTCGCCGACGTGTTCCTGCTGACGCTGGGACGCAAGCCCTCCGCGGACGAAATCAAGAGCTCCCGCCAGAAGCTCACAGGCGGCACGTCTCGCCTGGTGCAGGCGATGACACTGATGGCCACGACGGAATACAAAACAACCCGAACCAGGCGATTGGCCGGCAAACTCAAGGCGATCAAGCAGCCCGCCCCCAAACCCAAACCCAAGCCCAAGCCGAAGCCGAAGAAGAACAAGAGCAAACCCAAGCCCGAACCAAAGAAACAACCCCGCCCGAAGACCACCGACGTCGACCAGGCAAAACCCAAGACCAAGCCGACCCCGAAACCCAAGCCGAAACCCAAGCCCAGGCAGAAAACCCCGGCCGTCTCGGCAGAAGACGTCGCCGCTGCCCGCACGGCGATGCATACCGCCTGGGGCAAACTGGCCGACTTGATGACCGACCCCGCCGTCTCCCTGCGTGGAAGCAGGTTGGCCCAGGCCCGGCAGGCGTACTTCGACGCCAGGGACAAACTCACCGCGCTGCTCCGCCGGCAGGCCCGCCAGGGCAAGCCCGCCGGGGGAATGAAAACCAAAGAGGGCGCCAAGTGAGCACCGCCCCACCCCAGATCGACATCCAGATCCGCGTCCGCTACCCCGAAGCCGACCCCATGGGTCGGCTGCACCACAGCCGTTATTGGGTGTACTTCGAGATGGGACGCACCGAACTGCTGCGCTCGGCGGGGCTGCGGTATCGCGACCTGGAGGAGAAAGGCATCTTCCTGGTGGTGGCCCGCTGCTCAGCCGCCTACCGGGCCGAGGCGCGCGTGGACGACCTGCTCACTCTCACCACCCGCCTCAAACGCCTCGGGGCCGCCAAGATCGAACACGAGTACGAACTCCGGGCCGAGGACGGCACGCTCGTCGCCACCGCCGAGACCACCCTCGCCTGCGTCGGACCCGACGGAAACATCCAGCCGGTTCCGGATATACTCCGCAGTTGAAGGGGAAAAGCAGCGACGAGCGAATCGCGACGAGCGACAAGCGGGTTTGTCACTTCACTCACAACCAAGGGTGCCCGGGTTTGTGCAGCGAGCCCAAGCGAGCTGAGCAACCCGGTTGGTCCGGATAGCGATCCAGGTAGTGGTCGGACATCGCGACGACCGGGTTGCTCCGTTCCTCCCTCGCAAGCTCGGTCGAACCGGCACAAGCCCGGGCACCCGGAGTATCGTTGAGTAGCGACACGCGACACGCGGGGAAACGAAGTTGAAGCCCCATCTTGAGCGAAGCGAAAGGTGGGGGTAGAGAAGCGAAAATCCAAATTCCAAATCACAAGTTCCAGAGAGTGGCCGTCCCGCATCGACCTGTGATCCCGCCCGCAACAAGTTGCGAGCCCTACGGCCGACCGATCCCCAACCAAGGGTGCCCGGGATTGTGCAGCGAGCCCAAGCGAGCTGAGCAACCCGGTTGGTCCGGATAGCGATCCGGGTAGTGCTCGGACATCGCGACTACCGGGTTGCTCCGTTCCTCCCTCGCACGCTCGGTCGAACCGGCACAAGCCCGGGCACCCGGAGTATCGTTGAGTAGCGACACGCGACAAAGCAGCGAATCGCGACACGCAACGAGTTGCGAGCCTTGACGGCACCGGCGCAGGGAGACGCCGGTGGCAGCCGTTTCACGTCGCATGGGCTTCCAGCCCATGTTCTGTTCTCTTTCCGAACCAACCCCCGCGATGCCGTTTCGCCTTCGGCGAAATCTGCCTGTCGGCAGACACGGGCAGGATGCCCGTGCGACGCGTGAAGCCCCATCTTGAGCGAAGCGAAAGGTGGGGGTGGAAAAGCGAAAATCCAAATTCCAAATCACAAGTTCCAAAGAGTGGCCGTCCCGCACCGACCTGTGATCCCGCCCGCAACAAGTTGCGAGCCCT
>CAZFPT010000067.1:0-16211 GCA_964521005.1 uncultured Planctomycetaceae bacterium | reverse complement strand
GAAGCCCATGCGACGGCAGGCCGTAGGGCTCGCAACTTGTTGCGGGCGCGATTGCGGGTCGATGCCGGGCAGGCCGACAAGCTCACCATCGGGCGTCAACGATACTCGGGGTGCCCGGGATTGTGCCGGTCGGAGCGAGCGCAGCGAGGGAGGAACGGAGCAACCCGGCTGCTGCGCGAGGTGTCTCACGGCCAAGCCATCTGCACGATGCGCAGCAGGGCGGCCAACACCACCAGAACGATCGCCCAGAGCAACGGATTCGCCCAAGGCTTGGAGTGGTCGGTTCTGGCCGGGTCGACCGTCGGGTTCATCGCGAGGCCGGCGTCGGCCTCTCCCATGGGATGGCGGATTCGCGGCCTGGCGCGGGCGAGTTCGTCGCGCAATTCCTCTCTGAGGACGTCATCTTCGATCAGTTCGCTGAGTGCCTGTGCGGTTTTCCGGCGCCCGGTCTGCACGTAGAGGGTGCCCAGGACGAACTTGGCCGGTCCGTGGTGGGGGTCGATTTCCAGCGCCCGTTGGAGGGACGCCTCGGCGGAGGCTACGTCGTCGAGGCGCAGCTGAGCGATTCCCAGCGACGTCCAGGCGGACGGCGAGCGGGGCAACTGCTCGACGGCAGACCGCGCGACGCGCTCGCCCTCGCCGGCGGGACGCTGGGCGGCCATGAACAGCGCGTACTCCTCCAGCACGTCGTGGTTTCTGTTGGAGAGGTCCAGGGCGATCTCGAAGTGCTCCTGGGCTTCGGCGCGCCGGTTGAGCTGGTCGGCGCAGACCGCCAGCATGAAGTGTGCGGGGTAGAAGCCCGGCTCCAGCGAGACGACCTTGCGGGCTTCGGAGGCGGCGTCGGCCAACTCGGTCATCTCGTAGAACACGTTGGCCCGGAACCAGCGGAATCGGCTCTGGTGGGGGTTCTCGCTGACCAACTGGTCGGCGGCGGCCAGGGCAGCGACCAAACGTCCCTCCTCCAGGGCACGTTGGCCTTTCATCGCGATTTGCAGGATCGGGTTGTCCATGGTGTGGCTCTCTCTGAAAGCATAGCACAATCACGGCTGACACGGGGGCGATTGTCGTCGGGGCGACGGCGTCGGTTTTTCGCGTTTTCGCGGCGACGGGGGCGCAAAAGGGGGTTGCATTTCGGTGGCAATCTGGTATCACTGTCTGGATACCACCATGGCGGCGTAGCTCAGTTGGTTAGAGCGAGGGATTCATAAGCCCTAGGTCACTGGTTCGAGTCCAGTCGCCGCTATTGGGCGGGGCCTGCGGGTTCCGCCTTGTTTTGACCCGTTCGGCCCCGCAGCCGTTCCGGGCACCCGTCTGGAACGCATGGCGGCCGCACTTTTCGCTTGACCCCGACGAGGCCCGCTGTAAGAATCTTATCCGCTACGGTGCATATGCCCGTGGTGTTGTATCTTCGTTATGATCTGTTCAGGAGATTGAGGCACATGACAACCTTGTCCACTCTTACGATGCTGGCCCAAAGCGTGACGGATGCAATCTTCACCTGGTGGAACGGGCTGATGGTCCTGCTGATCATCGTCCTGATCATCTTCTACAAGGCCTACAAGAGCCGACAGATGTAACGGCCCCCTCCGGGCTTCGTTGAGCAGGAACGAGTGTTTCTGATACAGGCGGACGTGTTTTTTGTGCGCCGTCGGACGCGTCTGCTCATGCTCACATGACAATCAATCGTTTTTCGTAATCTCCGCAACCCGCGTTGGAGGGATCCGTCGACCATCGGCTGACCGCCCTCCTGCCCCAACGTAAGAGACTGTTCCACCATGGCCAAAGCTGATCCTGAAGTAGCTACACTCGCCCAGCTGTTCCGCATGCTCTCCGACCCGACGCGCCTGCGTATCGTCCGCACCCTCGAAGAGGGCGAACGGAACGTCACGCAGCTCTGCCGCGAGCTGGACACGCCCCAGCCGACCGTCTCGCGACACCTGTCCATCCTGCGGATGGGCGGCATCGTGGAGAACCGGCGCGAAGGCAAGGAAATTCACTACTCCATCGCCGACCACAAGCGAACACCGTCCCAGCGGGCGATGTCCAACATGCTCGGCAAATCGGCGGCGATTCGGCTGGGACCGATCGTCCTGGGGATGAGCAAATAGCTTCCCCCGCCCCGACCGATGCGAAACGGCGTGCTGCCCCGGCGCCGCCCTTGCCAATCGGCCTCAAATCGCTATCCTGAACCATCATGGCCGGGGATACCATCAAGCCGATCTACGTGCTGTCGGGCAAAGACGCCTTCCTGCGCGACCAGCACCGAAACCAGCTCATCGAGCTGCTCACCGACGGGGCCGATCCGCAGACCTGCCTGGCTGTCTATGACGCCTCGGTCGAGCTGTCGACTGTGCTGGACGAGCTGCGCACCATGCCGTTCCTCGCGCCGCGGCGGGTGGTGATCCTCTCCGATGCCGACACGTTCCTCAACGCCGATACCCGCGCCGCCCTGGAGAACTACCTCGAATCGCCCGCGCCCACCGGCGTGCTCATTCTCATCGTCTCCTCCTGGAAGACCAACACGCGCCTGCACAAGGCCGTCGCGAAGGTCGGCGAAATCCGCTCCTGCGAAGAGGTGAAGGACAACCAGGCGATGGGGCAGGTGCTGCAGTTCGCCCAGGATCGCGGCAAGCAGATCCATCGCAACGCCGCCGGGTTGCTGGTGCAGTGGATCGGGGCGGATCTGGCGTCGCTGAACAACGAGGTCGAGAAGCTCTCACTCTACGTGGGCGACCGAAAGCAGATCACCGTCGAGGACGTCTCGACGATCGTCACCGCCTCGGCAGGTCCGGGCGCATTCGACCTGACCAACGCCATCGCCGACGGCAAGACGGACAAGGCGCTGGAGGCATTGGGCGGGCTGCTGAGCGTTCGCGGCGAGGAGTTCCGCACGCTGGGGTTGATCGGGTGGCACCTGCGGATGGCGTTGCGGGCGGCAGAGCTGGTCGCCAAGGGACGCAGCCCCGACGACGCCTGCCGGGCGGCCCGCATTCCCCCGTTCCGCAAGCGGGACTATATCAACCTGCTGCGTCGACGCAGCGCCGAAGAACTCCGCAGCGACTTCCGCCGTCTCATCGCCGCCGACCTCGCCCTCAAAAGCGGCGCCTCGGCACCGGCGGCCATGCAGGACCTCGTGATCGCCCTGTGCAACTGAGGCGGGGTCGGCTGGACTCATCCCCACCGATGCCAGGGCAATACTCGAATGCCTTGGCGATCGAACCCATCGTCTCCACCGTATACCACCTGTGCCCGCGTGTGCTCATCGCCTGAGAGTGACCGCCAGAATTTCAGGCCCTCCAGAAAGCTCGGGGAAAAGGTCTGCCCGGATTTGATTTCGACCGGGATCAGGGACGAACCCTCCTCGATGAGCAGGTCGACCTCATTGCCGGTCGAATCTCGCCAGAAGTAAACATCCGGCTCACGGCCACGGTTCAGGAAGTTCTTTATCGCCTCCGAGATGACCCATGACTCGAAGATTCCACCGCGATTGGCATGCAGGCGGAGGTCCTCGGAGGTTCGGATCCGCAGCAGGTAGCACAGAAGACCGGTGTCCAGGAAGTACAGCTTGGGTGACTTGATCAATCGCTTGCTGAAATTGCGGTGGTGTGGTTGCAGCCGTTTGACGATGAAACTGGCTTCGAGAACACCCAGCCATCGTCGAGCCGTCGAATGGGTCACTCCGCAATCGTTGCCCAAGGACGTCAGGTCGAGCAATTGTCCCACTCGGCCGGCACAGAGCCCGACGAATCGCCGAAACAGATCAAGATTGCCCACGTTGACCACATCGCGCACATCCCGCTCGATGTAGGTCTGGTAGTAATTGGCCAGCCAGTCCTGCGGGTCGAGGTCCTGGTCGTGTATTCGCGGATAACCGCCGGCAAAGAGCGTCTCGAACAGATCGGCCTGGGCAACACGATGAGAAGGTGCGGCGGACGAGGCTTTGAGATCGCCCATTTCCTCCCGCCACAGCTCCGGGCGCGAGAAGGGCAGAAGATGCAGGATTGCACACCGACCGGCAAGTGACTGGCTGACCCGGTCAAGTAACAGAAAGTTCTGCGACCCGGTCAGAATGAACTGCCCCGCCTGTCCGGTCTCATCCACCAGCATCTGCACATACGAGAACAGGTCGGGTACACGCTGAGCTTCGTCAATGGTCGCTGGTCCGTCAAACTGGTCCAGGAACCCACGCGGATCAGTCTCGGCGAACTCACGCTGGACGGGGTCCTCAAGACTCACATACCCATGCGTGGGGAAGGCCGCTCGCACCAACGTCGTCTTGCCAGACTGCCTCGGACCGGTAACCGTTACCACCGGGTAGCCCTCGACAGCCTTCCTGAGACGCGGTTCGATGTGTCTGGGAATAAAGCTCATGGTCCTTGCAATATGAATATTGAATGTTCATATTGCAAGAGAAACCGTAAATAAGTACAGAGGCATTACTTGGAGGTGCTCTTCGGGAATGATGGCCTACGTGAACTCCCACAGGTCGTCGGGGACGTTCGACGAGGGGAGGGATTCATCGCCGCCGGTCCCGCTGTATTCGTCGCGGACGACGGTGGTCTCCGGCAGCGAGTTCACGAACGATCGGCCGTAGGATTTGGTCGCGATCCGGTGGTCCAGAACCACCACGAAGCCCGTGTCGTTCTGCGTGCGGATCAGTCGCCCGAACCCCTGTTTGAACAGAATGACCGCCTCGGGCAGCTGATAGTCGCCAAAGGGGTTGCCCCCGCCCGAGCGGATTGCGTCGATGCGGGCCTCGGTCAGCGGGGCGTCCGGAACGGCGAAGGGAAGCTTGGTGATGATCACGTTCTGCAGCGCCTCGCCCGCGACGTCCACGCCCTGCCAGAAGCTCATCGTCCCCAGCAGCACGCAGCGCGGGTTCTCGCGGAACTGCGCAAGCATGGCCGACCGCGACCGCGCGCGTCCCTGGGCGAGCAACTCGTAGCCTTCGTCGTGGCAGAAATCCTCCAGCTCCTCCGCCAGTGAGCGCAGCTGCGAGTAGCTTGTCAGCAGCACGAAGCATCGGCCTTGCGATTTGTTCACGTAGTGTTTCACCGCGCCGGCTGCGGCGGGGATGAAGTCTCGGCTGTTGGGGTTGCCCAGTTGCGTCTCGATGTACAGCGTCGCCTGCCGGCGGAAGTCGAACGGGCTGGTCAGCAGCAGCTCGCGTCCTTCGTCTTCCAGCCCGAGGCGCGAACGTGCATATTCAAACCCCCGGCTGCCCTGGCGCGAGGTCGCCAGCGTCGCGCTGGTCAGGACGGCCGAGTTGACCGAATTGAACAGTACCTCGCGGATGATCGGGGCGACGTTGATCGGCGAGGCCGACAGCGTGACCATCTCCCCGCTTCGCAGCGAACGCGTCTCCACCCAGTAGGCCCAGTCCTCGTCTTCCTGGCGGATGAGCCTGTCGGCCTGGTCGGCCAGCTCACGCGCCCGCATCTCGTAGCCCTGCAGTTCGGTGGCGACGGCTTCGCTTCGCAGCGGCCCGCGCAGCTCCGCCAGGGCGGCGGCCACCTTCATCAGCGCCGGCGAGAGTTCGTTGAACACCACCTCCGGTTCGGTGATTCTGCCGTTGGGTTTCACCGCCGGGGGCGAGACATCCCCCAGCGCCCGGAAGAAGCTCTCAGCCGCGTTGGAGGCCTCCTTGACCGCGTCGATGGCCTTGTCGGCCTGCATGGTCGCCAGGAGCCCGCGGTGGGTGCGATCGTTGTAGAGTTCACGCAGCAGGTAGCCCACTGCCGACGAGGAGACGCTGAGGCCGAAGTGGCCGCTGGCGACCTGTTCGAGGGTGTGGGCTTCGTCGAGAACCGCCAGGTCGTACTCGCCGATGATCCGTGCCGACGGCGTGGCGATCGCCAGGTCCGAGAAGAGCAGGGCGTGGTTGGCGACCACGATGTCGGCCTTTTTGAGTCGCTGGCGGGCGACGCGCACGAAGCAGCGGTCGTGGTGAGTACATTTTCCGCCCCGGCAGAGCCCGCTTTCCGAGCGGACCTTCGCCCACACGCCCGGGTGCAGGTCGAACTCGATTTCCTGTTGCTCGCCGGTCTCGGTCTGCATGGCCCACTCGGCGACCTGCTGAAGCTGCTGGAGCTGTTCGGGCTGGCTGATGAGTTTGTCGCGCTGCTCGACGGTGCTACTCAGGCGGCGCATGCAGACGTAGTTGCTGCGACCCTTGCCGAGCACCGCGCGGAACTCCAGTGGCAGGACCTTCGCCAGGAACGGCAGGTCCTTGTGGATGAGCTGTTCCTGCAGGGCGATGGTGTAGGTGGACACCACGACGCGCTGGTCTTCGTTGGCGGCCCGCAGGATGGCGGGCACGAGATAGGCGAAGCTCTTGCCCACGCCCGTGCCGGCTTCGACCAGCAGGTGCTCGCAGTCGGCGAAGGCGCTCTGGACCGCGGCGGCCATCTCCATCTGTTCGGGGCGATACTCGAAGGAGGGCATCGCCTGGGCAATCAGCCCGCCCGGGGAGAGGATGTCCTCTGCCGTCAGCGTCATCGACTCACCGGACCCGAAGCCGGGCGCACCAGGGCTGTGGGTTGTTCGAAGTGCGTGACGAACTGGCGGATGAACAGGAACGACAGCCCGGCCATGCTGATGGCGATGAGCACCGCCAGCAGCGTGCAGACGCTTCGTCCTCGGACGATGCCTTTCTGCATCGAGGCGATGATGCGGTCCTTGGCGAGCGTCAGCATCGCCAGCAGGACGGCCATCGCCGTGGGCCAGATGCTGATCGAGTGGATCCCGCTGTAGATGAACACGCCGCGGGACACTTCCCTGCCACTCTGGAGGCGGTAGATCAGCTCGCCCTCGGGCGTCTGAAGCACCATGCCGTTGACGGCTTCGCCGCCGATCAGCGCGTACATCATCGCGTAGGCCAGGAAGTTCGCCAGTCCGACGAGGATGATCCACAGGCAGATTTTCGTGCGTCTGTCCATCTCGGGCCTCGTCGTCGCGGTCGCAGCGGGCTGCGGGGTCACTCTGTGCCGATCACGCCTTCCAGGGGCGAGGAGGCGGTGGCGTACAGCTTGCGCGGGATGCGCCCGGCCCCGCGGGCCAGGGCACCGGCCTCGATGGCCAATCGCATCGCGCGGGCCATCGCGACCGGGTCGTCGGCGCCGGCGATGCCCGTGTTCAGCAGCACGCCGTCGGCACCGAGTTCCATCGCGAGAGTCACGTCGCTGGCGGTGCCCACCCCGGCGTCCACGATGATCGGGAAGGCGGCGTCTTCTTCCTTGAGTTGCTCGAGGATGATGCGGATATTCCACGGGTTGAGAATGCCCTGGCCGGACCCGATGGGCGCCCCGGCGGGCATGACGGCGTCGGCCCCGGCGTCCTTGAGACGCGTCGCCATGATGGGATCGTCCGAGGTGTAGCACAGGACGGTGAAGCCTTCCTTCTTGAGCGTCTCGAGGGCCTCCAGCGAGCCGAGCGGATCGGGCAGGAGCGTCTTCCTGTCGCCGAGGACTTCCAGCTTCACCCAGCCGGCGCCGGGGTTGTCCAACCCCTCCAGCAGCTCGCGACCCAGACGGGCGGTACGCACCGCGTCGTCGGCGGTGAAGCAACCGGCCGTGTTCGGCAGGAGGGTGTACTTGCCGGGGTCGAGGAAGTCGAGAATGTTTCGGCCTTGCTCGTCGGTCATGCGCTCGCGACGGACGGCGACGGTGACCACGTCACAGCCGCTCTCGGCCAGGGCGTCGCGCATGAGCTCGTAGGTGGCGTATTTGCCCGTGCCCACGAACAGGGGATTGTCGATGGTGAAACCGCCGATGGTCAGGGAATTCATCTCAGATTGCCTCTATTCCTTACTCTTGTCGTCGGGCCAGAGGCCCAGTTTCTGTTCGTGTATCCGCAGGTGAAGCATCGCGAGCATCAGCACCGCCACACCGGCGGCAATCCCGCCGGCGGCCGCCCCGTAACCGGGGTGGTTGTCCGCTCCGGCGATGAGCATGCCCATTCCCAGCAGGCCCAGAATGATCAGTACCAGCAGTGAGAAGAACATTCCGTGCATGGGTGCCTGTCGTCCTTTCGCGGCTCAGCCTCCGCCGACAAGGGTGACGACTTCCACGTTGTCGCCCTCGACCAGCGGCGTCTCTACGTGCCGCGAGCGGGGGACCAGTTCCTTATTCCGCTCGACGGCGACCTGTCTCGGCTGAAGGTTCATTCCCGCGACCAGGTCGGCGACGGTGGCGTCGTCGGCAACTTCGCGGGATTCTCCGTTCACGGTGATACGCATGATTCGCTCCCAAAGGCCGACAGGCATCGCCGGCGGAAGGCCCGATTATAGAATCCCCGCGCAGGGGCGGTCAAGGTGAGCGGGCGTGTGTCGCGGCCGACCCGATCAGTCCTCGCTGCCGGACTCGTCGCCGGCGGCCTTCTTCGCCTTCTTGCTGGCCTTCTTGCGTGTGGTTTTCTTACGGGTGGTCTTCTTCCGCTTGGCCTTCTTGGCGGCTTTTGGGGCGGCCTGGTCCGCTTCGGACTTCTCGGCGGGCTCGCCGCCTTCATCCTTCGGGGCGCTCTTCTTGCGGCGGGTTGCCTTTTTGCGGGTGGTTGTCTTTCGCTTCTTCGGTGCGGGCTTGTCCTCGGATGTCTCAGCCGGTTCGGGCTTGGAAGGCTTGTCCTGGGGCGCTTCGGCGCCGCTGTCCTTTCGACGGTCCTGCTGGTCGGAGGTGTCGCTGTTGTCTTGCTGTTTCTGGTCCTGCTTCTGGTCGCCCGAATCGCCGGACTTCCTCCGCCCTCGTCCGCCGCGACGCCCGCGACGACGCTTCTTCTTGCTGCCGTCGCCCTGGTCGTCGTGCTGATCTTTCTTCTGGTCGGCCTGCTCGGGCTTGCTGTCCTGTTTCGCCTGGTCCGACTGGTCGCCCGAGTCGCTCTTGCGGTCCTGATCGGACGAGTCGCCGGAATCGGGCTTCTGGTTCTGGTTCTGGTCCTGCTGGTTGCTGTCGGATTTCTTCCGTCGCCGGCCTCCCCGTCGGCCTCGGCGGCGTTTCTTGCTGTTGCCCTCGCCCTGGTTGCTCTGGTCGTCGGAGTCTTTCTGTTTCTGCCTGCCGTCGCCGGGCTCCTCGGATTCCTGGCGGCTGGGTTGTTTCTGGTCTTCCTGGTCTTCCTGGTCCTTCTGCTGGTCCCGGTCCTGCTGGTTGTTGTCCTTGTTGCGATGCTTTCTGCCGCCCCGTTTGCCGCGTCGTCGTTTCTTGCCGGGTTTGGAGGGTTGTTGATCCTGCTGGGAGGAGCGGGCTTCGGAGGCGGCTTCGGCGATGTCCTCCGCCTCGGCGTCCCGGGCGTCCTGGAGGGGTTGCCGCGACGGGGAGGGGACCGGTGGGGTGACCTGCTCGATGGGCGTGGTCTCGGGTGCCTGCTGGCGCCCCTTGCCGCGGTTTCCGCCGTCCCAGCTGACCGTGCTGCCCCGCGCGTTGGTGCAGGTGACCTCCACCTCGTGGCCGCTGAGCTCGGGGTTCGAGCGGACGATGATCCGCTTGCCGCTTTCCTGCTCCATGTGGGCGATGGCGACCCGCTGGTAGTTGCTGAGGTGATGGGCCGCCGCCGGCGTGACGTCCACCTGGATCTGGGCGACGTCCTCAACGCTGATGGCCCGCTGAAGGATGCGCATCACCATCAGCGACTGGGACTCGTCGGACTTGATCAGTCCCATCCCGTTGCAGTAGCTGCAGCGGTGATAGAGGCTGTCCTTGAGGCTCGGACGCACGCGCTGCCGGGTGAGCTCCAGCAGCCCGAACGCGCTCATGCGGAGGACCTTGGTCTTCGCGCGGTCGTCTTTGAGCCCCTCGCGGATGACCCGCTCGACCGACCGTCGGTTCTTCTCGGAGCGCATGTCCACGAAGTCGATCACGATCACGCCGCCCAGGTCGCGCAGGCGCAGCTGGCGGAGCACTTCCTCGGCCGCCTTTTCATTCAGGCGGGTGGCGCTTGTTTCGGCGTCGGAATGGGCGCGGAACCGCCCGGAGTTGACGTCGATGGCCACCAGTGCCTCGGTCTGGTCGATCACCAGCGAGCCGCCACACTTCAGCTCGACGCGGCGGGAGTAGATCTTCTCGATCTCCTCCTCCAGGCCGAACTCGTGGAAGAGGCCTTCCTTGCCGGTGTACTGCTCGATCTTGTGTTTGGACCGCGGGACGGCCATCTCCAGGAATTCCTTCACCCGGAAGCCCACCTCGGTGCTGTCGCAGATGATGCGATCCACGTCGGTGTTGTACACGTCGCGGATGGTGCGGATCACCAGGTCGCTCTCGCGATAGAGCTCGCAGGGGGCCTTGGCCTTTCTGGCGTTCTGCTCGACGGTCTTCCACAGGCGAAGCAGGTAGCGCAGGTCGCGCTGAAGGTCGCGCTTGGGGCGGTCGACTCCGGCGGTCCGCACGATGAATCCCATGTCATCGGGTGTCTTCAGCTCGCTGAGGACTTTCTTCGCTCGGCCTCGGGCGTCGTCGTCCTCGATCTTCCGCGAAACGCCCAGCTTGCTCATTCCGGGCATCATCACCAGCAGCCGACCCGGGATCGAGAGATAGGTCGTCAGCGTCGGCCCCTTCGTGCCGATGCCCTCCTTGGTCATCTGGACGACGACCTCCTGGCCGCGCTGGAGGCACTTCTGGATCGGTGGGCGAGAGCGGTGAGGACGCTTGCGTCCGACGGCTTCGGTTTCCTGCGATTCCTTCTTACCGAAGTACTTCGGGTGCAGGTCGGAGATGTGCAGGAACCCGTTCTTGGGCCCGCCGAAATCCACGAATGCCGCCTGGATGGACGGCTCGACGTTGGCGACTCGTCCTTTGTAGATGTTCCCGACGTGCGAGGCGCTGGAGGCCCGCTCAATGTACAATTCTTCCAGTTGCCCGTCGGCGAGGATCGCGATACGGCATTCCTGCGACTCGACGGTGTTGATCAGCATCTCTTTTTTCATGTGGTTGGTCCTGTTTCGAACCGGCCACGTGTGTCACGGCGTGTGGGCGTCAGGAGGCGTAGCGCACCTGGGTGCGGACAACCCGTGCGAGGTCTCCCCGCGGGTCGAGCCCGAGGGTGTCGAGAACCTCGGCCGGCCTGGCCCAGCGCTGCTGTTGCGGCGCGAGCGTCAGCGTCAGCCGATCGGACTCGATGGTGAGATCCTCCACGAGGGGTTTGATGTCCACGATGCGGGGTTTCTTTCCGCGTCGACCCGTCCGGGCCGACCCCCGCTGGTGAAGCCACTGGTCCTGCTCGCCGAGCTGTCCGATCCGCTCGCGGAGGCACTGGGCCTGTCCGGGGCGGAGGGTCAGCCGATATTGCATGCGAATGGGCTGGGGTGCACAAGCCCCGCTCGGACGAAGCGTCGCGCCGGAGAATCGCATGCCCCGCGGGGCAGCAGCATTCAGTCGGTCGCAGATGGTTTCGCCGTCGAGCGGTGTTTGCCCGTCCTGGTCCAGGGCGACCACCAGCAGGTCGCACTCACTGGCGACGCCCACGGGTCGTGGACACGCCAGAGAGAACACCGGCCTGGGGTTGAATCCCTGGGAGTAGTGGACGGGCAGGCAGGCCCGGGCCATCGTTCGTTGGACCGCGCGCATCGTGTCATGATGCGATGCGAAGCGCAGGTCCCCCGTGATGGTCATGGAAATTGCCCAACGCTGTGACAAACGCGATGGTTCCTTTCTTGGGGAATACAGCTGTCGTGTTCTGTCTCGCCGACGGCACCGTGCCATCGGTGTTGTGTCCGGACCGGCCAGCGCTGCCGGAGCGCTCGGCCGGGTTCGTCTTTCGTTTGTTCCATCACCTGCGCGTCGGTCAGTCCGCCAGTGCTTCAGGCAGCACGCGGCGCGTTTCGGCGCGCAAAAAGTTTTCTGCATCCATCACCTGCGCGTCGGTCAGTCTGCCAGTGCTTCGGGGAGCACGCGGCGCGTTTCGGCACGCAAAAAGTTGATGATCTCTTTATCCATATCGAAGGTCATCACGCGTCGGGCCACCTGGACGCATTCTTCCAGTGTTACCGAGCGGATGATCTTCTTGACTTCGGGAATCGCCGGCGGCGTTGCGGAGAACGTCCGCAGCCCCATCCCCAGAAGCAGCATGGTGTACATCGGGTCGCCGGCCATCTCGCCGCACATGCTTACCGCCACCTGGTGTTGCTCGCCGGAGCGGATGACCTGCTTGATCAGTCGCAGGACGGCCGGGTGGGCCGCGGAGAACAGCGAGGCGACCTTCTCGTTGCCGCGATCGACCGCGAGGGTGTACTGCACCAGGTCGTTCGTGCCGATCGAGAAGAAGTCCACCTCGCGCACGAACGCGTCGCACTGCAAAGCCGCCGAGGGCGTCTCGACCATCATCCCGATGGGGATATCGCCGCGATGTTCGATGCCTTCCTCTTCGAGGTCCTCCGAGACGTCGCGGACGATCGTCTTCGCCTGCCGCAGTTCCATGAGGTTGGTAATCAGCGGGAAGAGCATCGACACGTCGGCGTCGACACTGGCCTGCAGGATCGCCCGGATCTGCGTCTTGAACATGTCCAGGTGTTGCAGGCAGTAGCGGATCGATCGGCAACCCAGGAACGGGTTGCGTTCCGGAACGCGGGCGCGGGCCTGGGTGTATTTGTCGGCTCCGAGGTCCACCGTGCGGATCACCACAGGCCGATCGCCGCAGGCGTCGATCACTTCGCGGTACGCGCGGATGTGGTCCTTCTCGGACGGCTCGCTGTCCGAGCCGAGATAGAGGAACTCGGTCCGGTAGAGTCCCACGCCCTGTCCGCCTTTGTCCAGGACGGTGTTGACCTCGGCGGGGAACTCGATGTTGCCCACGAGCCTGGCTTCGTGTCCGTCGCGGGTGATCGCGGGCAGGTCGCGCAGCGAATCGAGGCTGTGGACGAACTCGACCTGTTGGCGGGCGAAGTTCCTGTATTCCTCCAGGGTGCGCTCGTCGGGGTTGATCACGACCACGCCGCGGTTTCCGTCGATGATGACGGTATCGCCGCCGGAGGCTTCGGAGGTCACGTCGTTGAGGCCGACGATTGCCGGGATTCCCAGCGCCTTGGCGACGATGGCGGTGTGGGAGGTCGGCCCGCCGGCGTCGATGGCGAGTCCGGCGATGTGCTTGCGGTCCATCCCCGCCGTCTGGGAGGGGGTCAGGTCGTGGGCGAGCACGCAGATGTCCCGCGTGAGGTGCGAGAGGCTCTGGCGCTGCTGGCCGGTGAGGTTGCGCAGGAGGCGCTTCTCGATGTCGTAGACGTCTTTGACGCGGTCGGCGAAGTGCTGGGGCATCGCCAGGAATTCCTTGGCGTACCCCCGCAGGACGGTGGCGACGGCATATTCGGCGGCAACGTGGCCGTTGAGGATGGTATCGGCGAACTTCTTGTCCAGAACCTTGTCATCCAGCAACCCGAGGTGAAAATCGAAAATGCTGGCGGTTTCCTTGCCGATCCGCTCGACGGCGCGTTTCTGGAGGTCCAGGATCTCCTTTTTGGACACAGAGAGGGCCCGGCGGAGCCTGGCCAGCTCTGCTTGGGCATGATCCACCGGCACGTGTCGCTGGGGGATGTCGAATTCTTCAGCATCGACCACGATCGCCGGGGCGATAGCCACCCCGGGCGAAACGCCGATGCCCTTTTTGGTCTTCATTCGCTGCTCATCCGTGAACCTTGGCGCGTCGTTTCCGGCAGGACAGCGGGGGCGACCCGGAGGGTCACTCCTCGCCGAAGCCTTCTTCGACCAGCGCCGCCAGTGCCTCGACGGACTCCTCGGCATCCTCGCCATTCGCGGTGAGTCTGAGGACCGTTCCCTTGGTCGCCGCCAGTCGCATCACGGACATGATGCTCTTGGCGTCCACCGCGAGGGTTCCGTTGGACACCTCGATCTTGCTGTTGTATTTGTTCGCCAACTCCACGAACTGCATCGCCGGTCGGGCGTGCAGGCCGTACTTGTTGACGATGGTTACCTCTCGTTCGACGGTAGCCAAAATGGAGTATCCGAAAGGGCGGCAATAAAAGGGGAATCCGCAGCGGTCAGCCCAGTTCGTCCGCTTCGTGAACCAAATCCACGATCGCTTCCCGGGTTTCGCTCTGACGAAGGAACTTGCGGAACATGTCTCTCTGGACGTGCTTGAAGATGGTCTCCATCGCCTGGAGGTGCTCGTCGGGGTTGTCCGGGCTGCTCAGCAGCAGAATCACCGAATACACAGGCTTGGAATCCAACGCCGAAAAGTCGATCCCTTCGCTCGATCGTCCGATCGTTCCGATGGGCTTCTTGATTCCCTTGAGCTTGGTATGCGGAAGGGCCACGCCCTTGCCGATACCCGTGGTCGCCTGCTTCTCGCGCGACAGGACCGCCTCGGCCACGTCCGGGGCGCTCTTCTTGGAGATCGCGCCGGAGGCGGCGAGCGATTCGACCAGCTCGAGAATCGCCTCGTCGCGCGTGGTGGCCTTCAGTTCCGGTACGATCGCGTCGGCGACCATGATGTCCGATAGCTTCATCTGTTGCTCCTGCAGTCTTATCCGGTTCTCTGCCGGCATTCGGCAGACCGCACAGTGTAGCCGATGCCCCCCACGCCTGCCAATGGGCAAATCAGGAGAATTCCCGACCCAACCGAGCGATATTCGCCGGAAAACACGGAGATTGTGCCCCGCCCGCTGGCCCCCGGGGAAGGGCTCGGTCCGGCCCGGGCATATCATCGGGCCCGGAGGGCTCAGGCTTCGCCCATCTCGGAAATTTCCTGGTGGGAAGGGCCTTTATGGTCCCGCACCTTGTCCTTGTGCCGGCGAAGCTGCTGGGAAATCTTGTCGATGCACTGGTCCACCGCGGCGTACATGTCCTTGTCACGGTGCGAGGCGACAAAGGTGTGCTTGTGGCCGGCCTGAACGATGACCTCCACCGTCGGCTGATCGGCTTCGATGTCCAGAACCACCTCGATCGACTGGACCCGGTCAAAATACCGAGGCAACTTGCCGGCCTTGGCTTCAACGTAGTCCTTGATCGCGTCGGATGATTCCATGTGCCGAGTCTTGACGGTAACGTTCATGGTGTCTCCTTGCTTGAATGCTCAGGCGCCGCAAGGCGTTCCTGCAGCGATACTGTTCCATCGGATTCGATCGGCCGCTGGTTGAGCGGCATGATCACGCCCCCGCTGACGGTGAACTTCAATGCCTCGTCGATCGTGATCGGCAACTCGATCGCCTCTTTACGCTTCACTGTAATAGTATAGCCGGTCACCGGCGTGGGGCTTGTGGGTATAAAGACCGTCACCATCTCCTCACCCACGTGCCGGCAGATCGATCTCATGCCCTCGGACGTCAATAAGCCAAGGGACCATATGCCTTTACGGGGATACTCCACCGCCACGACGCCCGAAAAAGCGACCTGCCGCTCCGAGAGCAGGAAGTCCGTCACCTGCTTGATGTGCGGGTAGATCAACTTGATGACCGGAGTCTTCAGCAGGGCGGTCTCGGTGAGGTTCCACACCCCCCGGCCCAGGAACGACGCCACAAATCGCCCGAAGATGTAAATCCCCACGATCGCCAGCACAAATCCGATCCACCAGAGATAGTAGGTCGACCAGATCACGTCCAGCCGCGCGTAGGCCTGGCGCCAGGCGAGGTTCGGGTCGGTCGGGTTGCTGGAGAGCACCTGGATCCACGCGAGGATGCTCATCACGCCGATGTTGATGTGCCGCCCGGCGAGATCCTGAATCTTCGAGAAGATCCACACGATCAGCGCCACGGTGATTACCGTCGGCAGGACGGCTGCTAACCCCCTGAAGAAGAATCGTTTGAAGTCGGAACCGAATGTCTCAGCCACGAATCGGGCTCCTTCCGATGTCCCGCCGCCGCGCCCCGCGGGCCCGCCACGACGTCCCAACTGCTGAGTCTACCGCCACCGGCGAGTCAACGTCAAGCTCGTGTGCCGGACATGTCAATGCTCAATAGAATTGCCCGGTGTTTGGACACAATGGAAATGTCCGGTTCAGGCGGACCTCCTGATGGGGCTTCATACGCGGTTTCCGGGTCCACCGGCGTCTCCGCACGCCGGTGCCGTAGGGCTCGCAACTTGTTGCGGGCGCAATGGCGGGTCGATGCGGGACGCCCACTCATTGAAATTTGTGAGTTGGAATTTGGATTTTCGCTTCTCGACCCCCACCTTTCGCTTCGCCCTTCGACAAGCTCAGGACAGGCTCAAGATGGGGCTTCAACGAGACTTCGGGTGCCCGGGGCTGTGCCGGTCGGAGCGAGCGCAGCGAGGGAGGAACGG
>CAZFPT010000066.1:0-16221 GCA_964521005.1 uncultured Planctomycetaceae bacterium | reverse complement strand
CAACTGCCGTCCTGTGTACCGCGTGAACCATAACTATGTGGCGCTGTAGTATTAAGCAAGGAGGCTTTATGTGTGAACGACCGGGGGAAGAAATACTATGTTGCGAGCATCCGAGCTGGAGACATCAAAGCCCTTGACCTCAGACTGGTTCCTTCCGCACCATTATCAAAAGGGCACGTTAGTCTACCAGAATGGAGGTACGACAACCGGAAAGAGGACAAATTCGTCGAGCTTCAAAGAATCTTGGCTGGCGACCTGATACGGAGTCTGGACGGTCCGTTCCCTGAATAAGCCACATGCCAGCTGGATTAGCTTGGTATCTTCGACATGAACAAGCCTTCCAGCCGGCTAGGTTCCCGTAAGCTGTTGCCCCGAAACATACGGCATGTAGCCGACGTTCGCCCGCTCCTGAAGGCTCATCCAATAACACGTCTTATCTCCCCGGCAGATCCATACATTCTACAGAAACTGCGAGCCGCTATCTATCACGGATTCAGCTGCCAGAGCGTGAAGTTCAGAACGCCGGCGAAGGTGACCCACGCCAGGTATGGCAGCAGCAGGACAGCCGACAGCTTGCTGAGGCGGGCGAACAGGATGATCGTCGCCAGGATCAGCACCCACAGGGTCGCCAGGTCCGCCAGGGCCCAGCCGATCTCGTGCAGGCCGAAGAAGATGCCGCTCCAGGCGGCGTTCAGCGCCAGTTGGGCGACGAAGACGATGAGGGCGGTCCGGCGAAGCGGCGAGGGTTTGGCGAGGGAGACCCGCCAGGCGGCGATTCCCATGAGGATGTACAGCGTGGTCCAGACCGGCCCGAAGATCCACCCGGGCGGGTTGAACGCGGGCTTGGCGAGGTCCTCATACCATGGGTCGGGCATGGGCCCGCCGAGCATCGTGCCGACCACGCCGGCCAGCAGGCTCGCGGCGATCCACAGTGCCGCCAGGAGAATCGTTCGCGGTCTGACCTTTGTCGTCTCGGCCATGGTTCGCTCCTTCCGGGGAATTGTATCGTCCGGAGGCAGCGGCGGTGGCGGCTACTTCAGCGAGGCCACGTCCGGCTTGCGGGCGGCGAGGGTTTCGTCCAGGCGCGTCACGGGGGTGGTTTCCGGCATGGGCGCGAAGGCGTCGGGGTCGGTCTCGGCCAGCTGGGCCAGTTCGATCATCACCTCGATGAAGTGATCGAGCGTTTCCTTGCTCTCGGTCTCGGTCGGCTCGATCATCATCGCCTCGGGCACGGTCAGCGGGAAGTACACCGTCATCGGGTGAATTCCCCGATCGATCAGCGCCTTGGCGATGTCCTTGGCGGTCACGCCCTTCTCGGCCTGCTTCGAGGCCGAGAAGACGCACTCGTGCTTGCATACCTGGTCGAAGGGCAGCTCGTAGTAGTCCTTGAGCTTCTCCTTGATGTAGTTGGCGTTGAGCACGGCGTTCTCGCTGACGCGCTCCAGCCCCTCGCGCCCGAGCATGAGCATGTAGGCGTAGGCCCGCAGGATAATCCCGAAGTTCCCGTAGAACGGGGCGATGAAGCCGATGCTTTTGGGCCGGTCATAGTCCAGGTAGTACGTCCCGTCCTCGGTCTCCTTGACCACCGAGATCGGCAGGTAGGGCGTGAGTCGCTCGACCACGCCGACCGGGCCGGCCCCCGGGCCCCCGCCGCCGTGGGGCGTGGCGAAGGTCTTGTGCAGGTTCACGTGAACGATATCGAACCCCAACTCGCCGGGCTTGGCCTGGCCGAGCAGGGCGTTGAGGTTCGCCCCGTCGTAATACACCAGCCCGTCGACCTCGTGGATCATCTCGCAGATCTCAGCCACGTGCGGATTGAACAGCCCCAGCGTGTTGGGACAGGTGAGCATGAGCCCGGCCGTCTGGTCGTTGATGGCTTCGCGCGTGGCGTCCAGATCCATCACGCCGTTCTCGTCGGAGGGGATGGTCACCACGTCGTAGCCGGCGATGGCCGCCGAGGCGGGGTTGGTTCCGTGGGCGCTGTCGGGGATGAGGACGGTGGTCTTGTCGTTGCCGCGATCGTTGTGGTAGGCGGCAATGATCATCGCGCCGGTCAGCTCGCCGTGGGCCCCCGCCAGAGGCTGCATCGTGAAGGCGGCCATCCCGCAGATCTCGCTCAGCCAGCAGTCGGTGCGGTAGAGCACTTCCAGGGCGCCCTGCACCTGTTGCTCGCCGGTGGGCAGCTGGGGCAACAGCGGGTGCAGCTCGGCGAAGCCGCGATCGTGCCCGACCATTTCCGCCATCTTGGGGTTGTACTTCATCGTGCACGACCCCAGCGGGTAGAAGCCCGAGTCCACGCCGAAATTGCGGTTGGACAGCTCGGTGAAGTGGCGCACCACGTCCAGCTCGCTGAGTTCGGGCAGGTCAGCGGGCCGATCGCGCAGGAGCGAGTCGTTGATGTACACCGTGTCGGCCACGTCGATCGGCGCGGGGCGAACGCCGCGTCGACCCGGTACGGATTTATCGAAGATCAGGTCCATGGGTTGTCCTATAGGCTCGTTTCGAGCGTGTGGGCCAGCAGGTCGATCTCTTCCTTGGTGCGTTTCTCGGTGACTGCCAGCAGCAGGCCTTCTTCCATCTCGGGGTAGTAGCGTCCCAGCGGGAAGCCCGCCGAGATGCCCTTCTCCAACAGCCTGCGGATGACGCGGTCGGAACGGTTGGGCATGCGCAGCACGAACTCGTTGAAGAAGTGACGCTTGCCGAACCACATCTCGCAGCCCGGGATCTCCAACAGCCGTTCGCGGGCGTAAGAGGCCTTCTCGGCGCAATACTTGGCCAGCTCGACGAGGCCTTCCTTGCCCAGCAGCGAGAGATACACCAGCGCGGTGAGGGCACAGAGCCCCTGGTTGGTGCAGATGTTGCTCATCGCCTTCTCGCGTCGGATGTGCTGCTCGCGGGCCTGGAGGGTCAGGACGTAACCTTCTTTGCCATTGGCGTCGAGGGTCTTGCCGGCGATTCGGCCGGGCATTTTCCGCATGTGCTTCTTCCGGGCTGCCATGAAGCCCAGGTAAGGTCCGCCGAAACTCAGCGGCAACCCGAGCGATTGACCCTCGCCGGTGACGATGTCCGCCCCCATCGCCCCGGGGGTTTTCACCAAGCCCAGCGAGATCGGGTAGCAAGAGACAATCAGCAGCGCCCCGGCTGCGTGGACCATCTCAGCCAGGTCGGTGAAGTCATCCAGGCAGCCGAAAAAGTTGGGGTTCTGCACCACCACCGCAGCGGTCTGGTCGTTGAGCTGCTCGCCGATCGCGTCGCGATCCGCCAGCCCGAGCGTCGAGCCGGTCTCCGCCAGCTCGATCCCGAGGTTCGAGGTGTACGAGCGGATCATCGTGCGATAGATGGGGCTGACCGTCTCATTGACGATCACGCGATTCCGCCGCGTGACGCGCATCGCCATCATCACCGCTTCGTACAGGGCGGTCCCGCCGTCATAGAGCGAGGCGTTGGACACCTCCATGTCCGTCAGGCGGGCGATGGCCGACTGGAACTCGTAGATCGCCTGCAGCGTGCCCTGGGACATCTCGGGCTGATAGGGCGTATAGGCGGTGTAGAACTCGCTCCGCCCGACCAGGGCGTCGACGGCAGCGGGGATGTAGTGGTCGTAGAACCCCCCGCCCAGAAAGCTCACCAGGTGCCCGCTGTTGCGCTCGGCCAGCATGCGGAGATGGGCGGCGACCTGCTGCTCGCTGGACCACGCGGGCAGATCAAGGGGCTTGGAGCGCAGCTGCGGGGGAATGTCCCCGAAAAGGTCGTCGGCCGAGAGACCGATCTCCTCGAGCATCTGCTTCCGCTGCTCGTCGGTATTGGCGATGAAGGGCATGAAAGATTCCTGGGAGGATTATTCCTGGGCGGCGAGATACTTTTCGTAGTCGGCCGGGGTCATGAGCTTCTCCAGACCGGCCGGGTCGCTGACGTTGATCTTGTACAGCCAGCCGGTGTTGTACGGGTCCTCGTTGACCGCGCCGGGATCGTCTTCCAGGGCTTCGTTGACCTCGGTGATCTCACCGTCGGCAGGGGCGTACACGCTGGCGGCGGCCTTGCAGCTTTCCAGCGAGAGGGCCTCGTCGCCGGCGGTCAGCTTCGTGCCCGCCGGAGGCAGTTCGACGAACGTCAGGTCGCCCAGCTGCTGCTGGGCGTGGTCGGTGATTCCCACCGTGCCGACGTCGCCGTCCATGCGGATCCATTCGTGCTGTTCTGTATACAACAGATCGTCCGGTACCATTCTGCGGTTCCTTTCAGCGGGGTTGAGTCGTTATTCCAGTTTCATCCGGCAGGTGCCCTCGGTGTAGAGGGGTTTTTCGGCGATGGTCGCCTGCAGCTGCGCCCGTCCGGTGTCGATCACGATGGCCGAGCCCGTCGCGGAGCAGTCCGTCCGGACGTATCCCAGGGCGATGGAGGTCTCCAGCATGGGCGAGAACGCGCCGCTGGTGACCTCGCCGACCGGGTCGCCGTCGCGTAGAATCGTATCGCCCGTGTTCGCCCGGCGACGGGTGTCGGCCTGGAATGCCACCAGCCTCCGCGGGACGCCCTGGTCGCGCTGGGCCCGCAGCGCGTCGGCTCCGACGAACTCGTCGTCCAGCGGGCAGAAGAAGGCCATGTCTGCCTCGATGGGCGTGGTGTGCTCTGTAATATCCTGCCCGTACAGCGGATAGCACATCTCCAGGCGCAGGCTGTCGCGTGCGCCCAGCCCGGCCGGCTGGACGTGCTCATGGGCGTGCAGCGCTTCGAACAGCTCCACCATGCCGTCGGCGGGATAGAAAATCTCGTAGCCCAGCTCGCCGGTGTATCCGGTGCGGGAGAGAATGCAGTCTCGACCGAGAATGCCGGTGCGCGTCACGCCGAAGTACTTCAGCTTTGTCAGGTCGGCCTCGGTGTGCGGGGTGAGCACCTCTGCCGCCAGCGGGCCCTGGAGGTCCAGCTTGCCCCAGTCGCTCTGCTCGATGAGCTCGATCGCCCCGGGCAGCTTCTCCCGCAGCCAGGCGAAGTCGCTCTCCCGCGGGCCGGCGTTGACCACCAGGAAGAACTCCTCCTGGCCCAATCGCATGATGATCGTGTCGTCCAGGATGCCGCCTGCCTCGTTGAGCACAAAGCCGTACTTGCACCGCCCGACCTTCATCGAGGCGGTCGGCTGAACCAGGATGCGGTCCAGCGTCTCGGCTACGTGTCGGCCACGAAGGACGAACTGTCCCATGTGACAGGTGTCGAACAGACTGGCAGCCGAGCGGGTATGGCGGTGCTCGGCGAGGATGCCCTCGTACTGCACCGGCAGCGACCAGCCGTGGAAGTCCACCAGCTTGCCGCCGAGTCGTTCATGGACTGCGTGGAGACAGGTTTTCTGTGGCATGGAATCATCCTGCAGAAGCTCGAAGGTCCCCGGCCGAGGGGTCGGCCGATCGGCCCCCTATGATGGAGGCAGGGGCGGTGAGGTTCAACTATAATCCCCGCATGGGTGCCAATCGCAAGCGGGCGATCCCCGTCGGGACCGCCCGCTTGCTGCTGGTCTTGTCGGTGGTGTCTTTGCCACCGAATCCGCATATGGGCTCCGCAACGCGCGAAGCCTTGATAGAAGGCAAAAGGTGAAATCGCCTTTCCGGCGACTTCACAGAATTATAGGCGCGCCGGGATCGGCAAAGAGTACCAAAACGCCGGGGATTTCTTCCCATTTTTCTGCTGGGGGCCGAATCCCAGCCGGTGCGGGCACTTGCGAAGGGGCCAATCGGCGAGAATCGCCCGGGCCTGACGAAATGGTTTCACCCCGGCCGACGCGGGTGATAGGATACGGGCTCTTCGGGGCGACGGTCGGGCGACGGGACGTGCCCCGCCAACGGGTTCCAACCTGCACGGACGCATCATGGACAACTTCACGCACCTTCACGTTCACTCGCACTATTCGCTGCTGGATGGCGGGAATCGCATCCAGGACCTGGTCTCCCGGGCGGCCAGGAGCGGCATGACGCACCTGGCGCTGACCGACCACGGCAACCTGTTCGGGGCGGTGGATTTCTACCGGGCCGCGACGGCAGCGGGCATCAAGCCGATCCTCGGGCTGGAGGCGTACATTTCGCCCACCACGCGCGACGATCGCTCGATGGGCAACCAGAAGACGGCGGCCTACCACCTGCTGCTGCTGGCGCAGAACCAGACCGGCTGGGGCAACCTGATGAAGCTCTCCTCCCGGGCCTTCCTCGAGGGGTTCTACTACAAGCCCCGCGTGGACCGTGCGTTGCTCGCGGAGTTCAGCGACGGGCTCATCTGCACCACGGCGTGTCTGGGCGGGGAGGTGCCCCAGGCGCTGATGGAAGGGCGAGACGACGATGCCCGGCGCATCGCCGGGGAGTATCGCGACATCTTCGGGCCCGAGCGGTTCTTCATCGAGATCCAGAAGCAGGGGTTGGCCGATCAGGACCGCGTGAACCCCGCCCTGATCGAGCTGGCCAAGCAGCTGGGCGTGGGCATCGTGGGCACCAACGACGTGCACTTCCTCACCCGCGACGACAAACCCGCCCACGAGGTGCTCACGTGCATCTCCACGGGGCGCGTGCTCAGCGACGAAGGGAAGATGGCCTACCCGCCGGAGCTGTATCTCAAGACGCCCGAGGAGATGCGCACCGCCCTGAAACACTGGCCCGAGGCGTGCGACAATACGCTGAAAATCGCCGAGATGTGCGAAGACGGCGTGGCGCTGGAGTTCACCGAAGAGCACCTGCCCGTGTTCCCCGTGCCCGAAGGCAGAAGCGACGACGACTACCTCGCCGAGCTCGCCTGGGCCGGCCTGAACGAACGGATGGCCGAGCAGGGCACCGATGGGTTGCCCGAGGAGTACCGCGCCCGGCTGGAACGGGAGCTGGAGGTCATCCGCGAGAAGGGCTACAGCTCGTATTTTCTGATCGTCAATGACTTTGTGAAGTACGCCCGGGACAACGGCATTCCCTCCAGCCCGCGTGGCAGCGGCGTGGGGACGCTTCTGGGCTACTCGCTTCGGCTGCAGGAGGTCGATCCGCTGCAGTACGGGTTGCTCTTCGAGCGGTTCACGGACCCGGCCCGGCAGGAGGCGCCGGACCTGGATATCGACATCTGCCAGGAGGGGCGCGGCAAGGTCATCCGCTACGTTCGCGAGAAGTACGGCCACGTGGCGCAGATCATCACCTACGGGACGCTCAAGGCCCGGGCGGCGATCCGCGACGTCGGACGCGTGCTGGACGTGCCGCTTGCGAAGGTCGACGAAATCGCCAAGCTCGTGCCCGAAGGCCCGAAAGTGACCCTCGCCAAGGCGCTGGAGGCAGAGCCGGACCTCAAACGCATGGTGAACTCCGATCCGCTCGTGGCGCGGGTGATCGAGAACGCCTCCAAGCTCGAAGGTCTCGCCCGCCACAGCGGGATCCACGCAGCCGGCGTCATCATCGCCGATGAGCCGCTGGACAATTTCATCCCCCTCTGCCGCTCCTCGGACAGCGACGACGCGGTGACCCAGTGGGACGGGCCCACCTGCGACGACGTCGGCCTGATGAAGATGGACTTCCTGGGGCTGCGGACGCTGACCATTCTGCAGCGGGCGTGCGACCTGGCCGCCGACAGTACCGGGCAGACCGTCCACTCCGACACGTTCGCCCTGGACGACCCGCGCGTCTTCGAGCTGTTCCAGAACGGCCAGACCGACGGCGTGTTCCAGTTCGAATCCGACGGGATGAAGAACATCCTGATGCAGATGAAGCCCCAGCGGATCGAGGAGCTCATCGCCGCCAACGCGATGTACCGCCCCGGACCGATGGAGCTGATTCCCACCTACTGCGCCCGCAAGTTCGGCCAGGAGGAGGTCCCCTCGGTTCATCCGCTGGTGGACGACCTGCTGGCCGAGACGTACGGGATCATGGCGTATCAGGAGCAGGTCATGCAGGTGGTCAACCGCCTGGGCAAGATCCCGCTGGCCCGCGCGCTGACGCTGATCAAGGCGATCTCCAAGAAGAAGGAGAAGGTGATCGCCTCCGAGAAGCCCAACTTCATCGAGGGGTGCGTCTCCAACGGCATCGCCGAGGCCGAGGCCCAGGAGCTGTTCGACCTCATCCTGAAATTCGCCGGGTACGGCTTCAACAAGTCGCACTCCACGCAGTACGCCATTCTCGCCTACAAGACGGCCTACATGAAGGTGCATTACCCGCGCGAGTTTCTCGCCGCGACGCTCACCTTCGAGGCGGGCGACACGGACAAGGTCGTGCAATACATGGCCGAGGCGTCGCGGATGGGCGTGAAGATCCTCCCGCCGGACGTGAACACCTGCGGGGCGGACTTCGCGATCGACGAGGACTCGGTCCGCTTCGGGCTCGCCGCGGTCAAAGGCGTCGGCCACAAGGCCGTCGACGCCATCGTCGAAGCGCGGAAGGAGGTCGGCGCGTTCACCGACCTGTACCACTTCTGCGAGTACGTGGACCTGCGGGCGGTCAATCGTTCGACGATCGAAACGCTGGTGAAATGCGGCGCATTCGACGCCCTTGGCGCATCGCGGGCCGCGATGATCGCCGCCCTGGACGGCGCCATTCAGCTGGGTCAGTCCGCCGCCGCCGACCGCAAGAGCGGGCAGATGAGCATGTTCGGCCCCGCCGCCGGCGAGCCGGCCGAGCGACCCCGCTTCCCGGACGTCGAGCCGTGGTCGGAGTCGCAACTGCTGGCGGCGGAGAAGGATACGCTGGGATTCTACGTGACGTCCCACCCGCTGGTGAAATATGCCCGCGTACTGGACAGCCTCTCCAAGCCGGATGGTCTGAAGCTCTCCCGTGCCGATGAGCACCCGGACGGAACCGCGGTGCTCGTCGGCTGCATGATCGCGCAGGTCCGCCCGACGGTCACCAAGAAGAACAATCGCAAGATGGCGATGCTCACCGTCGAGGACGTCTCGGGCAAGTGCGACGCGGTGGTGTTCCCCAAGACCTACGAGGAGGTCGCCGGGTTGCTGGTGCCCGATTCGATGGTCTTCCTGCAGGGCAGCCTGGACCGCAAGCGCGAGCGGCCCAGCATTCTCATCGACGATGTGATCCCCATCGATCAGGCGATCGAGAAGTTCACCAAGGGCCTCACGCTGGAAGCCCCCGCCGGGAAGACGGAGCTGCTCCTGGCCGCCCGGGACGTGATCAGCGAGTACCGCGGGAACTGCCCCGTCTATGTGATCGTGTCTCCGAGCAACCGGGTCGACTGCAAAGCCAAGATTGCCGTCGATCGGGACTGGTATATCTCCCCCTCCCAGGAGGTGGTCGCCAAACTGGAGGCGGTCCTGGGCGATCAGAAGTACCTCAAGCTCACCGGGCGCGACGCCCCCAACAACGGCCGATCGCGACGGAACAACTGGAACCCCAACCAACGCGCCGGCGGACAGAAGGGCCCGGCCTCCGAGGCGGTTACGAGGTTCAACTGAGCCTCGATGGGTCCGGCGATAACTGCAGGACCGGTGCGAACCTGTGGCATATCGCCCCTCAATGGTACGAAAGACGCAGCCGCGGGGGTGCGATGGTTTTGCCTTTGACAACCTCCTCGTCGGCGAGTAGATTGCCCTTACGTGCCGAAAGCAGCGAACCCCAGGGAAGGGACATCACCAGGGAAGGTGACCCGCCGGTCGGTCACGTCTGTTGGCTTCGTTCGTTCTTTTTTGTGAACCATGCTGCGCACGAGGTGCGCTTGAAGGGAATACGCCCATGGCGATCGTAGACAGGACGCTCTGGCAGCGCATTATTCAGCGGGTCATCTCGGACGGAGGCAACACTATCCGCCCGTGGTTCACCCAGCTCGAACCGCTCACGCTGGAGCATGGCCTGTTGGAGATCCAGGTGCCCGGGCCCGAGGAGCAGGACTACTGCTCGCGCCACGCCACGCGCCTGTTCACCGAGGCCGCCCAGGCCGCCACCGGTCGACTCGTGGGCGTCTGCTTTCTCACCCAGGCCCAGGCGGAGGAAGAAGCGGGCAGCTACCAGGCCTCCGACAATGCCAGACCGCTCGATGAAACCGTCCGACTCTCGGACGATTACAGCTTCACCAACTTCGTCGCCGGGCCGTGCAATCGCCTGGCCCACGCCGCGTGCGTGGCGGTGAGCGAATCGCCCGGGCAGGCGTACAACCCGCTGTTCATCCACGGCGACGTGGGGCTCGGGAAGACCCACCTGCTCCAGGCGACCAGCCAGGAGATCTCCCAGCGCGAAGCCGGCGCGAACATCTGCTTTCTCTCCTGCGAGACGTTCGTGAACCACTTCATCGAAGCCGTCGGCAACGGGCAGCTGCACGACTTCCGCTACCGCTACCGCCACGCCGACGTGCTGGTGATCGACGACATCCAGTTCCTCGCCGACCACGAGCAGACCCAGGAAGAGTTCTTCCACACGTTCAACACGCTCTACCAGGACCACAAACAGCTGATCCTCTCCTCCGACCGCGGGCCCGACGAGCTCAAGGACCTCGAACACCGCCTGATCAGCCGATTCAACTGGGGCCTGGTCGCGCGGATCGACCGTCCCAGCTACGAGACGCGGGTGGCCATCGTGAACAAGAAGGCCGCCGCCCGTGCGGTCGAGCTGCCCGAGGACGTCGCCTGCTTCATCGCCTCGAAGATCGAATCCAACACGCGCGAGCTGGAAGGGGCGATCTCGAAAGTCGCCATGCTCGCGAAGGTCTCCGACGAGCCGATCTCCCTGCGGATCGCCGAGGAAGCCCTCGGCGGCGCCCGCCCCGACCGCCAGCGCGAGGTCACCATTGAGGACATCCTCAAAGTGGTCACCAGCCGATACTCCGTGCGCCTGGCGGACCTCCAGTCGCGCAAGCGCTCGCGTTCGATCGCTCTTCCCCGGCAGATCTGCATGTACCTCGCCCGCACGCTGACCCGTCACAGCCTCGAGGAAATCGGCGGCTACTTCGGCGGGCGAGACCACACCACCGTCATGCACGCCAACCGCACGATCGAGACCATGCGAGAGAAAGACGTGCAGTTCCAGGCCTCCCTCGACCGCCTCACCGAGGAAGTGCAGAGCAACTGACCCCCGCCGAAGGGCCCGCAACTTGCTTGCTTGCGGGCGGGGCGCTGGCAGGCTGAATCACCAGGGCGTATAATCCCACGTCACCCGAGCATCGCAATCCTCACAACGAGGCTGACATGATCGACATCAAGTTCATCCGCGAGCATCCCGAGACAATCAAGGAGGCGGTCCGCCTCAAGAACATGGATGTGGACATCGACGCCCTGCTTGATCTCGACGCCAAACTGCTGGACATCCAGCGCGAGCTGCAGGAGATCCGCACCGAGCAGAACGCTTCCGGCAAGACCATCGCCAAGCTCACCGGGGACCAGAAGAAGGCCGCCATCGAGAACATGTCGCGCCTCAAGGAGCGGGCCAAGCAGCTCGCCGACCGGCAGGCAGAGCTGGAACCGGAGTTCCACGAGCGGATGCTGCGCGTCCCGCAGATCCCCTCGCCCCTCGCCGCGGTCGGCAAGAGCGAGGAAGACAACGTCGAGGTCCGCCGCGTGGGCGAGCCGCCCGCGTTCGATTTCCCGCTGAAGGACCACGTCGAACTGGGCGAACTGCTGGACATCATCGACCTGCAACGCGGTGTGAAACTCGCCGGTTCGCGCAATTACATTCTCAAAGGCGCCGGCGCGCAGCTGCACCAGGCGGTCCTTCGCCTCGCGTTCGATCACATGGCCGAGAAGGGCTTCACCGCGATGACCGTTCCCGTGCTGGTCGACGAGCGGATCATGGAAGGGATGGGCCAGTTCCCGCTGCATCGCGACGAATCGTATCTCTGCGAGCGGGACGGCCAGGCGCTGGCGGGCACGAGCGAGGTGGCGCTGGTGGGCTACCACGCCGACGAGATCCTCGCCGAGGACGATCTTCCCAAGACCTACACCGCCCTGAGCACCTGCTTCCGTCGCGAAGCCGGCGCCGCCGGGCGGGACACGCGGGGGCTGTACCGGATCCACTTCTTCGACAAGGTCGAGCAGGTCGTGCTCTGCCGCGAGGACGCCGACGAGGCGGCGGCGTGGCACGAGCGGATTCTCGCCAACACCGAGGAAGTTCTCGCCAAGCTCGAGCTGCCCTACCGCGTGGTGGAGGTCTGCACCGGCGACATGGGGCAGGGCAAGGTGCGGATGTACGACATCGAAACGTGGATGCCCTCGCGCGAGAGCTACGGCGAGACGCACTCTGCCAGCTCGCTGCACGACTTCCAGGCCCGTCGGCTGAACCTGCGATACCGCGACGCCGACGGCAACGTTCATTTCTGCTACACGCTGAACAACACCGTCATCGCCAGCCCGCGGATCCTCATCCCGCTGCTGGAGCTCAACCAGAACGCCGACGGCAGCGTGAGCATCCCCCCGGCCCTTCGGCGGTACATGGGCGGAATGGAACGGATTACGCCGGCAGACTGACGCCCGGCAAGAAATCCGGATCAATTTCCTGATTGTGTGAAACTCCTCTGCCCCGGCGGCGTCTATAATTTCGTTCGGGCACCGGGTTTGTCCCTGCGCCCGCGAAAGGAGAACACATGTTCCGCCAACACATCCGCAGGGCGGGGTTTGTCGTAACGGCCTCGCTGCTGCCGATTGTTCTTGTCCTGCCATGGTTCGTCTACAGCAGCGTCGATGCGCCCGCGCCGATTCAGGCGGCGGCGCCTCCCCGCGCCCAAGCCAAGCCCGCCAGGAAACAGGCCAGGAAGAAGCCCGCCGGCAAGAACCAACAGAACCGGCAGAAGAAGGTCCAGGCCCGCATCGTGGTTCAGGGCGGTGGCGGCCAGGGCGGCGCCATCGTCATCAAGAATATCGTCGTCAACGGCGACGCCAACGGCGTGATCATCGTCGAGGAGCAGGTCGGCGACGAGTAGCCCATCGGGGCCTGTGACAATCCAAACGCCCCTGTGGGGAGGCGAGACGCGAGCCCGGGCGCCCAGGTGCCCGGGCTCCTCTATTCTTGCGGCAGGACCGGCTGCACGGAATCTTCGTGAAATTGGCCCTCCCCCGCACTGGATTCGGGGGGTATAATGACAGGTCCGGGCACGTTCCCGGACAGGACCACGGACCATGACCCACACAGCGACAACTCGGGAGATTCTCAGGGAGAGCGTCGGCCGGTGGCCGAGAATCGTCTCTCCCGGTCCGTTTGCCGCTGCCTTCGCCCCCGTCGCGGGCGTCTATTTCTATTCGTGGCGTGGCTGGCGCGTCGGGTAAGTCCCGTCGAGCCTGCCCCATCGCCCGACCCGCTTGACCTTTCCCCCTGCAAGGAGTGATTTCCCATGATCGTTGTGATGAAACCCGGAGCGTCCGAGACCCACGTCCAGCACGTGGTGGATCTTGTTCGCGATTATGGCCTCAAGGACCACGTCATCCACGGGACCGACCGCACCGTCGTCGCCTGCCTGGGCGACAAGCGTTCCGTCGACAAGGGCGCCATCGAGAACGCCCCCATGGTCGATCGGATCGTTCCGATCCTGGCCCCGTACAAGATGGCCTCCACTGAGGTCAAGCAGGAGAAATCCGAGATCGCCATCGGGCCGGCGAAGTTTCCCATGGGAGGCCGATCGGTCGGCGTCATCGCGGGCCCGTGCGCCGTGGAAAGCCGCGAGCAGATCTTCCGCACCGCCGAAGCCGTCAAAGCCGCCGGCTGCGTGGGGCTGCGCGGCGGGGCGTACAAGCCCCGCACCAGCCCGTACAGCTTCCAGGGCATGGGCGAGGAGGGGCTCAAGATCCTCGCCGAAGCCCGCGATCGGACCGGTCTGGCGGTGGTCACCGAGGTGGTGGGCACGGACACGGTCGACCTGGTCGCCGAGTATGCCGACGTCATGCAGATCGGCGCCCGCAACATGCAGCATTACCCGCTGCTGGAGGCGATGGGCCGGGTCAACAAACCCGTCCTGCTCAAGCGGGGGCTCTCCAGCCAGCTGGACGAATGGCTGCTGGCGGCGGAGTACATCATCAACGCCGGCAACCCGAACGTCATCCTCTGCGAGCGGGGCATCCGCACGTACGAGGAGTACGTCCGCAACACGCTGCCCCTGGCGGCAGTGCCCGAACTCCGCCAGCGCACGCACCTGCCGGTGGTGGTGGATCCCTCCCACGGGACCGGCCACTCGCACCTGGTGCCCGCCATGTGCCGGGCCGCGGTGGCCGCCGGTGCCGACGGGCTCATCGTGGAGGTCCACCCCGACCCCGAGCACGCCATGAGCGACGGAGCCCAGTCGCTCACGCCCGCGGCGATGGCCGACCTGATGCCCGTGCTGGAACGCATCGCCCAGGCCGTCGGACGCGAGACGTAAAGCGAGACACAACCCCGAGATGTTCTGCGCATAGACCGGGCGGTCCGCTTCAGGCGAACCGCCCGTGTTCATGCTGGAGTCTGCTGTCGCCCTATCCGTTCAGCGGGCGGACCTTGATGTTGCGGTACCACACCGGGTCGTTGTGGTCCTGCAGGGCGAGGTGGCCTTTGGGCTCCCTGCCGTACCGGGGAAACTTCGAGAACTTGCTCTCGGCGACCCGTTTCTCCCAGTCGTCGCTGAACAGGTCGTACTCGACGACCTTCTCGCCGTTGAGCCAGTGCTCCACGTGATTGCCGTCCACGAGGATCTTCGCGTGGTTCCACTCGCCGACGGGCTTGCACATGTCCTTGGTGGGCGCGTGCAGGGCGTAATTGGCGCTGGCCTGGGTTTTGGGGTGCTGGCCGTCGGGGTGCACGTCGTTGTTGAGAATCTGGTACTCCGGGCCGGTCTTCCAGACGGTCTCCTCGTCCTCGCTGACGCGGAAGAACAACCCGCTGTTGCCCGGACCGGCCACCTTCCACTCGACGCTGAACTCGAGATCCTGGAACTGCTCTTTGGTGATGATGTCGCCGGCCTTGTCCGCGCGATGCAGCGTGCCGTCCACCACAACCCAGCCGTCGGGGAAGCTCTCGGAACGGAATCCCCGCCAGTGCTCGGTGCTCTCGCCGTCAAACAAAAGCTGCCAGCCGTCCGCCTTCTCCTGCTCTGTGAGTTGATTCATCGGTGCTTCGCTCATCGGTTTGCTCCTGCCTTTCTGGTTGCCTTCTGGGGTGTCCTGCTTCTCTACCCTAGCACGCCGGCCGGCGAACGCCAGCCCACGCGAATCAGAAAACGCGTCCGTCGCAGATTTTTCTGGCTGTGCGCGCGGGTCAGGCGGGCGTAAGCTGCCCGGTATGAGCGAACTGGTCCTGCGACGTTATCAGAATGCGGATCGCGAGGCGGTCTGGCAGCTGCACAACCTCGCGCTGCACGACGTGGGCGCCCATGGCGGGCAGGGCGGCTGGGACGACGACCTGCACAGCATTCGGGCGGTTTACCTCGATGCCGGCGGGGAGTTCCTCGTGGGCCTCTGCGCCGGGACGATCGTAGCGATGGGCGCGCTGCTGGGCGAGGGCAAGGGCGTCGCCTGGATCAAGCGGATGCGCGTCCATCCGGACTTTCAGCGTCGCGGGTTCGGCCGGGCCGTTCTGCGGGCGCTGATCGAGCGGGCCCGTCGCGACGGGTACGCGAAACTGAAGCTGGACACCACCACGCTGCAGACGGCCGCCCATGGGCTCTATGAATCCGAGGGCTTCGTGCAGACCGGCACGCGGGAGTTCGTCAACGGCCCGCGGCGGTTCACGCTGAAGCTCTACGAGAAGACACTCTAGCGGGCGCAAAAACAGGGCCACCGCATGGTGGCCCTGCAGGCGGCCGCCCTGGGGGCATAGGCGGCGCCGGATTCGTCGCAGCCGTCGCGGTCAGTCCTCTTCGCGGCGGGTCATCAGCATCTTCTCGGTGGCATCGAGCCACTCGGGAATGTCCTTGGGCAGGCGCGAGGTGATGAGGTGGCCATCCTGCACCACCGCCTTGTCGTGGTACTTCGCGCCGGCCTTCTGGAGTTCATTCTTCACGCCAGAATAGCAGGTCATCTCCACGTCGTCCACCACCCCGACGGTTTTCTCGATCACCATGTGTACGTTAGTTTCTAGTCATTAGTCGTTAGTCATTAGTCATTAGTCGTTAGTCGTTAGTCATTGGTCGTTAGTCGTTAGTCATTGGTCGTTAGTCATCAGTCGTTGGTCGTTAGGGGGATATATCCAATCGACGCCCACACGCTTAGAACTAACTACTAATGACTATCTACTAATGACTAACAACTATCTACTAATGACTAACAACTAACTACTAACGACTAACAGCTATATCGTCAGCAACAGTCTGCCCGGGCATTCCAGCAGG
>CAZFPT010000065.1:6055-16297 GCA_964521005.1 uncultured Planctomycetaceae bacterium | reverse complement strand
GGATCCACACGCAACAATAGGTGGATTTGAGGGCAAGGCGTTGGTATAATCACCGCCTTGCATCGAGCCCCCTGACGTAGAGGTGACCGCCATGCCTTGCGAAACAACCCCCCGCCGTGAGAGTTCCCGCCCCCGCTGTATGCGGTTTGCCCTGCTGGCTGCGCTGTTGGCTGCAGGCCTGGCAGGGACAGGCTGCGACGACAGCAACAAGGACCAGGGCATGGACCTGGACCCGCCCCAGCCCCTGACCCAGGACAGCGTGGTGAAGGATTACGCCCGCCTGGTGGCCACGGGCTACCTGCCGGTGGAAGGGTATGGCGTGGTGATCGGCCTGGGAACGAACGGCTCTCGGGAGATTCCCGGCGCCCTGCGGCGGTACCTGACGGACTATCTCTCCAAGCAGGATCTGGGCTCGTGGCGAGAGGGAACCAAGGGGATCACGCCCATCAAGTTCCTTCGCGACCTGGATACTGCCGTGGTGAAGGTCCGCGGGGTGATTCCGCCCGGCGCGCCGAAGGGTCATGCGTTCGACATCCATGTCCAGGCAATGCCCCGTAGCGGCACCAAGACGCTCTCGGGGGGCATTCTCATGCCCCTGGACCTGCACCTGGCGGGCAAGTGGGACGTCTCCCAGACCCAGACGCATATCTGGGCCAAGGGCAACGGGCCGATGTTCGTGAACCCCTACCTCAACCCGGACGACCCCGCCGACGCCCCCAAGCTGCGCAACGGCAAGGTCATTGGCGGCGGAACGGTCGTGCGGCGGCGGATTATCCACCTGCAATTGCTCAAGAAGGACTACTCCAAGGCCTTCCTCATCAAAAACCGCATCAATGCCCGGTTCGCCAAGCTCCGCGAGGTCGCCATCGGGCGAAGCGGCAGCACGATCGAACTGGTGGTCCCCAAGCAATACCGCAACAACTACAGCCGTTTCCTGGACCTCGCACTGCACCTGCCCCTGAGCTACCAGGTGGAGGGGCAGATCCTGCGGATCGCCGAGCAGATGAAAGATCCCCGCGCCGACCATAACTCCCTGGGCCTGACGTGGGAGGCCATCGGCAGACAGGTCATGCCCCAGGTGCGCCAGCACTACAACTCGCCCCATCCGACGCTGTGTTTCTACGCCGCCCGGACGGGGCTTCGCATGGGCGACCCGGACGCGATCGAGGTGATGGTGCGGTTCGCCCGCAACCACGACTCGCCGATGCAACTGGCGGCCGTCCGCGAGTTGGGCAACGCCGACGGGCTTGGCCTGGCCGGCGACGCCCTGCGCGGGCTGCTGGATTCCAACAACGAGCGTGTCCGGACGGCTGCGTATGAATCGCTCCTGCGGGCCGGCGAGACATCCCGCGTGGAGCGCGTCCTCGTGGGCGGAGACTTCGTTCTGGACCTGGTCGAATCCCGCGGTCGATACGCCATCTACGCCACGCAGACCCGTCGGCCGAAAATTGTGGTCTTCGGACGCGACCTGTCCCTGCGACGCGACGTGTTCTATCGCAGCCCGGACGAGATGGTCACCGTCAGCTCCTGCAAGGACGAAAAGACCCGCAAACCCCGCGTAATGGTCTACCGGCGCATCCCGCGCGGCGACATGCTCAGCGAGTCGCTTTACCTGGACTTCGACGTCGCCGACCTGATCGAAACCCTCGGCCGACGCACCGACCCCGACACGCAGGGGAACGTTCACGGCCTGGGGCTCACCTACGGCGAAGTCCTGGCGACGCTGCACGGCCTGTGCGAGCGGGGACACATTCCCGCCCGGTTCATTCTCCAACGAACGGTCGATCTGCAAACCAACGAAGACCCGACCCGCCCGAATGTCGCCCGCCCGGACATGCCCGAAGGCTGAGTCGCGCTAAACAGTTGCGCGTCTCGGCCCGGACCGAACGGGCCAGTGGGGCAAGCCGGGCTTTTCCGGCTCGATCAATATCCATTGGGGGCTTGACCTGCAGGACCTACTACAGGTAGTGTATCTGCAGATCTCATTAAGGAATCCATCCGCCCATGAAACTCGCCAAATTGATCGTATCGGGGTTCAAGAGCTTCGCCGACCGGACGGAGTTCGAGTTCGATGACGGCATCAGCTGCATCGTCGGGCCCAACGGCTGTGGCAAGAGCAACGTCGTCGACGCGGTCAAGTGGGTCCTTGGCGAGCAGTCGGCCAAGTCGTTGCGTGGCTCGGAAATGATGGACGTGCTGTTCAATGGCTCGTCGCAGCGGCGATCGGCAGGGTCGGCCGAGGTCACGCTCGTGTTCGAGAACAGCGACGGCGTGCTCCAGCCGCCCGAGTCGGCCAAGAAGGACGAGGCCGCCAGGAAAGACAGCATCGTCTCGATTACCCGTCGACTTTACCGCAGCGGCCAGAGCGAGTATCTCATCAACAAGGTCCCGGCAAGGCTGAAGGACATCCGCGAGATGTTCTTCGATACGGGCGTGGGCAACAACGCCTACGGCGTCATCGAGCAGGGGCAGGTGGAGGGTTTCCTCCAGGCGTCGCACGAGGAACGCCGGAAGATTTTCGACGAAGCCGCCGGGATCAGCAAATACAAGGCCCGCAAGAAGGAGGCCCTCCGCAAGCTCGATCGCGTCGAGCAGAACCTCCTCCGCGTGACCGACGTATTGGCCGAGGTCGAGAAACGCCTGCGGTCCATCAAGTACCAGGCAGGCAAGGCCCGCAACTACCAGACCTACTCCGAGCGTCTCGCCGAGCTGCGCTCGCTGCATTCCCTCGCGAAATACCACACCCAGACCCGCCAGCGACGTGCCCTGCAGGAGAAGCTCGACGCCGCCCACGACCGGGCCTCGGGCATCAACGCCAAGATCAACAAGCTCGAATCCACGCGGAGCTCCACCGAAGTCGAAGCCGTCGACCTCGAACGCACCGCGCGACAGCTCCAGGGCGAGGTCGCCACCATCGGCGGGCAGATCACCTCCGCCCAGCAGCGTTCGGACATGCTCACCTCGCGCGTCAAAGAGCTCGGCGACCAGATCGTGCAGCTTTCACGACGCGGCGAGGAGCTCGAAGCGAAGATCGAACAGGTCGAATCGCAGATCGAGACCCGCAGCGGCGAACTCACCCGGAGCGAAGACCAGGCAGAGCAGCTCGCCGCCGAGTACGAACAGAAGGTCTCCGAGCTTCGCGAGCAGGAACTGGCCATCGGCAAGCTGACGGCCGACCTGGAAGACCGCAAAGCCGCCACGATCGACCTGATGCGCCAGGTCTCGCAGTTGAACAACCAGGCCCAGGCCGCCGAGATCCGCCAGGAGAACCTCGCCGCCCAGAAGCAGCGACTCTCCGAGCGTCGCGAGCAGATCGACGAATCGCTTGGCCGACTGGCGTCCGAACGCGTCGAGACCGAGAGCAAGCTCACCGACGCCCGCCGACGTCTCAGCGACGCCAACGAGCAGCTCGCCGCCGCCCGGGAGCGGTCCCAGCAGCTGGCGACCGACGAGCACGAGCTTCAGTCGCAACTGAGCAAAGCGCGGGAAACCCGCAGCGGCGCGATCAGCCGAATCAACGCCCTGGAAGAGATGCAGAAACGCATGGAGGGCGTCGCCGCCGGCGTGCGGAAGGTGATGAAAGCCCGCGAAGGGGGCAAGCTCTCGCAGATCCGCGGCATGCTCGGCGAGACCGTCACCGCCGACGCCGATCGGGCCGCCTGGGTGGAAGCGGCCCTCGCCGGCGCCGACCAGACCCTCCTGCTGGATCGGCTGGGCGACCTGCACGCCTGCCACGACGAACTCAACGAGGTCCTGGGCGACGGCGGTGCGGTCGAGTTGCTCTGTCTGGATCGTACCGCCCCCGAGCGTCCCGCGACCCCCACACACCAGGCTGTGCTGGGTTGCGTCGCCGATTGGGTCCGCGGCGAATCCCACGTCGCCCCGGCGATCGCCTCGCTGCTGGGGCGTACGCTCGCGGTGGAAACGCTTGCCGACGCCGAGTTGGCCGCCGGTGATCTGTCGGGCGAGTGGCGGTTCGTGACGGGCAAGGGCGAACTGCTCGAACCCGACGGCCGGGTGCGCATCGGCGCCGCCAGTCGAGGGACGGGCATGATCTCGCGGCGGACGGAGCTGGCGGAGCTGGAAACCGCCCGCCACGAGCTGGACACCACCATCGAATCGCTCCAGGATCGCTGCCAGGCGACCCGAACCCGGCGGGAAGAATCCGAGGACGCCCAGCAGACCCTGCGGAACACCATCTACCAGGCGAACGCCGAGCGCGTCGAGCACGAGAGCCACCTCTCCGGACTGACCGATCAGATCGACAGGCTCCAGCGGGAAGCACCGCTGGTGACCGGGGAGATCGAAGGGCTCGACGAGGACATCGCCAAGTCCGCCGACGCCCGGAAAGAAGCCCTCGCCCAGGCCGCCCAACTGGAAGCCGACAGCGCCCGCCGGCAGGAGGAGATCGACGAGCTTACCGAGACCATCGCCTCCCACCGCCAGACGCTCGAAGCGATGGCCGAGGCCATGACGGACCTGAAAGTCTCACTCGCCCAGGCGCGCGAGAAGCAGGTGTCCGCCCGGGAGGCCGTCGCCTCGCTCCAGCGGCAGCGCGACCAGATGCACGAGGACCTCACCGCCGCCCGCGACGAGGTCGAGCTTTCCCGCCAGCGACGTACCGACGCCGAGCGGGCGATTACCACCGCTGGCGAGGAGGTCGACTCGCTCTACCAGAAGCAGGCCGCCCTGCAACAGGAGCTTGAAGACGTCGAGGAGTCCCGCAAGGGGCTTTCCGAGAAGCTCGACGAGATCCGCCGCGAGCTGCAGATCAACCGCAAAGCCCACGACGAGGCGGGCGAGTCGCTCTCGGGCATCAAAGTGCAACTCAACGAGGCCGACGTCCGCATCGAGACGCTGATGTCCCGGGCGTCGGAAGAGCTGGGCATGGATCTGGTGGAGCTCTACGAGAGCTACGAGCACGACACCGAACGCGACTGGGACGCCGTCGAAGCGGAGATCAACGACCTCCGCACCAAGATCAGTCGGCTGGGCAACGTGAACCTCGACGCCATCACCGAACAGGAAGAGCTCGAGAAACGCCGCGAGTTCCTCGCCCAGCAGATCGAGGACATCACCCAGTCGCGCGACCAGCTCGACGAACTCATCCGCCGCATCAACAAGGAGAGCAAGGAGCTGTTCCTGCAGACCTTCGCGGACGTGCGGGAGAACTTCCAGACACTCTTCCGCAAGCTCTTTGGCGGGGGCAGGGCCGACGTGATCCTGCTGGATCCCGAAGACGTGCTCGAGTGCGGTATCGAGATCGTCGCTCGACCTCCGGGCAAGGAGCTGCGAAGCCTTTCGCTGCTGTCCGGCGGCGAGAAGACCATGACCGCCCTGTCGCTGCTGTTCAGCATCTTCAAATCGCGCCCCAGCCCGTTCTGCCTGCTGGACGAGGTGGACGCCGCCCTCGACGAAGCCAACACCGAGCGGTTCAGCCGACTGGTCAAGGAGTTCGTCAAACTCAGCCAGTTCATCGTCATCACGCACGCCAAGCGCACGATGGCCGCCGCCGACGTACTCTACGGGGTGACGATGGAAGAGGCAGGCGTCTCCAAACGCATCAGCGTCCGATTCGAGGAAGTCGCCGCCGGCGAGCACGAAGAACTCGAAACCGCCGGGGCATCCTGACCGAACCGCCGAAAACCGCACTGCTGCAGAGGGTCGCTCATCGTGGGCGGCCCTCTTTTACGCGCCCAGGATTGACCGCGAACGAGACGATACCTGCGCGAGGACAACCGCATCGCAGGGGTGGCATTTGTCCGCATCAGCGCGAACCCATGCGGCCCTTCCAAGCGAGCCACAAACCAAGGGTGCCCGGGCTTGTACCGTTGCGAGCGAGCGCAGCGAGGGAGGAACGGAGCAACCCGGCGGGTCAAGAAAGCGGAGCACTCCATGGAATACAGGCGATCATTGATCCGCATTCCCCGTGAGGGAAATGCCCTCCCCCCCCTGAGTTGAGGAATTCCGCGTCGCTTCGCCCTACAGGTCCAGCGAGCGGTATTCCTTGTCCGGGACGTCCATGTAGAGCACTTCCTTGACGTGCACGCGGATCAGGGCGTAGTCCTCGGCGTCGGCAGACTCCCAGTACTGCTGGAGCTGGGGGACCTCGTCCCAGACGTACTGGCGGGTCTTGTCGTCCTCGATGCGCTCGGCCTGGCCGCGAATGCGGACGTGGTCCCAGTCCGGGCCCATGTAGCACAGCTCGACCTTGGGATTGGCGAGGATCTGCTGCATTTTGTCCGAAGCGTCCGACGTGGCGAACAGCAGCGACGCCTCATCCACGACGGCAGTGGCCATCGGTCGAACGCGAGGCCAGTCGCCTTCGACCGTCGCCATGTAGCACGTCACGTCCTTGTCCACAAAACGCTGAATGGCCTGCATGCCGGTCATGGGAGAATCCTTTCGGTCGCTGTTTCCCCGGTCAGGCTCACGCGCGGCCGAGATATTCGCCGGTGCGCGTGTCCACGCGGATCGTCTCGCCCAGCTCGACGAACGGAGGGACCTTCACCTTCGCCCCGCCCTCGGCGACGGCGTCCTTGAGCTGATTGGTCGCCGTGGCGCCCTTGACGTTCGGCGGGCACTCCACCAGCTCGACCTCCACGTGGGCGGGCAGTTCCACGTCCAACGGCTGACCCTGAACGTAGGCGATCTGGCAGACGATGTTCGGCTGCAGGTAGACCGACTGCTCGCCGATGAGATCCTGCGGGATGTTCACCTGCTCGTAGCTTTCGGGGTCCATGAACACGTGGCTGGTGCCGTCGGAGTAGAGATACTCCATGTCGCGGCGATCGACGTGAACCGGCTCGAAGACGTCCTCGTTGCGGAACCGCTCACGGACGAGCTGGCCGGTCTCGAAATTCTTCAGCTGGATCTGGTGGTAGCTTCGACCTTTGCCTTTGACCACCTTCTCGTTATCGGCGCACACCCAGATGCCGTCCTTGAATTCGACGGCCTGGCCTCGTTTCAGATCACACGCCCTGACTGACATATCGCTTCATCTCCCTTAAGGGGGTTTCGGATTCGGGTTACAGATCGGCCATTGTATCAGAAACGCCCCGATTGGCAAGACCGATGCGCCGGGCGATCGGCGACAGGCAGGGGAGACAAGCGACACGCGAATCGCGATCACAGGTCGCACGGGACGCCGGTTTGCTCGGCTGAGCCGCGCAGACCTTCGAGGACCCAGTCTTCCACGGCCAGGCCTTCGGAACGGGCGCGGGCGATGTCTTCCACCGAGTGCTCGCCGGGCAGGCGGATCTCGCCGTAGCCGGCCAGGGGACGGGAGCTCTTCATGTACGTCACGAACCGCTGCATCTCCTTGTGGAAGTGCTCCCTGCCGGCGAAGGAATCCGGGTCGATCACCAACAGGTTGATCGCCTGCTGGGCGGGGCGATCCGGGTCGTGGGCGTAACCGCCGGCGAGGATGCTCATCGCCTCGCACCACAGGCTCAGGGTGTAGCCCTTGTAGCCGAAGTTCGGCCCGCCGGCGTGGAACATCGTCCCGCCGCGGTCCATCGTGTGCGGATCGTCGGACAGCTCGCCGTCGCCGGTGAGGAAGATCGGCTCGGGCGCCGTCTCCTCGGCCAACTTCATCATGCGGACCTTGCCCATCGAGCACGACGAGGTGGACCAGTCAGCCACCATGGGCGACGGGTCGTGCGGAATCGCGAAGGCGGCGGGGTTTGTGGAGAACCGCCCGTCGATGCCGCCAAAGGGCGGGCTATCCTCGCAGGCGGAGTGCTCGACCCACGCCTGGGCGAGGAAACCGTCCTGCGCCAGATCGATCAGGTACGGGCCCAGGGCGGCACACCAGCTGACGTCCTTGATGGCGACCATGCACAGGCCGTGGTCTCGTGCGCCGCGCCGGGCGTGGAACTTCGCCAGCCGCATGGTCAATTGGGCGAACCCGTCCCTGCCATCGATGCAGACCGCCGACCCGGTGTTGCGCACCACAATGGGCCTGGCGGAGAGGTCCACCGTCTTGCCGATCGCGCGGACGAAGTAGTTCAACACGGGCAGCCCGTGGGTGGGCGCACCGAAGGCGTGCGACGTCACCGCCAGGTCGGCCAGGTAGTGGGCGTCCTCGTCCCCGACGCCCTTGGCCTTGAGGAGATCGGCTCCGAAGGTGACCAGCTTGTCCCAGGAAATGGTGGGCATGAACGGCTCCTTGCAGGGTTGGGCTGCGGCTGAGTTGGTCAGACCATTGGCGTGCCGCGCTTCGCCAGCTGCAGCGCCAGACCCCAAGGATCGCGAAGCATGAACAGGTGGTCGCCGTCGTCGGTGGGCCCGACCTCTTCCACGAGCGTCGCGCCGGCGGCGAGCAGGCGGTCGGCATCGACGGCAGGCTCGTCGGACACCATCGCCAGGTGCAGCACGAGCGGGTGCTGGGCGGCGTAATCGGGCACCTCGGCGGCCGGGTTGTTGTAGATCTCCAGCATGACCCCGCCGGATCCGTCGGCGATGAACCGGACGGGCACGGGCGCATCGGCGGATCGTTTGACGGTGAACCCCAGGTGCCGGCAGTACCAGTCCGCCACGGCGGCAGGGTCGGCCACCTGCCAGGCAACGTGTTCTATTCTCACAGGACATCTCCTTTCGTGTGGCGAGCGTACCGTCGGTTGCACCGACCTTCAAGAATTGCCCGCCCGCTCAGGCCATGATAGACTTCGCTGGGCCGGCCAGACGGATCGACCGGCCCCAGCCGAAATCTCAACCCCGAGGCAACTTGATGACCTGGACGATTGACGACGCATCTCTCCCCTTCGACCATCCGGAGATCCTCTCGACGATCTTCACCGTCGGCAACGGATCCACCTGCACGCGCGGCACGCTGGGCGACGACGGCGTAGACGCCTTCCGCGGCGTGTATCTCTCGGGGCTGTATACCCGTGCGGGCTACGGGCTGATGTACTTCCTGGCCGGGCCCTATTGGCCGATGCTGGCCGTGCGGACCGGCGGCCAGTCGCTCACCGCATCCAGCGTTTCGCGATCGCTGGACATGCGGGCCGGGGTGCTCACAACGACGGTCGACTACCGGCATGACGGGGCCGGGCTGCGTGTCAGAGAGGAGCGATTCGCCGCCCTGCACGACCCGACGCTCATGATGCAGCGGGTCACGGTGGACGTGGACCGGGCCTGCGGGGAGATCCTCCTGGCGATGGGAATCGACGGGAACGTGCGGAACCACCGCGCGAAGTACTTCCAACCGGGGCAGATGCCCAACAGCGACGAGCATGGCCTGAAGCTTTCGCGCGTCGACTCGCTCAGCGCCGACCAGGCCGGCATGCACGTGTCGCTGCTGTCCCCGCAGACGCAGAAGCGCGTCGCGTCGGCCGCCGCCGTCCGGCAGAGCGACGGACCCCACTGCCCCGCCCAGCCACGAACCACCGAGTCGGCCGTCGAAACCGTTTTCACGATCGCCCCGGACGTCCAGGGACAATCGCTGGTGTTCACCAAGGCCTGCCGACTGGTCGGCGACGTGGAAGAGGGCATCGTCGAACGCACCTTCGCCCCCGGCGAGCTGATCGACGAGCTGGGTCGGCTGAGATGGGACGACGCATTTGCCGAGCATAGCGCCGCGTGGGATGCGTTCTGGGAACAGGCCGACGTCGAGATCGTCGGCGACCAGACCGCCCAGCAGGCCGTTCGCTACGCGCTGTTCGCCACGCGCATCGCCGCCCCGCGGGACCAGGGTCGAAGCTCCCTGGGCGCGAAAAACCTCACGGGCGACTGGTATCGCGGCGCGGTGTTCTGGGACATGGAAATGTTTCAGCTGCCGCTGCTGGCTGCCGTCGCGCCCGAGCTCAGCGAAAACCACGTGCTCTACCGCCATCGCCGCCTGCCTTCTGCCCGCACGCTGGCGACGCAGGACGGCTACGACGGGGCACGCTACCCCTGGCAGTCGTACGCGACCGGGCTGGAAGAGCCCCCCTGCATCGGCGGGTTCCTCTACCAGCAGGTGCATCTCAACGCGGACATCGCCTGGGGTGTCCTGCACCACTGGGACCTCACCGGCGACCGGGCGATCATGCTCAACGCCGGGCTCGAAGTGCTCATCGAGGTCTGCCGATACTGGCGCACGCGCGCCCAACGGGGACAGGACGGGATGTGGCACATCCGCCACGTCTGCGGGCCCGACGAGGTACACAAGGACGTGGACGACAACGCCTGGACCAATCGCATGGTCAAGGAAGTGCTCCGCCGCACCGTTGCCGTCCTCGACGTGCTCCGCGGCGAAAG
>CAZFPT010000065.1:0-5955 GCA_964521005.1 uncultured Planctomycetaceae bacterium | reverse complement strand
TCAAGGAAGTGCTCCGCCGCACCGTTGCCGTCCTCGACGTGCTCCGCGGCGAAAGTGCGTCGGCCGTCGATGCGCTGCTGGATGAGCTGACCGTTTCCGCCGACGAGATCGCCGCCTGGGGACAGATCGCCGACCACATGTACTTCCCCACGCTTCCGGACAGGCAGGTACTCGCCCAGTTCGAAGGCTTTGAGAACTGCGCCGAACCCAGCTACGCCGCCCGCAAGGAGGCGTCCGGATCCGACAGGACCAACAAGCAGGCCGACACGCTGCTGCTGTTTCAAACGCTCTCGTCGACGTTCTGGGACGGCGACCTGCAGAGGCACTACGATCAGTACGCCCCGCTATGCACGCAGACCTCGTCGCTGTCGATGTGTACGCACGCGTTGCTGGCAGCCCGGCTGGGACGGAAGCGCGACGCCCGAAAATTCTTCGATGCCGCCGGGGGAGTGGACCTGGCCGACTCGTACGCCAACACGCGCCACGGGATCCACGGCGCCGGCCAGGGCGGAATCTGGCTGGCGGTGGTGCAGGGCTTCGGCGGCCTGGAGACCCAACCGTCCACCGCCGCCGAGCCTTCGGGGCTGCGGATCGACCCGAACCTGCCCGAGCAGTGGGAGCGTCTGACCTATCGCTTCACCTGGCGCGGGGCCCGCATCAAGGCGGCCGTCTCGCCCGAGATGCTCACACTGGAGAACCTCGGGACCGATCGGGCTGCCCCCATCCGCGTGGGCGGGGAGATCGTAGAACTGGCGGCCGGCGAAACGAAGCAGTTGCCCTGCCGGCGACACTGGGACGATCCACAGATGGAGGCGGTCATCTTCGATCTCGACGGGGTGCTGGTAAAGACCGACCACTTCCACTACCGCGCGTGGAAGGCGCTGGCGGACGAGCTGGGTCTGGCGTTCGACGAGAAGGTCAACCATCAGCTTCGCGGCGTCTCGCGGCAGGAGAGTCTGCGGATCATCTACCGCCACAACGACGCCGAAGAGCCCGACGAGGGAACCTTCATCGCACAGTGCACGCGAAAGAACGAGCAGTACAAGTCGCTCATCGAACAGATGACCGCCGACGACGTCCTGCCCGGGGCGGTCCAGCTGCTCACCGAGCTGCGCGACGCGGGCGTGAAGATCGCGCTGGCCTCCGCCAGCCGAAACGCCGCGAAGGTGCTGGAGCGCACGGGGCTGGGGGCGTATTTCGACGCCATCTCCGACGGGACGTGCGTGACGAAGTCCAAGCCCTCCCCGCAAGGGTTCACGGTGGCAGCCCAGCGATGCGGCGTGCTGCCCTGGAACTGCGTGGGGGTGGAAGACGCCGCCGCCGGCGTGGAAGCCATCGCCAGGGCGGGCATGGTGTCGGTGGGCATCGGCGAGTCGGCCCGCGAGGCGAACGTGCAGGTCGATCACGTCGGCGAGCTGTCGCTGGCGGCGCTGCGCGACGCGTTCGACTCGCACGAGAACCCGATCAACCCGTACATGGAAACGAACCTCGCCAAGGTGCGCAGCGAAGAGTCCTGACCGCTCCGGGCCAATGGGCGAACGTGGTAATCTGCCTGCCGAGGGGCCTATAATCCATTGCAGCGGTGCATGCTGCGCCGCGCGACGCCCGGAAAGGGAGAGACATGTTCCGAATCATCCGCAAAGTCGGCAAGTTCATCCGTGGCGGCGGCGGGCCGCTCCAGATGATTCTCGCGTGCGTGCTGGGCATGATGGCGGGGATGGCCCCGGGGTTCAACCTCACCATCGTGGCGCTGGTCACGCTCATTCTGGTGCTGAACGTCCCGCTGGGCGTGTCCATCCTCACCTTCGCGCTGGGTCGGATTCTGGCGATTCTGCTGGCCCCGTGGACGTTCGAGCTGGGGTACCTCCTCATCCACCACGCCGGGCTGGAGGGGTTTATCCGCTGGGCCGGCGACACGCCCGTGGTTGCGCTGCTGGACCTGCAGTTTTACTGCCTCTTCGGCGGGCTGATCGCCGGGGCGGTGCTCGGAGCGATCCTCGGGGTGGCGCTGGGGCGGTTCATCGTGCGGGTGCGGAAGATGCTCGCGTCGGCCGGCGACGCCAACGAGGTCTTCCGGAAGCTCTCCGACAACGTCGTCACGCGCCTGCTGCTGTGGGTGCTGTTCGGCAAGCAGAAAAAGACGATGAAGGAAATGCTCGAGGGGCGAGACCGCATGATCCGCCCTTCCGGGCTGATCTTCGTGCTGGTGTTCCTGGGGCTCACCGTCGGAGGGGCGGTGGTGGGCGTGGACTACTTCCTCGCCGGGGCGATGGCCGACGCGATCGGGCAGGTCAACGGCGCGGAGGTCAATATCGCCCAGGCCGACCTGTCGCTCACCCAGGGACGACTTCGGCTGGAGGGGCTGGAAGTAACCGACCCGGGCAAACCCACCCACAACATGGTCCAGGCCGAGACCATCGTCTCCGACGTGAGCATCTCGGGCCTGCTGGCCAAGCGGTTCATCGTCGATGAGATCGTCATCTCAGCTCTGGCGTCCGACGCCAAACGCAAAAGTCCGGGCGAGGTCTATCAGGCGCCCGAGCCCCCGCCGGCCGACCCGAACGTCACCTGGCCGGGCGACATCCTCTGGGACTACTTCGAGAACCCCGAGAAGTATCACAAGTACATCGAGTATCTCCAGCGCCTCCAGGAGTATCTCGAAAAGCAGCAGCAGGTCGAGCAGGAAGAGGTCGACAAGGACTGGCTGGAGAAGGTCGCCAAGGCCCGTGGCTACTTCGCCCTCTCAGCCAGGAGTGTGCTGACGAAGCATCCGCCGGTGGTGATCCGCCGGATCGAGATCAACAAGATCCGTCTCGGCAAGGGAAAGCAACTCTATCGCCTCGAAGCCGACGAGGTCTCCTCGCACCCGGTGCTGAACCCGAAACAGATGAAGGTGCGCTTCGGCGACCTGCAGATCGACGGAGACAACATCGCCTTCGGCAAGAATCGCTGGGTCGAGGTGAACTTTGGGTTCCACACCGCCGACCAGTTCCACCATCACGACATCCGCGTCGCCGACATCGAGATCGGGCGCGACGTGAAGCTCTCGAAGAAGGTCCCGCTGGACATTCAGCTGGGCAAGGCCCACCTGGTCTCCCAAGGTCGATTCAACTACCAGAAGTGGGATTCCGCAGCGGCCATCAAGGTCGAGATCATCGACGGCAGCGCCCGCGAAGGACAGGGCATGCTCGGGCTGGCTGCCGGCGACACGAGGAAGATCGCCTCGGCCCTGACGGACATCAACCTCGCGGTGGGCATTACCGGTCCGCTGGCCCGCCCACGGGTGGTGGTCGACCCGAAACAGACGCTCAACGGGATCGCCGAGTCGCTCTCGAAGATCGGCGAGACCGCACTGGCCGGGGCCGCCACCGACGCGCTGAAACGCGTGGGTTCGGGAATGGGCGACATCGGCGGGGGCATGCTCAAAGGCGGCGGACACCTGCTCAAGAGCGTGGAGAACCTCGCCTCCGGCGATGCCAACGCAGCCGGCGGCTCCTTCGCCGAAGGCGCGGGCGAACTGCTCAAGGGACTCGGCGATGCCGTCACCAACGACCCCAACGAGGACGGCCTGCTGGACAACCTGCTGAACGGCAAGTCCTCCAAAGACGCCAATGCCCCGCCCGACGAAAAGAAGGACCCCAACAAATCCGAGGGCCTGTTGGACGGGCTGCTGGGCGGGTGACGCTACGCCCGGCGACGATGCGTCCGGCGAACACGATAGGTGCGCACCGTACGCTGGCCCCCGCCCCAATGGCCGATGTCCACCACGGCGGCTACGATCACCAGCGCCAGCCACCCGCCGGTGACGTTGCCGGCGTTGTTGAGCACAGCTGCCATGTACGCCAGCGTGGTGTAAGGCATGAAGAAGAACCCCAGCAGCGGCCAGATGACCGTCTGATACGCCTGGCTGAACCAGTTGGTCAGCAGCACGATGAACACCATGACCACCCGCGGAACCGCCACCGCCAGCAATGTCAGAATGCAGCCCATGGACAATCCTTTCCATTCGCCCGATGCGTCGGGCCCGTCGAATGGTTTATGGTAGTGTCTTCCAAGCCGGCAGCGGGGAGTTTCGCCCGTGAGAACCCGCGCCGATGACGTATCATACACGGCGGGAGCGCCCGTCACCATCCGAACAGGACAGCCATGCGAATCCGAGCCCTTATCGCGATATGCCTTCTTGCCGCGACCACGCCGCTGTCGGCAGGCGACCCCAATACCGCGCCGAAATCCCGCACGGTTCGGCTTGGCGAGCATCCCTTCGCGCTCCGCGCGTCGGAAGAGTTGGCCGACGCCAACGACCTCGCCGCCGACCCCAACGTCCTGCTCGCGCTGCGCGACGCCGACGCCAAGCTCACGCTGCGCGTGCTTACGCCGACGCCCGACGCCCGGGCCACCGTGCTCACCGTTGCCAAGTGGTACGACGCCCACCTGGCCGCCCGCCTGCCGGCCGCCCGCAAGACGCACGCCAACTGGTTGACCATCGAAGAGACCAACGCCCTCTACCGCCAGGCGCGGGCAAACGTCGACGGAGCGAAACGCGAGATCCACGCGCTGCTGTTCGCCGGCGACGAGGTGCAGTTCGTCATCGAGGCGATCGTCCCGCCCGACGCCAGCCGCAGCGCCCAGCGCGTGCTGCTGAGCTTCCATCGTCTCACCGAGTCGGCCGCCAAGTGGGTCTCCATCGGCAAAACCGGCTATCGCTTCGCGCCACCGACCGGCTGGAAACCGGGCAAAACGCCCTCCGGGGGACTGCGGTACAAAGCCCCGCCCGGCAAAGTGGTACTGGACGTCAACACCGTGGAAGCAGGGGGCGCGAGCGACCCGAACAAACTGGTCGAACTGCTGGCTGCGGCGTTCGGCAAGGAGATGAAGAAAGCCGACGGAAACTGGACCCTCGCCGCCCGGCAGGAGTTGGACCGCCCCGCCCTCCACGGACGGCTGCAATACTTCCTGGGGCGACCCGACGACGTGCCCTCCGACCTGTTGGTGCTCCACGCAGCCGGTGGCAAACACCTCTTCACCCTGACGGCCGCCCTGCCCGCCGGCGTGCGGAAACAGTACGCCAAGCAACTGGTCGCCGCGATGATGAGCCTTCGGGCGGGCGCCCCGACGTCGCAGTCGTCCTGCCGCCCGATGACGGTTCGACGGGCCGGCCTGCGGATGCAGATCCCCGAGGGGTGGTCCACCGACGACGCTGGAGCGGTGGTCAAGGCCATCGCCCCGAAGGATTCGCCCGCCGCCGGTACCGTCCTGACGGTGCAGGTTCAGCCCCGATCGGCCGAGAAATCCAAGGACCTCGCCGCCGCGGTGGCGTCATTCCGACAGCGGATGAAGCAGGCCAACGGGAAGATCCTCGCCGATACCGGCGCGAAGGCAGCCGGCCTGCAGGCGCATCTGTTCGAGGCGGTCACGCGAATCGACGGAAAGGCCTATCGCACGAACTACCTCTATCTCGAACGCGACCGGACGGTCTGCCTGGTGTCCTACTTCACGCCGGAGGGCAAATACGCCGCCACTCGGCCGTACTTCGTCAGGGCACTGCGGACGCTGCGATCCTTCCAGCCGACCCAGCCGCCGAATGAAACGCAGGAAGACGAACAGTAAGCCCCAGGCGACCCGACCTGTCAGCGGGCTGGAACGCCATCCGATGCGAAACGGGTGCCACAGGCGTCTCCGCACGCCTGTGCTCTGGGATCCCATCCAACCCGGCGTTAACACGCCGGGCTTCCTCGTCGATCATCCGTCCGGCTAACGCGCGGAAACTCGCATACCCGATAAGGCCGTAGGGCTCGCAACTTGTTGCGGGCGAAACCGGCGGGTGCCCGGGCTTGTGCCGGTCGGAGCGAGCGCAGCGAGGGAGGAACGGAGCAACCCGGCTGCTGCGATGTCCGACCACTACCTGTCGCGCGATCCGAACCAACCGGGTTGCTCAGCTCGCTTGGGCTCGCTGCA
>CAZFPT010000064.1:0-16360 GCA_964521005.1 uncultured Planctomycetaceae bacterium | reverse complement strand
GGATGGTGGCGATGCCAGTCCCAGGCGTGCGAGACAATGGTTTCCAGGTCGGCGAAGTTGCGGGTCCAGCCCAGTTCGGCGACGGCCTTGTCCGACGCCGCCACCAGCCGTGACGGATCGCCAGCCCGGCGGTCGGCCTGTTTTGCCGGAATCGGGTGGCCGGTGACCTTGCGGCAGGTTTCGATGACTTCTTTCACGCTGAACCCCGCCCCGTTGCCGAGATTGTACGCCTTCATCGCGCCGGGTTCGACGTTGGTTGCCGCCAGCACGTGGGCGTCGGCCAGGTCGCAGACGTGGATGTAGTCGCGAATGCACGTCCCGTCGGGCGTGTCGTAGTCGTCGCCGAAGATTTTGATGTCCTCGCGCTGCCCCAGCGGGACCTGCAGGATCAGCGGAATCAGGTGGGTCTCGGGGGCGTGGTCCTCGCCGATCTCGCCGTCGGGGTGGGCCCCGGCGACGTTGAAATACCGCAGCGCCACGAAGCCCATCTCGTGGGCGGCGGCGTAGGCCTGCATCATGTACTCGGTGCAGAGCTTGCTGGAGCCGTAGGGGTTGATCGGCGCGAGGCGGTCGGTCTCGCGGATGGGCACGCTCTCGGGCGTGCCGTACACCGCAGCCGTCGAGGAGAACACCAGCTTGCCCACGCCCGCAGCCCGCATGCTTTCCAGCAGCGTCAGGCCGTTGAGCGTGTTGTTGCGGAAGTACTTCTCGGGCTTGACCACCGACTCGCCGGCCTCGATGAACGCGGCGAAGTGGATGACCAGCTCGACGTCATGCTCTTTCAGGGCGGCGGTGAGGGCCTCGGCGTCGCCGACGTCGCCGACGATCAGCGGGCAATCGCCCACCGCGGCGCGATGGCCCTTCGAGAGATTGTCGTACGCCACGCACGAATGCCCGGCGCCTCGCAGCGCCCGGATCACGTGCGACCCGATGTATCCTGCCCCGCCCGCGACGAGAACGTTCATGGACTGTTGCCTCCGTATAAGATTCGCGAACCGGGATTATAGACGCCCGACCCGGCCGGGGCAATTCTTCGAACGGCGGGTTTGCCCTGACATCGCTGCCGTCTTCGGGTAGGATACCGTCCGGCAAGTCAGAACATCTCAGGGAGAACCCATGACGCGGAAAAAGCGACGGATCCTGATCGGTGGGCTGGTTGTGTTGGGCCTGCTGGCGGCCTGGCTGATTCCGCCTCGTCTGCCGGCGTGGAATGACAATCTCCCGCCGGTGGAACAGTGGTATACGGTTTCCCCGGAGACGACGGTCATCTCCGGGCCTCGTCGGCCTGACGGCACGATGGACTATGCCGGCTATCTCGACCGAAAATACAGCGAGGGCGTCACGCGCGAGAACAACGCAGCCGTCCTGCTGGCCGAGGCGTTGGGGCCGCAGGTTTTCGCGGAACACATGCGGCCATACCTGCGCGACAAGTGGGGTGTGTGGCAGGACCCGAATGCGCCGTACTTCATGGATGAAATCAACTACTGGAAGTCGTGCGATTCGGCCGAGGACCGTGAACCGGAGAGTGACTCTGAGGAGCTGAGTGACCGGGTCTACGAGGTGATGTACCGCCCTTGGACGGCAGAGGAGTATCCGTTGGTTGCTGACTGGCTGGAAGCAAATCGCAGGCCGTTGGAGTTGCTCGCGCGAGCAAGTCGCCGCCCGGAGTTCTTCGTCCCGCTGCAAAACCCAGCCGAGCCGAGCGATATGATCTCGGCATACCCCATGGACCTTGGAGAGGCCAGATCGCTCGCCAAGGCTGTGCTGGTCAAGGCGATGCGCCACGTGGGCGACGGCGACTATGCCGCAGCCTCAGAGGATCTGCTTACGGTCTACAGATTCAACCGTCTGTTTGGGCGTTCGCCGCTGCTGCTACAGCAGTTGGTCAGCCGTGGCATTGAGTCGAAAGCGTACATTGCCGGCCGGCGCCTTGTCGCTATCGAGGATCTTAGCAGAGCGGTTCTCCAGAGTCACTTGGAATGTCTGGCCGGCCGCGAACCGGTCCATGATCACATGAAGAGCGTCGCTGAGTGCGAACGGTTAAACGGGCTCGATTGCGCTATGGCATTCATGCGAGATGACGAGACCCCCATTGGAACTCCAGATACATGGGGAGAGGACCCAACTTCGAAACCGAAGGCGGGACCGTTGCTGATTGACTACGACCTGATGTTGAGACGGGTGAATGAGGCGTATGATCTATGTGACCGAGTTCTATTGGCAAAATCGCCACAGGAACTCGATATCGCGGTGAAGCGTGTGGCAGGACATACCCTTGAACTCTCCGATCGTATTGGTGGATGGAGGCCGTTGCTTCTGCGGATCCGTCAGATTTTCCGAACCAGGTCGCAGCGTCGCAGGGCGGTTTCACAACTCCTGAGCGATCATCTCCTCAGCATCATACTTCCCTGTCTCGACCGGGCGGTGTTGTTGCATCATCAGGCCCGGATGCAGAAAGCCGTTTTGCGCGCCGGGCTGGCTCTGAGACTGTACCAACTCGACCATGGTGAGTTGCCCGAGACACTTTCGGCCTTGACGTCCGAGTACATCGACACGATTCCGAAGGACTGGTTCAGTCAGGAGAAGCTGGTCTATAGGCGGTCTGACGACGGGAAAGGCTTTCTTGTGTATAGCGTTGGCTGGAACGGCAGCGATGACGACGGTTTCGGTTGGTCCGGTGGGCAGGTCGGCAGGCTCGTGCCGGAAGACGAAAAGTCTGACGCCGACGACATTGCCGTGTGGTATCGGTATGGCGAGGAAGACGGCGGGTGAAATCGGCTAAGTTGGGCGGCCGAGAGTGGTATAGTACATCGTCGCGTCGCGGCTGAGCGTTTTCGGACGGTTCGGCCGGCGGGGCGGAACAGCCTGGAAGACCGGGCACTCACCTGTCCTGAGCTTGGCGAAGGGTGCCCACCTTTGGTGTGGAAGCAGGATGGCCATGGGCGGTCGCAGAACGATCGGCTGTGGTTGCCCCTGCGCGCTGAGCGTGGAGAGTTCATGGATCGGTTGATCGAGAAGGCGTTGGACAGCGGCAAGCTGGCGGAGGCGGCCCGTGTGCTGGATGCGAGGTCTGGACGGGTGGTTCTCTCGGGCGTTTGGGGCTCTGCCGGTGCGCTGTCGGCCGCGGCGGTGGGTCGGCTGAGCGGTCGGCCGATGCTATACGTGGCCGGTCATCTGGACGCTGCCGACGACGTCGCCGACGACCTGGAGGTGTTCACCGGAGGGCGGGTGCAGCAGTTGCCCGCCTGGGAGCTGGATCTGGGGGTGGACCACGTCAACGACGAGATCGCGGCAGAGCGGCTGCGGGTGTGCAATCTGCTGGCCGGCGAGGCGGGGAAGCGGGACGAGTCGGCCGATCTGATCGTCGCGCCCGTGATGGCGTTGCTTCAGCCTGTCCCGTCGAGCGAGACGCTGGCCGGGGCGCGTCTCGCGCTGCGTCGGGGGATGGACACCGGCCCGGACGGCCTGGCCGGCTGGCTCGTGGAGGGCGGGTACGAGCCGGTCGAGCAGGTGGACCAGCAGGGCGATTTCGCTCGGCGGGGCGGCATTGTGGACGTGTTCCCGCCGGGGACCTCGCTGGCGATTCGCGTAGAGTTCTTCGGCGACGAGATCGACTCGATCCGCCGGGTGGACCTGGACACCCAGCGGAGCACCGAGCGCGTCGATTCGTTCGACCTGACAGCCGTCGCGGTGGGCGGCGGCGTGGGCGACAGGGAGGCAGTGAGTTTCCTGGAGTATCTGCCCGACGACGCGATCATCTGCATGCACCAGCCGGACGAGGTCTGGGAGCTGGCGGAGGAGATCTCGCATCGCGTCGCGGAGATGCAGGCCATCGACGGCGGTCAGAATGCGGTGGAGTTGCTCGTTCCCGGCGAACTCTCGCGGGCGATGGCCGGCTACCGACGGCTGGAACTGCTGACCTTCGCCGGGCGCGACGTGTCCGCGAAGGCCAACCTGGGCGTGCGGAGTCTGCAGAAGATCTCGCTGAACACCAACGAGGCGCTCAAGGAGCTCGCCGATCTGTCGGCCGAGGCGGAGGTGCGCATTTACTGCGAGAATCCCGCCGAGCGCGACCGTTTCGGCGAGGTCCTTCGCAAGAACCACCCGGCCCTGGCCGAGCGGGCGGCGTTGGACATCGGCCACGTTCACACGGGCTTCTATTGGCCGGACCTGGGTGTCGTGGCGGTGGGTCACCACGAGATTTTCCATCGGTACGCGAAGGTCCGTCGGATGCGTCGCGTTCGGGCCGGCAGGCCGATCGAGTCGCTGCTGGACCTGGTCGATGGCGATTACGTGGTGCACGTCTCGCACGGGATCGCGAAGTTCGAGGGGCTTCGACCGATCGAACGCGAGGGACGCACGGAGGAATACCTGCGTCTGCGGTTCGCCGACAACGCCGTGCTGCACGTGCCGTCCAGCCAGATCGGGCTGGTGCAGCGGTACATTGGCTCGCGGCACAAGCGACCGGCACTGAGCAAGCTGGGCGGGAAGACCTGGTCGCGTCAGAAGGAGCGCGTCGCCGAGGCCGTCGAGGACATGGCCGCCGAGATGCTGCGGATCCAGGCGATGCGCCACGCCTCGCCCGGAACGAGCTACCCGGTGGATTCCGACTGGCAGAGGCAGTTTGCCGAGGAGTTTCTGTACACCGAGACGGAGGATCAGCTGGCGTCTGTCGAGCAGATCGACGCGGACCTCGCCCAGCCCAGTCCGATGGATCGGCTGCTGTGCGGCGACGTGGGGTTCGGCAAGACCGAGCTGGCGATGCGGGCGGCGTTCAAGGTGGTCGAGACGGGCAAGCAGGTGGCGGTGCTCGTGCCCACGACCGTGCTGGCCGAGCAGCACTGGCGGACGTTCCGCGAGCGGTTTGCCGACTATCCCTGCCAGATCGAGATGATCTCCCGCTACCGCACGAAGGGGCAGCAGGCGGACATCTGCAGGCGTCTCAAGGCCGGCCAGGTGGACGTGCTGATCGGCACGCATCGGCTGCTGTCGGCCGACGTGGAGTTTGCCGACCTCGGGCTGGTGGTGATCGACGAGGAGCAGCGGTTCGGCGTGGAGCACAAGGACCACTTCAAGACGCTGCGCGCGACGGTCGACGTGCTGACGCTGACGGCGACGCCCATCCCGCGGACGATGCACATGGCGCTGCTGGGGTTGCGGGATATCTCCTCGCTGTCGACCCCGCCGATGGACCGCCGCGCGATCCACACGGAGGTGCGCCCCAACGACGACGGCTTCGTGAAGCAGGCGATTCTCCGGGAGCTCAGCCGGGGCGGGCAGGTGTACTTCGTGCACAACCGCGTGATGGACATCGCGTCGCTGGCCGACCACATTCAGTCGCTCGTGCCCGATGCCCGCGTGGCGTTCGGCCACGGCCAGATGTCCGCACGCGAGCTGGAGAAGGTCATGCTCGCCTTCGTCCGTGGCAAGATCGACGTGCTCGTGTGCACCACGATCATCGAAAGCGGGCTGGACATTCCCTCGGCCAACACCATGATCATTCACGATGCCGACCGGTTCGGCCTCTCGCAGTTGCACCAGCTGCGCGGGCGGGTGGGTCGCTACAAGCACCGGGCGTACTGCTATCTGCTCCTGCCGGACTCTCGGCCGGTGAACCCCGTGGCGTCGCGCCGGCTGAAGGCGATCGAGGAATTTTCCGACCTCGGGGCGGGCTTTCAGATCGCCATGCGCGACCTGGAGATTCGCGGGGCGGGCAACATTCTCGGTCGCGAGCAGAGCGGGCACATCGCCACGGTGGGCTACGAGCTCTACTGCGAGTTGCTGGAGCAGGCGGTGGCGCGACTTCGCGGCGAGGAACCGCCCTCCAAGGCGGAGGTGCACGTCGAGCTGGGAATCGACGCCTACATCCCCACGTCGTACATCCCGCCCGAACGTCAGCGCATGGAGACCTATCGTCGGCTGGTCCGGTGCAGCACCCCCGAGGACATCAAACAGCTGCAGGACGACCTGGCCGACGCGTACGGGCCGATTCCCACCGAGGTCGAGACGCTGCTGGACCTGGCGGAGATCCGCGTGCTCGCGCGGCGGGTGGGGGTCCGCAGCATCATCCGGATGGATCCGGACATTATTTTCAGCGTCTCGGATTTCGGCCGGGCCAGGCACATCTGGGAGGACGCCCCGGGAACCGCTCGCCTGCCGGACAGCGAGACGGTCCACTGGCGCCTGCCCAAGGCGTATTTCGAGATGCCCACGATGGTGATTGTGATGCTCAAACGTTTCCGCGACGCGGCTGCTGCGGTATAATCGCACCCCAACGAACCTGACCACGAGGGACCATGGCTTTGACGAGAACGACATTTCCGATCGCGATTCTTCTTTGTGCCGCCTCGATGCTGCTGGGCGGCTGCGGCGTGATTCAATGGATCGAGTCGCTGGGCGAGGAGGATGACTCGGTGCCCGTCACCCGTCCGACGACGGTGGACGCCAATGCGGCAGAGACCCTCGCCAACCTTCCGGAGGGGGGCGAGGCGGACGCAGACTCCAACGCCGGCGGGACAGCTGTGAGTGTTCCTGTCGACGCGAACGAGACGCCGGGCGACCCTGTCGACGCCAACGCGCCGGATGGTTCGGGCGCCGCGCCCCGGACGGACCCCAACGCCCAGGGGGTGCAGGTGGTGTCCGGCGGGTCGCTTCGCGTCAACGACGAGTTCATCGCTCCCGAGGAGATCGTCCGCTACGCCAGCCCGAATCTCTCGGCGTTGCCCGTGGGGCTGCCCCTGGCGGACTTCCGCCGACGGGCGGCGCAGATCCTGGGCGACACGATCCAGCACCGGATCCACATGACCCTCGTACTCGGACAGGCCCGCGAAAAGCTCAGCGAGCAGCAGACCGGCTGGGTCAAGGCGAAGGTGCAGGACTACAAACGTTCGCTGGTCGCCCAGGCCGGCAGCGTCGAGAAGCTTCGCGACGATCTGGAGAAGCGCCACACCACCCTCAAACAGGTGCTCGAAGCGCGGCGCGACCAGTTGCAGTACCAGGTATTCCTGCAGGCGAGGTTCGAGTCGGCCGTCGTTATCACGCGGCGCAAGCTGCTGCAGTACTACCGGACGAACCAGGAGGAGTTCGCCTCGCCCAAGCGCGTGCAGTTTCGGCTGATTACGATTCCTCTCGGCAGCGACAAGGACGCCCGGGCGGAGGCGAGGAAGGCCGCCCGCAAGGCGGCCGACCGGATCGAGAATGGTGAGAGTTTCGCCGCGGTGGCCAAGGACGTATCCAAGGGCCCGCGACGGGGCAAGGGCGGGCTTTGGCCGAAGATGGGGCAGGGCGAGTTTGCCGTCAAGCCGGTCGATGAGGCGCTGTTCGAGATGAAGGAGGGCCAGGTCAGCGAGATCATCGAGACCGACTCAGCCCTGTTCATCGCCAAGGCGGTCGAGGTGGACCAGGCCCGTGTGGCTCCCTTCGAGGAAGCCCAGAAGAGCATCGCCGCCAAGCTCCGCAGCAAGCAGGAGAAGGCGCTGCATGACGAGTACTTCTCACACCTCTACGAGAACGCCAACATCCAGCGATCCGAGGACTTCCTGACCAAAGTGCTCCAACTGGCCGAGGAAAAGTTCCACCGGCATTAGAGTGCCACCAAGCCAGTCGTGGCGTGTGGGTGGGGGGTGAGCTGCAGGGCCGGCGATCCGCCGGGCGCGTTTCGCCAAGGCCATGGCCGACCAGAAAGCGTTTGTGTTCCGAGTCCTGCCGAACGGAGACGCCCTTCGAGGCGGATTGCCGGCGAAACGAGAACGCTGGCGCTGCCGAGACATTCCGCCGGCGAACCGTCTGCCGGTTCTGCTTACCGGCGTCTGTCGGCACACGCAGCATCTCGGCCCGCAAGCGATTGCCTCACCTGCCACCGACGGTTCGCCAGCCCTACTGACTGGACGGGGTGCGGGCCCGTATTGCGGTGGGTCAGTCTCGCTGGATGAGGTTCAGGCCCGTGCGGTTTCCGCCCTCGCCGTCCCAGCTGTACTCCTTGAGATGCTGGACGATCTCCTCGGCCACCCGGACGGCCGCCAGACCATCTGCGGCGCTGACCACCGGCGGTTGACCGTCCACCACGGTGCGACGGAACGCCTCTGCCTGCTCGCGGAGCGGTTCGATGGAGTCGTCCACGGTAAGCTCCTCGACCTTCAGCAGCTTGGTGTAGTCCACCGACTGGGCGAGCTCGGCGATGTCGTCCACGTCCAGCTCGCTGGCCATCTGGATCAGGTCGAGGTTCTGCGACTTGTTCACGACGAGCCCGACTTTCCGGGCGTAGTCCACCGAGAGATAGGCCTGCTCGGAGAAGATGCGCATCTTGCGTTCGGTCTTGATGGCCAGTCGGCTGGCGGTGATGTTGGCGACGCAGCCGTTGTCGAACGTCAGGCGGGCGTTGCAGATGTCTTCGTATTGGCCCAGCACGTTGATGCCCACCGCGTGGATGCCCGAGACGTTCCCGCCGGCGAGCATGAGCACCAGGTCGATGTCGTGGATCATCATGTCCAGCACGACGCCGACGTCGGCCGACCGGAAGGTGAAGGGGCTGATGCGCTGGGCCTCGATGAACTTGGGTTGGATGTCGTACTTCTGCAGGGCCAGGACGGCCGGGTTGAACCGCTCGGTGTGGCCGATCTGTACGCTCGTGCCGGTTGTCTCGGCGAGGTCCAGCAGTTCCTTGCCCGCCTGGACGTCGTTGGTGTAGGGCTTTTCGATGAGTACGGGTTTGCCCGCCTGTACGAACGGCCTGGCGGCGTCGAGATGGTGGAGCGTGGGCACGGCGATGATGGCGGCGTCGGCTTTGTCCACCGCGGCGCTGACGTCGCTGAGCGCTTCGCAGTCCCGCTGTTTGGCGACCGCCCGGGCGGTGGCCGGGTTGGCGTCCACCACGCAGACCAGCTCGGCGTTGTCCATTTCACTCAGGACGCGGGCGTGCAGCTTGCCCATGCGTCCGGTTCCGACGACGGCAACTCGAAAGCTCATTCCTGATTTCTCCGAAACCATGCACGTTCAGCCGGCGTGAGCCATTCCAGGGCCTCGGGCGGGATCTTGCCCCGCTCGCGCTCCCGGTGTCGGCCATACACGCCCGCCAGACTTCGCTGACAGAATTCACACAGGCTCGCCACCTCGCCCTCGACCCCGAGATTCACGATCTGCTCGATCTTCGTCTGCAGGGCGGTCTCGTCGGAGAACAGGTCTTCCAGCGCCTGCTCGAGGTCGCGACGTTCCTCGGGTCTCAGGTCGGCGGCTTCGATGCCTTCCCTGTGGATGCCTCGCACCGCCGGGACGCTGTCGTCCTCCCGGTGCCCGAACTCGGTATAGGGGGGCACGTCGCGACGGACGGGCGTCTGGGACTCGACCCGGGCGTAACGCCCCACCGTGGTGAAGTGGTGCAGGCCGACCATGTCGCCGATCACCGCGCCGCACTCCACGTGAATGTGCCCGGCAAGCAACGTCATCACGCCCAGGTGGGTTTCGTCATCCACGTAGCAGTCATGGGCAACGTGGCAGCGGTCCTTGAGGATGTTGTCGTTGCCGATTCGCGTGATGAATCCGCCCTGCTCGGTGCCGATGTGGACCGTCGCCTCGCGCCCGAACCGGTTGCGATGCCCGATGATGGCCCGCGTTCGGCTGCCCTCGTATTTGAGATCCTGCGGCAGCCCGCCGATCACACATCCCTCGGCAAAGTGGTTGTCCGAGCCGATGGACGTGGAACCCAGCACCGAGACGCGACGCTCCAGCATCGTCCGCGGGCCGATCGTGACGTTCGGGCCGATCACGCAATAAGGCCCCAGGGTGGCCTCGGGCGAGACGTGCGCGGAGGGGTCCACCTCCAGAGTAACCGAGACCTCAGACATCGATTTCCTCCGCGGAGGCCACCGTCTCGGCCAGCGTCCGCACGTGCGAGTTGAGGTTCTTGCGGGTCAGCAGTTCGCGCACGGCGTCGGGTCGGGCCCGGCCGCCTTCACCGTTGTAGATCTCGCGGAAGGCGCTCTTCAGCGCCCGGACGTCCGCGTCGTTGAAGCCGCAGCGCTTGAGATTCTGCGTATTGACCCCGCGCACCCGGCAGGGCGTGCCCTGCACCATGGCAAACGGCGGGGCCGGTCGTTCGATTCGCGTGTAGCCGGAGATGAACGTGTACGCTCCGACCCGCATTCCCGCGGTGATGTGCGAAAACCCGCTGGTTCGGACGAAGTCTTCCACCACCGCGCCGGTGTCGATCTGCGTGAAGTTCGCGAAGATTCCGTGGCTGCCGACCTGGGCGCCGCTGCCGATCTGCGAGCCGATCATGATGAGATTGCCCCGCCCGATGCGGGTGGGCTCGTCGCTGCCACCGTAAATGGTCACGTGCTCGCGGATGGAGCATCCGTCGCCGATCACGCACTGTCCCCGCGGCTGGGCGGGGTCTTCGGTCGGGCCGATGACGGCCAGCGGGAAGATGATGCACTTCTCTCCCAGCCGCGTCTTGCCGGTGACGGTGGCGTTGTTCTTGATGACGCATCCCGCTTCCAGCGTCACCTCGGAGCCGATGCAGGCGAACGGCTCGACGACGACGTCGTCGGCGACCGTCGCGCCCGGTTCTACGGTTGCCTGTGGGGAAATCTTTGCCATGGGGTCTACGGTCGCTCCGTCAGATAGGCTCGGCGTCCACGAGCATGAATTTGATCTCGGCTTCGGCGGAGGTCTCCTTGCCCACCGTCGCCCAGCACCGCGTATGCCCCGTCCGCGAGCGGACGTGCAACGCCTCGGCGTGCAGAAGAACCTGGTCGCCCGGACGGACCGGGCGGCGGATCTTCACGCGATCCATCGCGATCAGGAACGCCACCTTGCCGGTGTGCTCCAACCGACGCGAGAGAAGAATGCCCGACAGTTGCGCCAAGGCCTCCAGCACGAGCACGCCGGGCATGATCGGCTGGGAAGGATAGTGGCCCTGAAAGAAGGGCTCGTTGATCGTCACGTTCTTGACGCCGACCGCCTTGCGATCGCCGTCCAACTCGATCAGTCGATCCACCATCAGGAACGGATAGCGGTGCGGCAGCAGACGCATGATCTTGCGAATGTCCATCACCGGCTCGCCCGAGAGGCGGTCGGCCTGCTGCTGGTCCTCGATGGCTTCGAGAAGCTTGCGTGCCAGGGCGTGGTTGAGCTCATGGCCGCTGCGGCAGGCGACGATGCGCCCGCAGAGGCGGCGACCGACCAACGCCAGGTCGCCGATCAGGTCGCAGATTTTGTGGCGGGCGTTCTCGTCCTCGAAACGAAGCTCGTTGTCCAGCGGGCCGTCGTCGGTCATCACGACGAGGTCCTTGGCTGAGAGGTGCTCGCCGATGCCCTTGGCGCGGAGGTCGTTCGCCTCGGACTCCAGCACGAACGTGCGGGCCGGGGCGATCTGCCCGAGGTAGTCGTCCCGCCCGAGGCGGAAGCTGCAGACCTGCTTGCCCACCCCGGCGGAGATGTCCTGGTAATCCAGCTCGTAGAGGATGTCCAGCGAATCACTCGGGCCCGGCAGGGCGGCGAGCATGGCGTTGCCCTCCGAGACGCTCACCGGGTCGGTGATGATGTAGGGATCCCGCTCGGCGTCCTGCTCCTCGATGCCCGCCTCCTGCAACGCCTTGGCGAACGGGTCGGCCGACCCGTCAATCGACGGCGTCTCGGCCGCGGTGACCTCGATGGTCGCGTTGTCGATGCCCAGCCCCCAGATCGCAGAGAGGACGTGCTCGACGGTCTCGATGCTGGCCTGGCCGTCCATGAGCGACGTGCGGCGGGCCCGCTTGGCGAGCTGCTCGGCGTGGGCCTCGACGGGGAGCGACTCGGCCAGGTCCGTGCGCACAAAGACCAGTCCGGCGTTGGGCTCGGCCGGCTTGATCGTCAGCTTGCACGGCTCGCCGCTGAACAATCCACGTCCCTGCACGACGGCAGGGCTTCTAAGTGTTTTCTGACGGGTCAAGTTTCTTCACTTTCGCTTCGAGCGTCTTGACGCGCTTCAGCAGGTCGGGCAGCTTCTCCTGCGATCGGCTGACCCGCATCGCCTGGCGGGCGGACCGGGCGGGAATGCCCGCGACGATCTCGCCGTCGGGGATGTCCGCCGCGATGGCGCTGAAGGCAGCTGCCTGCACCTGCGATCCGATCTCGATATTATCACGCACGCCGGCGTGTCCGCCAAGCACAACATAATCGCCCAGCTTGACGCTTCCGGCAATGCCGCACTGGCCCACCAGCAGACACCCACGCCCGACCTGCACATTGTGGGCGACCTGCACGAGGTTGTCGATCTTCGTGCCCGCCCCGATCCGCGTCGAGCCGAACTTCGCCCGGTCGATGCAGCTGTTGGCTCCGATCTCGACGTCGTCGTCGATTACCACGTTCCCCACGTGCGGGACGAGGTGATGCACGCCGTCCTGCGTGAAGTAGCCGAACCCCGTAAAGCCGACGGTGGTGTTGGGCCCGACGATGCATCGGCTGCCGACGTGGCAGCGGTCGGCGATGACGGCGTTCTCGCAGATGCGGGTCTGCTCGCCGAGGGTGACGCCGGCCCCCACGCGGGCGCCGGCCAGCAGGACCACGTCGGCGGCGACGGTCGCTTCCGGGCCGATCGTCACGCACGGACCGACCGAAGCGGACGGGTCGACCCTCGCCGAGTCGTCCACGACGGCGGAGGGATGCACGCCGGGCGGCGGGGCGGGGGGCTCCGGGGCCATCGCCGAAAGCAGCGTCGCGACGGCGGCCTGCACGTTGTCCACCCGGATGAGCGTCATCGGGGCGGACTCGGGCTTGTCGCCCACGATCGCCGCCGATGCGCCGGACTCGGCGAGCCTGGCTGCGTATTTCTCGTCCGCGGCGAAGGTGAGTTGCCCTTCGCCGGCCTGGTCGACCGGCGCGATCCAATGGACCTGCACACTCTCGTCGCCTTCCACGCTGCCTCCGACGAGGTCGGCGATCTGGCGGGCCGTTTTGGACGGGGGGTTCATCCGTGACTCCTCCGGGTCCGAACCGGTTGCCCGGCGGGGCGGTTACCTGTCGTTCTTGTAGGTGTCGTTCAGCCGCTTGAGGACGGCGTCGGTCATGTCCACGCGGTCCGACCAGTACAGGATGGTTCGTCGGCCGATGCGCTGCAGGACGTCGGCTTCTTCCTCGTCGGCGGTGGCGTCGGGCGTCATCACCACGTCCACGCCGTACTCGCCGGCCACCTTGCTGACGGCGGCCATGATCTCGTCGTCCATCTCGCGCGTCATCGTCTGATGGCGCCGCATCGCCAGCTGCGTCTGGAGCTTCTCCCACGCCTGGGTCTCCAACTGGATGCGCATCATCTCCTGCACCTGCTGTTCGTAGGCCTTCGAGCCCTTCTTGATCAGCCCGCTCTTGAGCGTGTCGGCGATCTCCTGGGCCTTCTTCATGCGGGTCTGGACCTCGGCCTGGATGGTCTTCTTCTGCTGGTTGAGCTTATTGAGGTTGTCCTTGGCCTTCTGGTAGTTCTGGTAGATCGTGAAGACGTTGCACACCGCGATGCGGCGCGCGGAGGGTTTGGAAGCGCGAGGCTGGGCGAGCGAATCGTTCAGGACGAGTCCTCCCAGCAGCAGGGCAGCGGCAACCAGCGAGAATGCGGTGTACTTCTTCATGATCTTGTGTCCTCTCCGGGCGACGGGGGCGGTTCGTGCCCTGACCGTCGCTAATTCGAATGTCTGCAAGTGCCCCCCGCTCCGGTGCGGGGGTCGCCGCGGGGGGTAGTGTACCAGCGCGGCGCGAATGGCTTCAATGAGTTTCGCGGGCGATGACGCCCGACCTCCCAGACGTCTCAGAACGTCCAGCCGACGGCGAAGTTGAAGATCTGCTCGTCGTCGTTCTCGTCGGACGCCAGCGGGAAGGCGAAGTCCAGGCTCATCGGGACCGGTCCGAAGAACGGGATGGTCCATCGCAGCCCGAACCCGGCAGCAATCCGGTAGGTCGTCAACTCGAAGTCCCGCTCGACGGTGCCCGAATCCAGGAACACCAACCCGCGCAGCTGCTCGCCCACCAGCGGGAACGAATACTCCGTGCCCGCGTAGAACAGGAAGTCGCCGCCGATCGGTTCGTCCGTGCCCGTCGAACGCGGGGAGATACCGCGGTACTGGAAGCCTCGCACCGATCCGATGCCGCCGCCGTAGAAGCGGTCGAAGATCGGCGCGTCGCCCACGATGTACGCGGCGTTCACGCGCCCGGCGAGGATGTGCTTGCGGTCGAAGGCGTCCACGTAGAGCGTGTGATAGCGCCGGTAGTCGGTGTCGATCACGCCGTAGTTGTAGTCGCCCATGACCTGTTCGTAGCTGAGCATGAGGCGGTCGCCGCGGGAGGGAAGCCAGCGGCTGTCCGTGCGGTCGCGGATGAGCGAACCCTTGATGGCCGGCATGAAGTGGCTGCCTTCGTCGGCGAATGCTTCCGGCGGGGCCGAGCTGCTCAGGCCGTCGATTTTCACCTGCTCGATGCGGACGGCGACCTCGCCGTACCAGCGGTTCGGGAAGCGATGCCCGAGACTGACCATGCTCCCGTACCGCGATTCGTCGTAGTTGGACCGCTCGCGTGTGTAGAGATACGCTTCGACGCCCAGGGCGTAGGGTTTGTCGAACAGGGCCGGCTCGCGCCATTCCACGGAGAATCGGCTCAACTCGGCACCGGGCTCGGCGGAAATCTTGAACATCTGCCCGCCGCCCCGGAAGGCAGTCCCCTCGGCCACGTCGCTCCAGGAGCTCGGCCAAGAGAGGATGTCGAAGTTCCGCTCGGTGACGGAAATCTGCCCGACCAGGCCCGAGTTGGAATTGACGGCCGCCCCGATGGCGAACCGCCCGGTGTAGCCTTCGGTGACCTCCACGAGTACGTCGCGGACGCCGGGCTCATTGCCGGTGGGGAGGATCTTCACCTCGTTGAAGATGAACATCTCGTCGAGGCGACGCTTGGACTTCTGCACCGCGACCGTGTCGTACAACTGCTCGGGGTAGAAGCTCAGCTCGCGCCGGATGACGTGCGCCTGGGTCACCCGGTTGCCGTGGATTTCAATCTTCCCGACGCTGTACTGGTCCTGCTCGGTGATGGTGTATTCGAGGTTCACCAGGGCGGGTTTGCCCTCGTCGAGACCCTGGGCCCAGGCGGGCGGGTCGGCCTGGGGGTCGAGGTAGATGCGGCGGGTTTGCACGCGGGCGTTGATGAAGCCCACCTCGCCGTAGGTGTCACGGACGGTTGCCTCGTCGGCGGCAAGGCGTTCGCCGGTGATGTGGTCGCCGGGCTCCAACTGCAGCCGGGCGCGAAGCTCGTCGTCGCTGAAGACGGTGTTGCCCTTGAACAGCCGCTTGTTTACGCGGAATCGGGGCCCTTCGCGAATGACGATGGTCAGCGTCACGCGGCGGCGGGAGTCGCTGAATTCGGGGGGAAGCCTCCCCACCTCCACGTCGAGGAAACCTTCCTCGATATACATGTTGCGGATGGTCACCAGGTCGCGCTGGACCTGCTCGGGATTGTACGCCCCGGTCACGAACGGCCAGAATCGCACGGTCTGGCCCATCTTCAGGCGAAGCCAGAACGAACTGAAATAGTCGTTGCCCTTGATCTTGAGCTCGCGGACGAAAGCGCGTTGCCCCTCGTCGATGACGAAGTGCAGCTTGTTCTCTTTGAGGGCCTCGGGGTCGGCGACGACCTCGGCGGCGTGGTACCCCGCGTTGCGGTAGACGCTGAGGATCGCCTGTTGGCCGGTGCGGGCGGTCGTCTTGCTCAGCGGGTCGCCCATGGCGAAGGGCAACTCCTTGCGCAGCTCGTTGGCCTGCATCCGCCGGTTTCCGATGAAGCGGATGGACTGGATCGGCGGGTGCTCCTTGACGGTGATCGTGACGACCACGCCCTCGGTGCCCACCGTTCGCGAGACGACGACGCTTTCGAATCGGCCGCTGTCGAGCAAGCGTTTCTGGTCCTGCTTGATGACCTGCTCGTTGTACTCCTGCCCGACGCGGGTGCGCATCAGCGAAGCGATGATCCGGTCCGACCAGTGCTTGTTCCCCTCGATCCGGATGTTGCTGATTGTGCCGGCTTCCTGGGAAGTCGCCGACGTGGCGAAAAGGGCGAGCATCGCCGCTGCCAGCAGGAGTCCTGTCGTTCGCGTCTGCATCAGTGTGCGTACCCCCGGACGTGTCCGTTCGCCCGTTCGCGGTGTTCTGCGACGTCGGCCACGCTCCCGGAACTGCCGCGCGGTCGTGCGGCGACGATAAGCCCGGCAGGGGGCAAAGTCAATCGCGTTTCGCCGCACAAGCAGCCGAAGTGTGCGACATGAATCGGGGGCACGCTTCAGGTGTCGAGCGATGAGCGAATCGCGACGCCGACGATCGCGCCCGCAACAAGTTGCGAGCCCTACGGCCTGACCGAC
>CAZFPT010000063.1:0-16405 GCA_964521005.1 uncultured Planctomycetaceae bacterium | reverse complement strand
GGAGTGATCGTCTCACATCGCCCCGCGATCGCGCCCGCAACAAGTTGCGAGCCCTACGGCACCGGCGTGCGGAGACGCCGGTGGCACCCGAAGTATCGTTGAAGCCCCATGGTGAGCTCCGCGAACCGTGGGGGTAATGGTGCGACGCCCGTCCTGCTGAGACAAAACCGGCCCGGCAAGCGTGAGCTCACCGGGCCGGGGGATTGTTTTCTGAGGCGGGGGGATTACTTCTGGTCTCTCTCCTGCTCTGCCGCCAGGGCTTCGAGGGCAGAGATCGGGTCGATGTCCTCGTCGTCCATGACGTCTTCCTCGCCGCTGTCCTGGGCGGTGACGTCGGCTTCGAGGTCCACGACTTCGTCCATTCCGGGCTCGCCGGCCTCGGCGAGTCGCTGCCCGCGGGTTTTGACGGGTTTGACCTCTTCAGGCTGGCCGTCGATCTGCACGGTGAACACGATCGGCCCGATCACCAGGCGATCGCCCGCCTGGAGGATCTGCTCATTGACCCGCTCGTTGTTGACGTACGTCCCGTTGGACGAGCCGAGGTCCTTGACCACGAGGTTTCCGTCCTCGGCAGCAATCTGCGTATGGTGCCGCGAAACGCTCATGATCGGCACGCGGAGGTCACAATCCTCGCCGCGGCCGATGATCGTCTTCGGCGTTTTCACCGAGAAATCCTTGCGCTGACCGTTCGCCTTGAACATCACCAGTTTTGCGTTCATAATCCGATTCCTGCCTGAATACGCCCCGAGGGGCCGAACAAACCCCAGCCCGGGGTTCACCACGCGGGTGTCCCGCTCAGGCCGGTCCGGAGCTATTCTAGAATCCTGAGTATGTGCTGCAAGCAAAATCACGACGAACTTGAGGCAGCCCGCGCTGCGGCGCTGTACGTCCACGTGCCCTTCTGCCGGGCGAAGTGCGCGTACTGCGACTTCTGCTCGGTGCCTGTCGACGAGGAGTTGGCCCGCCGCGTGACATCAGCCACCCGCGATGAGCTTGCCGCCAACGCTCATCTGCTGACCGACCCGCCGGCGAGTATCTTCGTCGGCGGCGGGACGCCCACCGCCCTGCCGGGCGCGCTGCTGGGGGAGTTGCTGGGCGACCTGGCGGAACTGGCCGACCCGGAGACGGAGTTCAGCGTCGAGGCAAACCCCGGAACCCTGGATGAGGCGACGATCGTCCGCCTGCTCGAAGCCGGCGTGAACCGCGTGAGCCTGGGCGTCCAGAGCTTCAACGCCGGCGAACTGGCGACGCTCGAGCGCATCCACACCCCGCGGCAAGCCCGTCTGGCGGTGGACAATCTGCGCCGGGCCGGGTTTACGAATATCGGCGTGGACCTCATGTACGCCCTGCCGGGCCAATCGCCGCGGAGTTGGCGGGCCAGCCTCCTGCAGGCCGTCGAGCTGGGGGTGGACCACGTCAGCTGTTACGCCCTGAGTTTCGAGGAGGGAACGAGGTTCGCCTCGCGACGGTCTGCCGGTGAGCTCGCGGAGATGGACGACGACCTGCAGGCCGAGCTGTATCACCAGGCGCGGGAAACGCTCCGGGCGGCGGGCTTGCGGCAGTATGAGATCTCGAACTTCGCGCGCGACGGCTTTGCGTGTCGCCACAACATCGTGTACTGGCGGAACGAGCCGTACCTGGGCGTCGGGCCGGCGGCTGCCAGCTACACCGCCGGTGAGCGTCGTGTGAATTCCCGCTCACTGGAGGAGTACGTCCGGCGGATGGGATCGCAGCGGGCCGCCACGGCAGAATCCGAGTCGCTGCGGGGGGCAAAACGCCTGGCCGAGACGCTTCTGCTGGGTCTGAGGCTGACCGATGGCGTGGACCGCCGGGCGTTTGTGAGGCGTTTCGGGGTGGATCCGGTGGCGATTTTCCCGAAAACATTCCGCGCCTGCGCAAAACAGGGGTTGGTCTCCATTTCTGCGTCTCACGTCCAACTCAACGATGAGGCGTTGTTTATCTGCAACGCGGTTTTCGCCGATCTGCTGGAGGAGGCTGCGGCGATCGACGGGCGGAAACCCGGCGAATCGCTTAGTTAACCCCCCGGCCTGATCTCCCGATACACAGTGCAGAGACCGGGTCGGCGGGCAGGAGCCCGCGTGGCTGCGGGCCGGACTGTAACGTATTTTACAAGATGGAGAAGGTGTGTCGTAACGGAGGAGACGCGCCGCGACAGCGAGGCTGCAGGGTCGGTTGGATCTCGCCAGGGAGTGGCGAATCGCCGTCCCGCCGGTACCAGCCCCGCCTTGCAGGACGCCAAACGGAGAGGTCAATCCCTGCCCCGGGAATCGACAGGAACGCCACCATGCCCGACAAGCCAAAGAACCCCGACGCGCTCCCCATCGGCGTGGATTTCGGCAGCAGCTCGGTGAAGCTGGCCCAGGTCCGCCCATCCGAGCCCGCCGGGTACGATCTGGTCGCGACGGCCGTCGCCGACGTGCCCGCTCCCTGCCGACACAAGCCGGCCATGCGCCGCCGCTTCCTCTCCGAAACGCTCCGCGACCTGGTTACCACCCAGGGATTCACCGGGACCGACTGCATTCTCTCCCTGCCGGCCGGCGAGACGTTCGTCCAGCCGATCCGCCTTCCCAAATCCGCCACAGCCGACATGGACGGCGCGATCCGCGCCGAGATCGCCGACCAGGTTCCCTTCGCCATCGACAGCGCCATCGTCCGCCACATCCTCGCCGAGGAAGTGTACGAAGCCGGCGAAGCCAAGCAGGAAGTGATCGTCGTAGCCGCCTCGGAGGCGACGGTACACGAGTATCTCTCGGTGGTCCGCAAGGCCAAGCTCGAGCCGGTCGGCGTGGACGTCGAGCCGCTGGCGATCGTGGAATGTTTCGCCCGCCTGTTCGAGGGCGAGGGCGGCGGGCAGACCGTGCTGTTCGTGGACATCGGCGAGGACACCACGCAGGTGGTCCTGGCGCGGGGTACGAAGGTCTTTTTCATCCGCAACCTGCCCACCGGCGGGCGTCAGTTGGTGGAGGCGGTGGCGGCCGCCAAGAATATCTCACCCGGACAGGCGTGGGAGATGCGTCTGGCGGCCTTGCGTGCGGGCAGTTCGCCTGCCAGCGACGCCGAAACGGAACAGATGCTGGCCGGGCCGATCTCGGCGTTGTCCAGCGAGCTGACCCAGTGCCTTCGGTACTGCGAGTCGGTCTTCAAGAACGAGAGCGTCGAGCGGGCGGTGTTCCTGGGAGGCCAGGCCTACGACCGCACGCTCTGCCAGAGCATTGCCCGACGCATGAACCTGCCGGCCCAGATCGGCGATCCGCTTTTGCAGATCCATCGCGACAGCGAGGTCCAGACCCCGCCCGAGCCCCGACTGGCGGTGGCGGTCGGTTTGAGTCTCGGTGCCCAGGTGGTCGTGGCGTAGCAAGCGAGGAACACCATGCCAATTGTCAATCTACTTCCCGAAGACTACCGCAAGCGACGCGCCCAGCAGCGTGCCAACGTGCTGTGCATCGCGCTGTTCGCGGTGGTGATGGCCGGGGTGATGGGGGCCGCCCTCGTCTCGGAACAGTCCACCGAGCACACTCGCGAGGTTCGCCAGCAGGTGGACTCCGAGTTCAACCGGGCCGCCCAGCTGATCAATCAGCTCCAGACGCTCGAATCGCAGCGCAGCGTGCTGCTGGACAAAGCATCCAGCACGGCCGCCCTGATGGAGCGCGTCCCCCGCAGCTACCTGCTGGGGTTCATCACCAACGCGCGTCCCGAGGGCGTGTGGATCAACACGCTCCGCCTCGAGACGGCTGTGGACGTCGGGCGATCCGCCCCGCCCCGGCGGGTCAAGGCGCGGGCGATGCACCAGAAGAGCTTCAGCCCCACCAGCCCGGTCAGTTCGGTGAGCATCGTCATCAGCGGCGGGGCATTCACGGACATGGAAGTGGCGCGGTTCATTGCCCGGTTGCGACTGAACCCGCTGGTGGAATCGGTGGAGCTCGGTCACAGCCGAGAGCAGAAGAGCGAAGATGAGGTGGTCCGTTCGTTCGTGTTGCTTCTGCGGACCTACCCGGGCAGCGACGCGATGGAAGCCATGGAAGAAGTCGTCCCCGCCGAGACGGCTGAGCAGGTCGCCCGGGGCGATATGACAGGAGGCCTGGAATAATGAAATTCGGACTCCGCGAAATGGTATTCATCGTGCTGCTGATGGCGATTCCGGTCAGCGCGTGGTGGTTCGTGTTCAAGCCGCGCGACGCGCACAACGTCGAGGCGGCCCGGCAGATCGAGGCCAAGCGGGCCAAGCTGCGCCAGTTGAACCGCGCCACAGCCACCCTGGGCGACCTGAAAGGCGAGATCAACGACCTGGAAGAGGCGATCGGGTATTTCCGCTCGAAGCTGCCTCACGAGAAGGAAATCGAGAAGGTCCTCCGCGAGATCTGGACGCTGGCCCAGGCGAACAACATGCAGGCCACCAGCATCAAACCCTCTCCCAACGAGGGCAACACCTTCGGCGGGAAGGGCAAGTACTCCGAGCAGCTGATCGCGGTGCAACTGAAGGGCAGCTTCATGGGCCTGTACGCGTTCCTGCAGGACCTGGAGAACCAGCCCCGGATCACACGGATCCTGGACATGACGATCAGCCGCGTCCGCGGCAACGACTCGGACAACCCGGTCGTCACGGCCAAGTTCACCATGACCGTATTCTTCGAGAAGGCGAGATAGCATGATGACCGAACTCGACGACAACCAGGGCGATCCGTTCGCGCCGTCCGCCGACCAGGCGGACCGGGCAGCAACGCCGCCATCACCACCCGGGCCGCTGGACCAGTACATCAAGCTCGCCCGCAAGCACGGGGCAAACCTGATTCTCGCGGGCCTCTTTGCCGCCGGTCTGGCGACGGTGTATCTGCTCAGCCTTCGCGGCGGACCGGAAAAGGACGTCGGCGCCCTGACCCCCCAGGAGCTCCGCGTCAGCAGTGCGCTGGAGAAATTCGGCGGCCCGCAGGAGCAGACCACCAAGGCCAAGAACATCATCAAGTCGTTCTACTTCGACTCGAAGCAACGGCAGATCGCCCGCAATGAGCTCAGCGGCGACCCGTTCGTCGTACAGGACATCAAGCCCGAGGAACCCGAGGAGATTGTCCCCAGGACGGTCGCCCCCAAGACGGACACCGCCAAGGTCGCCGCACTCTCAGCCGTCAAGGAACTCAAGCTCCAGTCGATCCTCTCGGGACGGGGCGGGCAGATCGCGATGATCGGAAATGAACTGCTCCGCAAGGGCGACACGGTCGTCGGGTGGACCATCACGAGCATCGAACCCACCCACGTCGTGCTGCAGTGGCGCGACCAGCAGCACGTGCTGTACATCAAGGAATAGACATTGGCTCCCCCCACCGGGGGAGATGGGAAGGAAGGAACCTGGCGTGGCGAAATCTTCCGCCAAAGCCAACACAGAGCAGCCCCAGCCCCGACCGGCAGACGGATCGGCCAGGCCGGGCCGCACCCAGTTCGCCGACCTGTGGTGCCCCGAGCAACAGGGGCACTCCGCGCTGCGCGGGCCCGAGCGCGTTCTCATCGAGGCGGGGAGCATCACGCCGCAGCAGCTCGAAAGCGCCATCGCCCTGCAGAAGAGCAAGCCCCATCTCAGCGTCCTTCAGGCGCTGGTCGAAGGCGGCGCGATCGACGAGTTGGCCGCCCTCGGGGCGACCGCGACGTTCTTCGACCTGCCCTTCCAGCGACTCGGGCCCGACGACGTCGACCCGGACGTGTTCGCCCTGATTCCCATGCAGTTCGTTCGGGAGAAGAACGTTATTCCCGTCCGTCGCGGCGAGAAGGGCATCGTCCTGGGCGTCTCGGACCCTGCCGACATCTTCCTGGTGGAGAACGTCGGACGCCAGATCCGCAAGCCCCTGGAACTGATCGTGGTCCCGCCGATGGACATCGCCGTGATCTGCGAAGAGATGGCCGTCTCGCCGTCGGATCAGGTGGACGACTTCATCAAGGACATCTCCGAGGACTCGGTCGAAGTCGTCGACGAGAAGGAAGAGGAAGTCGCCGACCTGGAGAAGATCGCCGGGGAAAGCCCCGTCATCCGGTACGTGAACTTCATGATCTCCTCTGCCGTCAAGGACGAGGTCAGCGACATCCACATCGAGCCCTGCGAGAACAAGCTCCGCGTCCGCTGCCGGATCGACGGGATCCTCTTCGAGCAGCACGCCCCGCCGCTGCAGATGCACGCGGCGATCATCTCGCGGCTGAAGATCATGGCGAACCTGGACATCGCCGAGCGCCGCCTGCCGCAGGACGGCAAGATCCGCGCCACCGTCCACGGGCGCACCGTGGACCTCCGCGTCAGCACGCTTCCGACCACGCAGGGCGAAAAGTGCGTCATCCGGATTCTGGACCAGCGGTCCATCAGCGTCGGCCTGGAGAACCTGGGCATGCGTCGCGAGGTGCTGGAGGGCTTCCGCGAGCAGATCCTTCAGCCTCATGGCGTGGTGGTGGTCACCGGCCCGACCGGTTCGGGCAAGAGCACCACGCTGTACTCGGGTCTGGCGATCATGGACTCTGCCGTGCTGAACATCTCGACGGTCGAGGACCCGGTGGAATACGAGGTGGGCTACGCCAACCAGATCCAGGTGCACGACAGCATCGGGATGAGCTTCGCCGCGGCATTGCGGTCTCTGCTGCGTCAGGACCCGGACGTCATCATGGTTGGCGAGATTCGCGACGAGGAGACCGGGCGCATCGCGATCCAGGCTGCCCTGACCGGCCACATGGTGCTCTCCACGCTGCACACCAACGACGCGCCCTCCAGCGTGACACGAATGATCAACATCGGCGTCGAGCCGTTCCTGATCTCCGCGGCGGTCAATGGCATCCTCGCCCAGCGCCTGATTCGGCGAATCTGTCCGAACTGCAAGGAAGCCATCAAGGACGTCCCCAAAAAGTGGTCGGCCGCCCTGGAAGCCTGCGGTCTCTCGGCCGATGAGCTCTACCACGGTGCCGGCTGCGATAAGTGCCGCGACACCGGCTACAAGGGGCGGATGGGCATCCACGAGCTGCTGATTATTGACGAGAACATGCGCGGGATCATCGCGGGCAACCCGGACCTGACCGAGCTGAAGAAGGCCGCCCGCGAGAGCGGGATGACGTCGCTCCGGCAGGACGGGATGATCAAGGCGATGGAAGGACACACCACGGTAGAGGAAGTTCTCCGCGTTGCGGAGGCGTAAGCACGGGAGCAAAGCATGAGCGCGTTTCTGGACAAACTGCTGACCAAGGCCATCGAGAGCGGCGTTTCCGACGTACACGTCGTGGCGGGCATGCCCCCGCTGTTTCGCCTGCACACGGTGCTCGAACCGGTCGAGGGCGCGCCGGTGATTCCGCCCGACAAGGCCGAGGAGTTCGTGCTGGACATGGTCGGCGAGAAGCGCTTCCAGACGTTCAAGGAGCAGCGCGACCTGGACTTCTCCACCCAGGTGCCGAACGTCGGGCGCTTCCGTGTGAACGCCCACTGGCAGCGAAACACGGTGGCGATCGCGTTTCGTTCCATCACCACCGACGTACCGAAACTCCAGACGCTCAACCTCCCCCCGGCCATCGCGCAGCTGGTGTCGCTGCCGCGCGGGTTGGTAATCGTCACCGGGCAGACCGGCTCGGGCAAGAGCACCACGCTGGCGTCGATGATCAACGAGATGAACCACCGCTTCCAGCGCCACGTGCTGACGCTCGAAGACCCCGTGGAATACGAACTGGTCTCCGACAAGTGCGTCATCGAGCAGCGGGAACTGGGAAGCGACGTGCCCACCTTCGCCAGCGGGCTCAAGCACGCCCTGCGGCAGGACCCGGACATCATCCTGGTCGGCGAAATGCGAGACCTCGATACCACCTCGGCAGCCATCAGTGCCGCCGAGACCGGCCACCTGGTGCTCTCGACGCTGCACACCCAGTCGGCCGCCCAGACGATCGAGCGAATCATCGACATCTATCCCGCCGGTCAGCAGAACCAGATCCGCGCGATGCTCTCCAACACCCTGCAGGCGGTCATCTCGCAGGTGCTGTTCAAACGCATCGACCGTCGGGGCATGGTCCCCGCCTGCGAGGTCATGCTCTGCTCGTCGGCCGTCCGGAACTGTGTCCGCGAGAACCGCATCCACGAAATTCCCAACATCATCGAGACCAGTCGGTCGGTGGGCATGTGTACGCTCAACGACTCGATCAAGGAACTGGTCCTCAGCGGGAAGATCAATATCGACCAGGCGCTGGCGCAGTCCAACCAGCCCGGGCATCTCAAACAGGTGCTCAACGTTGAGTAAGAGGTCCAGCCATGGCTGAATTCCAATACACCATCCGCGCCGCCAACGGCAAGAACACCACCGGAAAGCTCTCGGCGAGCAACCTCGCCGAGGCGACCTCCAAGGCCCGCAACAAAGGCGGAACCGTTCTGGACGTGGCCCCGGCAAAACAGGGCCTCATCGAGAAGCTCAACAACATCTCCGTGGACTTCGGGCCAGGGCTGAAGGACATCCTGACCTTCACGTCCCAGCTGACGGTGATGATCGGGGCGGGCATCAACATCCGCTCGGCCATCGGGTCCATCGCCGACCAGGTCGAGAACAAGAAGTTCCAGGGCGTGCTCTACGAAATCAAAGACGACGTGGAAAGCGGCGAGACCTTCTCCGACGCCCTGGCCAAGCACACCAGAGTCTTCCCCACAATGTACATCAACATGGTCCGGGCCTCGGAACTCTCGGGCAACCTCGGGCACATGCTCAAACGCATCCAGGCCTACCTCACCCAGCAGATGGAAACGCGGCGAATGGTGATCGGGGCGATGTGCTATCCGATGATCATCTTCACCCTGGCGATCTCGACCGTCGTGTTCATGCTCGCCTGGGTGCTGCCGAAATTCACCGGCCTCTTTGCCGGCAAGGAGCACCTCCTGCCCGCCCCGACGGTGGCGCTGATGGCGACCTCCGACTTCCTGCGCAACGATTGGCCGATCCTGGTCGGCGGGTTGATCCTGGTCGGTGGAACGCTGACGGTGCTGGTCAAGAAGACGGAGAAAGGCGCCGTCATGATGGACGCCTTCAAGCTGAAGATCCCGCTGATGAAGAACATGTTCCGCGCGCTGTACATCTCGCGCGGGCTCAACACCATGGGCGAGCTGATCCAGGCGGGCGTGCCGATGCTCGACACGCTCAGGATCACCGCCGACGTCAGCGGAAACCGACTCTACGAGAACATGTGGCTGCGCGTGCACGACGGGGTCAAACAGGGCAGCAAGATCGTCGACCCCCTCTCGGGGCAGACGCTCCTGCCTCCCAACGTCGTGCAGATGATCGCCGCCGGCGAGGAGTCCGGCAACCTCGGAGAAGTCCTCGGCGACGTCTCGGACTACTACCAGGACGAACTGAAGGCCACCATCAAGGCCGTCACGAGCATGATCGAACCGTTGATGATCGTCTTCATGGGTGCCGTCGTCGGCTTTATCGCGATGGCCGTCATGCTGCCGATCTTCCAGATCTCCAACATGGCCAAAGAGGGTTGACGCGGATCGACCCGACACCAAACCAGCTGACCCGACAACCCGGCATGGACGCCATACCGCAACCCCGGGAGGGACCCATGAAACCGAGAACAAGAAAAACAACACGGCGCGGATTCACGCTGCTGGAGGTCGCTATCGCCACGCTGATCGTGGCGATCGGGATCACCGCGCTGTTGACGGCGTCGGCGTCCTGCACGAAAACCAACGCCGCCGGCGAGGAACTGACCAACGCCGCCTTCCTCGCCCAGGAAATCCGCGAGTACTGCGCGGGACTCGACCCGTGCGACCTGAACCTGGCCGCCCAGTATTCGCCACCGGTCGACGCGTCGCTCACCTCCATTTCGGGCATGTCCAACTGGAAGCAGGTCATCACGCTCCAGTGGAAAGACCCAAACGGATTGGGCGACAGCGCCACCGAGACCGACATCCGCTACGTCCGCGTGACCGTCCAGCACTACGACGCCAACGTGCTGTCCACCAGCTGGCTGGTCACCAAGGCGCCGAAGTAACCCGGCCTCGCACGAGGAGGCTCCGGAAGTCTTCCGCTGCCAAACCAACGCCCCGGCGACCGCGGAGTCACCTTGTTTCCGGACGCCAGACCACCGGCGTCCGTCGCCGTGTTTTCTGTTTCTGTGCAGTTGCGCCAACCAATGCCGATGCGAGTCGGCCGGCGCACGGGAGGGTATTCCCGATGAGTCATTCCAATACGAATCACAAACGAGGAACCGTCTACCTCATGGTGATCCTGGTGCTCTGCGTCCTGGGATCGCTGGCGGTCTATCTCGTCAATGCCAGTGACATGAACATGCAGAAAGCGGAGAACTTCCGCCAGCTCGCCGAGGCACGATCGGCCGCTGAGAGCGGACTGGGATATCTCGGACATCTCCTGGGCAACCTCGACCTGCCAAAGAACACCACCGCCGAAAACCTCATCGCCAACATGTCCTCTGCCCTGGGCGACGAGATGGACGGAAAGTACGGATGGGGGACCGACCAGACCGTCAGCTACAACGGCGACACCATCACCATCCCGGCTGTCACGCTGGATGGGGCGACGTTCTCGGCCACCGTCAAGCTGCTCGCCAGCGAACCGGTCGCCCGCGTACAGCTGAAAGTGACCGGCCGATCGGGCATCATCACGCGCGACCTTTCGCGCCAGTACGCCGCAGCCGGGACGGGCAGGACCATCTTCGACTACGCCGTCGCCTCCAAAGGCAAGGTCTTCTTCGGGTCCAACGCCATTCTGTCCGACAATGATGACGCCAACTCGGCAGACATCCTCGCGATGCAGGTGGTCGAGGACACCATCAAGATCGGCGGAAGCGCCACCGTCCAAGGCGAACTCATGGTCACCGGCGGCAAGAAGGAAGATATCGTGACCATCGGCGGGGGCAACGGCACGGTTGTTCACGGAGAAACCGATGCCAACACCATCATGGAAAACTACGTTCATGAGGTGCCCGAGCCCCCCTTCCCGACGATCGACATCACCGAGTTCACCGACCAGGTTCCCAGTTGGACCATCATCGACAGCACAACGTCCCAGCCCAACAAGAACGCCAGGTCAGTCCCCGTGGGCGAGTTGAACGAAGACGGACAGTGGGTTCTGGAGAACATCGTCATCGAAGGGGGAACCGATTTCGAGTTCAACAAGGACACCATCATCAACGGCGTGGTCTATATCAAGCCACCCAATGACATCAAATTCAAGAGCAAGGTCACCATCAACGGCGTGATCGTCACCGACGACGGAGACACCGATGGAGACGACACGACTCTGAACTCGAGCATCGCATTCCACGGCCAGGCCGCGGTTGGCGGAATCGACTCGCTGGACTCGGACGACCCGCAGTTTGCCGGACTGGTCGACAAAACCGGCACCTCGATCCTCGCCCCGGGATTTGGCATCGAGTTCCACGGAAACAGCGACTCCTACTCCGGAACGATCGCCGCCGACCACATCGAGTTCCGCGGAAACAGCTCTGGCGGACCCGGGCTGGACGGAAGCATCATCGGACTCAATGAGAATTTCTCGGTGGAGGTTCGCGGCTCAGCGGAGCTCGGCGTCAGCCGGTCCGGCTCCAGCAGCGTGCCCCCCGGATTCACACTCAACAACGAGGTCACGCTCGAACCGGTCCCCGGAACCTACAGCGAAGAATAAACCCGAACCTGAAACGGACCAACCCGCCCGGGCAACGCGCCCCTTCCGACCCGGGCGGCCGAAAGGATTCTCCCATGAGATCGCGCAACAACAGACATCACGGCCCTGCCGGCAGGCAGGCAGGCTTCACGATCGCCGAACTGCTTGTCGGGCTGGCGATCATGGCCATTCTGCTGGCCGCCCTGGCCACAGCGTTCGACGTGACCTTCATGAACCACGACGAAAACCGGAAAATCGCAGAGGCCATGCAGGTCTCGCGGACCGTGACCGACATGATCTCGCGTCAGGCGCGGACTGCCGACAACGTCACCGTCACAGATCTGGACCCCAACGACATTTCCAACGCCTGCGTGCTGACCATTACTTCCCCCGCCGACGGCAGCGGACTCACCAGCGCGGTCTACACCTTCGACCCGGCCGAGAAGACACTGAAGTACAACCCCTCCGACGCCAACGAGGTAACGCTCCTGGGACGCAGCGACGATACCGTCAAAGTGACCGGGTTCGGAGCGTCCATCCTCGCCGATCCGAACTCGGCCAAGGCGCTGTCCACCACCGTCATCCTGAAGTTCGAAGCCGACGGCCAGGAGCACCAGGTCACCGCGACCGCCTGCCAGCGACAGAATCTCTGACGCCCATACCGCAGGGCCCCAACTTGTTGCGGGCGCGATCACCAGATCGCGCTCCGCTTCGTCGTGTCCTCTTGAAGCCCCATCTGGAGCTCCGCGACAGGTGGGGGTATCCACCCGCAGGGCTCGCAACTTGTTGCGGGCGCGATGTCGAAGGCGGAAACAGAACATGGGCAGGATGCCCATGCGACGGGAAACGGGTGCCACCGGCGTCTCCGCACGCCGGTGCTTCGCGGCGTCGGCCGATCAACCCATCAAGGGTGCCCGGGCTTGTGGCGTTTCGACTGAGCTTGCGAAGGAGGAACACAGCAACCCGGTTGCTCAGCTCGCTCAGGCTCGCTGCACAAACCGGGGCACCTGTGGTTTGGAGTTCGTTCCGGTGCTTGTCGGCCGTGATCCGTCTTGGTAGCATCTTGTCAAGACCCGCGGCGGACGCGGGCGGAACCGGCAACGGGGAGTTGGATGGATCCTGACCAGCGGCAGAGCGATCGCCCGCGGGTGCTGGTGATCGTGCCTGCCTACAACGAAGAGCGTCGCATCCGCGTCGCCCTGGATGACCTCCGCACCCAGGCACCCTGGGCGGACGTGGTCGTGGTCGACGACGGGTCGGCCGACGCCACCGCAAGCGTCGCCCGCCAGTGCGGCGTGGAGGTGCTCTCGCTGCCGATCAATCTCGGTGTGGGCGGGGCGATGCAGACCGGTTACCTCTACGCACGCCAGGAAGGCTACGACATCGCCGTCCAGTTCGACGGCGACGGCCAGCACCGCGCCAACCAGATCGAATCGCTCATCCAGCCCCTGCTTGAGGGCCGGGCTGAGATCGTCATCGGTTCGCGACTCACCGGAAAACGCCAGTACCGCTTCTCGCCCCTGCGCTGGATCGGCAGCCGACTGCTGGTAGGCCTGATGCGGCTGGTGACGGGCAAGCGCATCTCCGACCCCACCAGCGGGTTCCGTTCCGTCTCTGGCGAGGTGATCGACTTCTTCGCCCGCTACTACCCGGAGAACTACCTCGGCGATACCGTCGAGGCGCTGGTGCTCTCCGCCCGCCACGGGGCCCGCGTAACCGAAGTGCCCGCCCGGATGCGCATGACCGACGAAAGCAGCATCACCTCAGCCGCCGGCGTGATGCACACCTTCCGTATCTGCCTTGCGGTCCTGATCGACTGCATGGAAGCCCGCCTGCCGGCAGACCTCACCCCGAAAGGAGAACAGGACGCATGACCTCCCTCGCCCTGACCATGCCCCTGGTTCGACGCCTCGTGCCGATGGTCGTCGCCCTGATCGTCGTCGCCACCGTCATCGAGCTGATCCGCCGCCGAAAGTTCCGCGAGGAATACGCCATGCTCTGGCTGCTCGCGTCGGCCGTCATGCTCGTTTTCGCGATCTTCCCCGGAGCGATCATCACCCTCCAGGAACTCCTGCAGACCAACTACCTCACCATCGTGATGCTCTCGGGCTTCGCGTTCCTGGCGCTGATCATCCTGCACCTGACCGCCGTGCTCACCAGCCGGGCCGACGACGTGCGCAAGCTCGCCCAGTCGGTGGCGCTGCTGGAGAAGGAGCTCCGTCAGCTGCGGGAGTCCGGCGTTGACCGGCCAGGAACCCACCGTGACGAACGCTGAGACCCACGCCATGATCCGACTCTCGCGCGCGGAAATCCGCCGACTCGTCGAGCAGACCCACGCCGGGCTGTCCACCCACGACACCGACGACATGGCCATCCCGACCTGGCTGCACTGGAACCCGCTGATCCGCTGGCTGTTCTGGCGAAGGCTGGAAGTGATCAGCGAATTCGCCGACCTCGCCCCCGCCCACGCCGTGCTCGATTTCGGCTGCGGGATCGGCCTGCTGCTGCCCACACTCGCCAGCCACGCCGGGGATGTCTGCGCCACCGACCTGCGCCCCCACTACGCGCGAACGCTCGACGAGCAGCGGCAACTGGGCGTGACGTTCATCGACGACATCGACCAGCTGCCCGCCGAATCCCTGGACGTGGTCATCGCTGCGGACGTCATGGAACATCTTCACGAGCCGGCCGACTGGGCCCGCCGCTTCGCGCGCATTCTCAAGCCCGCCGGCCGACTGATCGTCTCCGGGCCCAGCGAGAACGCGCTGTACAGGATCGGCCGATTCGTCGCGGGCTTCGGCGGCAAGGGCGAATACCACCACACCAACATCGCCGCCCTCATCGAGGACATCCGCTCAGCCGACTTTGCCCCGCTTCGACGCCGAAAACTGCCCTTCCGTCTGGGCCCGACGCTCTTCGAGATCATCGAGTTCCGCCGGCCCGACACGCTTCGGGAGGGCGAGACACCATGACCTTCGGCGACCTGAGAGACCGCACCGAGCCGCTGGCGTCGCCCCGGGCAACCTGGATCATCCTCGCCCTGGTCGCCGCCATCCAGATCGTCGGGATCTCCGCCAAATGGTGGCCGTCGCCGGACAGCGCCCTCTACCTGGGACTGGCCCGGTCCATCGCCGCCGGTGACGGCTACGTCTTCAACGGCCTGGCGAACACGACCGTCACTCCCGGGCTGCCCGCCCTGCTGGCGGGGCTGAGAATCCTGTTCGGCGAAAGCTTCTACGCCGCCAACGCCCTGATCGCCCTCAGCGGCCTGGCCATGCTTGCGATCGTCTGGCGGATCTCGGTCGCCCGGGTCGGGCGAACGATCGCGCCGGCCGTCCTGCTGGCCGTGGCGCTGAGCTACCCGGTGTATCACGCCGGACACATGGTGCTCACGGACCTCCCCTTCGCCGCGTGCAGCTGGTTGTGCGTGTGGGCCTGCCTGCGCCTGCTGGATACCGGCCGACGGCGCTGGCTGATCGCCGTAGCCGGCGCGTGCGTCGCCGGGGTCCTCATCCGCGCCCCGGGCGTGCTGCTGCTGGGGGCGCTGTCGCTGGGCGTGTTGGCCCACCGGGCGGGCACGCTGCGGTGGCGGGCACGATTGGCCATCGCCGCCACCATCATCCTGAGCAGCGCCGCGGTCCTGGGGGCGATGCTCCTGCTGGCCCGCAGCCAGGCGGGCGGCGAAACGCCCCTCTACCTGGCCCACTCGCAGGAGCAACTCGCCGGGCTGGGGAAAATCGCCGCCAACCTCGCCCAGGGCCTGGGCGAACTGCCCCGCTCGATTTCGCGACTCTACAGCGGCCAGGAGTTCCCGCCCGTCGGCGTCGCCCTGATCGCCCTTTGGCTGTGGGGGGCATGGCGGGCGGTGGGCAGCGGGCAGACGGTCCTGGCGATCACCAGCGTGCTGTACGCCCTGGCGGTGGTCCTCGCCGGAGGCGAAATCGGGGCCCGCTCGCGGTACCTGCTGCAGGTTTGGCCGATGGTGGCGATGCTCGTCGCGCTCGGTTCGGCCGACGCCATCAGCCGCCTCGGCCACGCGCGGGGCAAACCGCTCAGCCCGCGAGGTCTCGCCACTGCCGCCATCGTCACGCTCGGTGTCGGGATCGCGATCAACGCGCCCCGCACACTCCGCAACGCCCTCTACTACGCCCCGCTGAGTCACACCGACCGCTACTACGAAACCATCCGCGACGGCGACCACCAGGACCTGCTGGCCACCGCCGACCTGCTGCGCAAGCAATACCGCCCGGGCCTGGCGATTCTCGCCAGCGGTGACGACGTGTCCATGCTGCACTTCCTGACCGATCGACCGATCCGCTCGCTGCCTGCCGGCGACGCCTGGGACACCCGTGCCCTGAGCGCCGACGACGCCGCCCTCTACGCCGAGTTCGTCGCATCAACCCCGGGCGATCTGCTCGTGGTCGTGGACCTCAGCGAGGGCGATCGCACCTTCCGCGAAGCCTGGCGGGAGCATCTCGCCCAGAGCCCCGCCTTGACCGAACGGCAAACCGTCGGCCAATACAGCATCGCCGGCCGACCAGCCAAGAAGGCTGCGCCCTGAGGCGAGACTACTCCGTGGCCGAGGCCTTCACGCGTCGCACGGCCTTCCAGGCCGTGTCCTCTTGAAGCCCCATCTGGAGCTCCGCGACAGGTGGGGGTATCCAGCCGTAGGGCCCGCAACTTGTTGCGGGCGCAACTCCGAAGGCGAAAACAGAACAGAACATGGGCAGGATGCCCATGCGACGGGAAACGGGTGCCACCGGCGTCTC
>CAZFPT010000062.1:0-16464 GCA_964521005.1 uncultured Planctomycetaceae bacterium | reverse complement strand
TGCGACGCGCATCGGTAGGGCTCGCAACTTGTTGCGGGCGCTTCGCCGAAGACGAAAACAGATCAATGAAGCAAGAAGGATAAAGCGTAAGTGCGCGGCACGTGGCCGCCCGGAAAGAGAAGGTAAGACATGTCAGTAGTGAAAGTTGAGAAGGAGATCGGCGGACGAATGCTGTCGATCGAGACGGGCAAGGTTGCTCGTCAGGCCCACGGGGCCGTGTGGGTACGCTACGGCGATACCGTCGTGCTGTCCACCGTCCTCACCGACAAACCCAGACGCGAACCAAGCTTCTTCCCGCTGTTTGTGGACTTCCGTGAGGCGTCGTACTCGGCCGGTAAGATTCCCGGCGGGTTCTTCAAGCGGGAAGGACGCCCCACCACCAAGGAAGTCATCACGATGCGGCTGATCGACCGTCCGATCCGCCCGTGCTTCCCCAAAGACTTCATGGACGAGACGCAGCTGCAGTGCCTCACGCTCAGCTATGACGGCGAGAACGAGCCGGACATCCTGGCGTTGATCGGCGCATCGGCCGCCCTGTCGCTGAGCAAGGCCCCGTTCGAGGGCCCCATCGCCGCCGCCCGCGTGGGATACATGGACGGCGAATGCATCGTGAACCCCACGCTGCCCGAGATCGAGGAAGGCGAGATGGATCTCATCGTCGCCGGCCCGCGGGAAGCGTTGAACATGCTCGAATTCGCCGGCAACGAGATGGATGAAGACATCGTTGCCCAGGCGATCCAGACCGGCTTCGAGACCTGCCGCGCGGTGATCGACCTCATCGACGAACTGGTCGAGAAGGTCGGCAAAGCCGAGGTCACCTACGAGCCCACGCCCGTCCCCGACGAACTCAAGCAGGAGATCTCCGAGAAGTGGGGCGACCGCATCCGCCAGGCCAAGCAGATCCCCGGCAAGACCGATCGCGGCGACGCCCTGGGCGCCATCAAGGAAGAGGTGATGGCCTGCTACTTCCCCGAGGACGCCCCGGAAGACGCCGAACCCCCCTACACCCACTGGCAGGTGGACGAGGCGCTGTTCAAGACCGAAGGTCGGATCCAGCGCGAGCTGATCGTCCGCGAGGGCACGCGTCCTGACGGGCGCGCCAAGGACGAGGTTCGCGAGCTGGGCGTGGAAGTGGGCGTTCTGCCCCGCACGCACGGATCGGCCCTGTTCAACCGCGGCGAGACGCAGGCGCTGGTGATGGCCACGCTCGGCTGCCCGCGTGACCAGGCGATCATCGACGGCATCCGCGACGAGTACAAAAAGAGCTTCTACCTGCATTACAACTTCCCGCCCTTCAGTGTCGGGCAGATCAAGCCCATCCGAGGCCCGTCGCGTCGTGACATCGGGCACGGGTTCCTCGCCGAGAAGGCCCTGGCCCCGGTCATGCCCTCCGAGGAGGACTTCCCGTACACCGTGCGGGTGGTCTCGGAACTGCTGGGCTCGAACGGTTCGACGTCGCAGGCGACCATCTGCGGTGCGACGCTGGCGATGATGGACGCGGGCGTTCCGATTACCGCCCCCGTGGCGGGCATCAGCATCGGCATGGTGCACGACGAGGACGCCCCGGACAACTACGTCCTGCTGACCGACATCGTCGGCGAGGAAGACTTCCATGGCGACATGGACTTCAAGGTCGCCGGCAGCCGAAACGGCATCACGGCGATTCAGCTGGACATGAAGGCCCGCGGAATTCCCCAGGACCGCGTCGTGGAGACGCTCGCCCAGGCCAAGCAGGCCCGCGAGCACATCCTGGCGAAGATGAAGGAAGGCATCGCCGAGCCGCGCAAGGAACTCAACGAGTACGCCCCACGCATGCTCACGATCCAGATCGACCCGAAGAAGATCGGCAAGGTCATCGGGCCCGGCGGCAAGACGATCAACGCCATCCAGGACGAAACCGGCGCGACGATCGACATCGAAGACGACGGCAGAATTTACATCGCGTCGACCGACTCGGAAGGTGCCCAGGCCGCCATGGAGCGCGTCGAGGGCATCGTCGCCGAGGCCGAGATGGACAAGGTCTACGACGGCACGATCGTCTCGATCCGCGACTTCGGTGCGTTCATCGAGATCCTGCCCGGCACGGAAGGCCTCTGCCACGTCTCCGAGTTGAGCACTGCCTATGTGAACGACCCCGAGGACATCTGCCACGTCGGCGACAAGATGAAGGTCAAGGTCATCAACATCGACGACATGGGCCGCGTGAAGGTCTCCCGCAAGCAGTACCTCGAAGACGAAGGCATCGAGGACGAACTGGCCGAGAAAGCCCAGGAAGGTGCCGCCAAAGCCAAGGAAAAAGGCGGCGGCGACCGGGGCGGACGCGGCGGTGGTGACCGAGGCGGTCGCGGCGGTGGTCGCGGAGGTCGCGGCGGCGGTGGCGGTCGCGGAGGCAGTGGCGGCCGAGGTGGTCGCGGCGGAGGTCGAGGCTAACTCGTTTCGCTCCCGCATCCTGCGCTGAACACAGAGGCCCGTCTCACATCGAGGCGGGCCTCTTTCTGTGCGCCGACAATACATCCAATAACCCGAATAATTACAGCACATCCTGTAGATCGGCCAAGCCCGTTCCGATAGGAACGCGGGTCGCGGGGCCCCGATCTGCCCCCGGATACAGTGCAGCGATACACGCGAGCCACACCGAATGGATATGCTCTGCCTACTCGCCGCTGGGGGCAGTGGGATCGTCGGGCCGACACTCCTCGGCCTGGGGGGGATTCTCCTGCTGTGCCTGTCCGCCTCGGCGTCGGCCGATGCATCGATCGGCTCTCCCAGCGCCATTCCCGCCGACCTCCAGGCCACCTACGACGCGATTGCCGCCGGCGTCATCGTGCGCCGCCACGACGGGACCATCGCCCACGTCAACCGCGCCGCCTGCGAGATGGTGGGCATTGCCCCGGAAGAGTTCACCAACGCCGCCGAAGGCAGACTCCTGACCTTCTGCGACGAAGACGGCACCCCCCTGCCGCCCGACGACTGGCCCAGCCGACGCGCCCTGCGCAACGGGCAACCGATCCACAACGAGGTCGTCGGCATCCGCACGGGTGAGCGGGAGATCTGCTGGGCCCTGGTGAACGTCAATCTCCTGTCCGGCGGGGTTCCGGGCGAGCACAGACCGTCGGCCGTCATTACGTTTGTGGACATCACCGCCCAGCGGCGAGCGACGACCAAACGGAGGCAGGCCGAGGCCAAGCTGCAGAACATGCTTCGGGCGGCGCCGATGGGGTTCGGCATTCTCCAGAATCGACAGTTTCTCTGGGTCAACGAAACGCTCTGCCGCCTGCTGGGTCACCCCCGGGACGACCTTCTCGGACGCGACACAGCCTTGCTGTACGAGAGCAGCGACGAGTTCCGCCGCGTGGGCGGTTCGGTATATCGGCAGATGGTGGATAGCGGGGTAGGCAGTACCGAAGCCCGCCTGCGCCGGGCCGACGGGACGCTCTTCGACGGGCACGTGCAGGTCGCCCCGCTGACCCCCGGCCAACCGGGCGGCAAGGTGGCTGTGGCGATCGTGGACATCACCGACCTGAAAAACGCCGAGCGCGAGCTGCGCGAAAGTGTCGTCTCCCTGCGCCGCAAGAACATTGCCCTCGAAGAACTCACCCATCAGATCCGTCACGAGCGGCAGGAGTTGGCCGACCGCATCGCCTTCGACGTCGACCGTCTGCTGCTGCCCCTGGTGACGCGCCTGGAACGCTCGCTGAACGCCAACGAGCGGGAATACTTCCGGGCATTCGTCGACGACCTCCACCGAGTGCTCCAGCCCTACCGCAAGGGCACGTCGAGCGAGCTGGCGTCGCTGACGGCCACCGAGATGCGCATCGCCACGCTCATTCGCCGCGGCCTGACCGCCAAGGAGATCGCCCAGGCCGAGAACCTCTCGCCGGCGACCGTGAACACGCACCGCGCCAACATCCGCAAAAAGTTGAATTTGTGTGGTAAGCGAGTGAATCTCACCTCGCACCTGCGCAATCTCCTCGACCCGGCCGCCGTCTGAGACCGGCTGAATCGGTCAGTGTGTAGACTGTCTACACAGTTCGTACTCACTCTTTCGTAAATCACGGGGATGCAGCCACTCCGCCCGATCACCGATGAGTATTACGGTCTCGGGAAAAGGTCCACCATTCGGGGGGGACAGTTCCCGTCGTTACGCCTATTTGCTGGAAAGGAATGCACTGATGCTCAAGAACATGAAGCTGGGAACGAAGATTGCCGGGGGGTTCGGTATTGTGCTCGTGTTGACGGTTGTGGTTGCGTTTCTGGGCTACTCCGGCCTGCAGAAGACCGAGGCCTCCGTCACCAAGGCCGACCACGCCGCGGACCTCATGCAGTTGATCGGGACGGCCGGTGCTGCCCGACGCGACTACCTCTCCACCGGCGAGGAGAAGTTCGCCGAGAAGAACATCGACACGTTCGGCCAGATGGATACCGTCAGCGCCGAGCTGCTGAGCATCCTGGAAGACCCCGCCGACCGGCAGCAGGTCGAGGCCTTCCGAAACGCCAGCGACAAGTATCTCGCCGAGTTCAAGACCGTCGTGGCCATCGGCGAACGCATGGAGGGGCTCACCGAGACCATGGGGGCGTCGGCCGGCAAGCTGGTCGAGGTCTGCGAGGCGTTCCGTGCCGACCAGAAGGCAGAGTATGACCGCCTCGTCAAGGAGCAGGCGCAGTTCATCAACACCGCCGAGAAACGGGCCAAGCTCGCCAACGGCATGCTCACGAAGATCTACGACGTCAAGTCCTACCGCATCATGCTGATGAACCAGTACGACGAGGACACCTACAAGAAGTGGGAGGCCAAGAACGCCGAGGTCCTCGCGATGGCCGACCAGCTCAAGGCCTCGTTCGATTCCGAGGAGAACAAACAGCAGATCGACACGATCAAGTCGCTCTACAACCAGTATGGCCAGTCGGTCAAGGACTACCTCAAGGAGGCCTCCGACGAGGTCGCCGAGCGGATGACGACCGTCGCGGTGAAGCTCGTTGAGGCCATCGACAAGCTCCAGCAGGACCAGCACCACCAGGAAGTCGCCGGCAAGCAGCGCTACGCCGCCGCCGTCGCCGAGAAACTCTGGCAGGCAGACGCCGCCAACGAGCTGATCAAGTTCTGCGGATCGGCGGGGATGGCCCGACGCGACTACATGTACAGGCACGACGAGAAATTCCTCGAAACCAACAAGGCGATCTTCGCTGACATGCTCAAGCTCTGTGACCAGCTCGCCGGCAGGGTCGATCCGGACGACCGGGCGCTGGTCGCCACGGTCAAGTCCTCGGCGACGCAGTACGGCGATGCCGTCAACGACTGGGCGTCGGCCAACCGCGAGCGCAAGGGCGTGCTGGATGGCATGGTCAGTCTTGCCGGGACACTGGTGAGCAGCTGCACCAATCTCCGCGACGTGCAGAAGGACAAGATGAACGGCGCAATCGCCACCGCGAACATGACGACGATCACGGTTTCCGCGATCGCCGTGATCGCAGGCTGCTGCCTGGCGTTCTTCATCACCCGCGGGATCACCAAGCCCATCAGTCGCATCATCGCCAGCCTCAACGCCGGAAGCGAGCAGACCGCCGCCGCCAGCGAGCAGGTTTCCGCCGCCAGCCAGTCTCTGGCCAACGGGGCTTCCGAGGCGGCTGCCAGCATCGAGGAAACCACCGCAAGCGTGGAAGAAATGTCCTCGATGACCAAGCAGAATGCCGCCAACGCCTCCGAGGCAGAGTCTCTGGCCGGATCGGCCACCGAGTCGGCCGACCAGGGCAGGCAGGCGATGGACGAGATGACCACCGCCATTGCGGAGATCAAGCAGTCCTCCGACGAGACGGCCAAGATCATCAAGACCATCGACGACATCGCCTTCCAGACGAACCTGCTGGCGCTGAACGCCGCCGTCGAAGCCGCCCGCGCCGGTGAGGCGGGCAAGGGATTCGCCGTGGTCGCCGAGGAAGTGCGCAACCTGGCGATGCGATCCGCCGAGGCCGCCAAGAGCACCGCCGAAATGATCGAAACGTCCGTGAAGAAGTCCGACAACGGCGTGCAGATCACCGAGCGCGCGGCGGCCGTCCTGCAGGAGATTGCCACCCAGAGCGCCAAAGTCAACGACCTGGTCCACGAGATTTCCGCCGCCAGCAACGAGCAGGCCCAGGGTATCGAGCAGATCTCGACGGCCGTCACGCAACTCGACAGCGTCACGCAGCAGAACGCCGCGAACGCCGAAGAGTCCGCCAGCGCCAGCGAGGAACTCTCCGCCCAGGCCGAGGAACTCAAGGGCGTCGTGGGCGAACTGCAGGCGATGGTCGGCGGCGTCTGCGACGAAGGGTCGGCCACCCACAGACCGGCCTCGCAGGGCTACCGGGTCGAGTCCCGCAAGCCCGCCCAGACCAAGCAGACCTCTCCCGCCAGGACGCAGGCCAACGAGCCCGCCTCGGCAGAGGAAAACTTCCCGATGGACGACGAGAAGAAATTGGCCGAGTTCTGACCCGGCCTGGCAGTTCCCCTGATGAACCCGTCCTCCCCACGGACGGCCGACGCCCGCGGGCCTCCCCACACCCGCGGGCGTTCCTGTGCGCACATAGCAGAAGGCCAGTCAATCAACCAGCTGCCACAAACAGAGCACTTTCCGCCCGGCCGATCGATGTGGAACGCTCCCCCGCTGGAACCCGTCACACGGGATCAGGCCTTTCTCGTCCCTCGAGCAGCCGACCGTTGCAGAGAGAAGAACACCCTTCGCACCATATCACAGCTTCGAGAGCAGCAAGTTGAGGTCACCGACAGTGGCCGAGCCTGTCGATGGCTCGGATTCGATGCTGCCCGTTGCATCGTCCGCAGCTTCACGGACCAGACCTGCGACAACGGGGCCATCGGCCGGCAGCGATTTGGAGCGGGCCTTTTCCAATCCACGCAACAGCTCGATGCAGGCGTCGTAGAATCGCTGCCAGTTCAGCAGCACGATCCTGGGCGGGCGGAGATTAAGCAGCGATTCCCACGCGGCCGTGTTCTTCAGGCGCGCGAACCCATGCTCAACCGTGAGTACGTCGGCGGCCTCCCATCGCTGGGCCACCTTGGAGATGTTGCGGTACGACTGGCCGGACCATGCCGCTACCGAACGGAGCTTCGCGCTGCCGTGATTGGCCAGCAGATACACCAGGATGAAGTGTCGCGCATCGTTACCCAGCAGGTCACGGGCGCGGAGAATCACCGCAGCGTTGGTCTTCTCGGCCTTGCCGGGCTGGTGGCGTAGCTCTGTCTTCTCCCTGGCCTGGCGTTCGAGGTCAGCGCAGAAGGCCTTCAACTCATCCACGGACTTCTGGCCGTAGCACGGAGTTTTTGGCGGGTTGGGGTTCTTCCGCCATTGCTTGTCGAGTGCATGCCAGATCAAAGCCCGTGGATCAGGCCCGGCCTCGGCAAACTTGCGGCCGCGGGGGACCAGCAAGGCCTGGCTGTTCTCGGACCACCAGGCGAGCGTCTGCTCCCTGAGGCGCGGCCGCGTGGGGAAGAACTCCAGCGAACACCACAACAGCGCTTCGGGGTCGATGGCTTCCTCGGCGCGCGCCGGCTGCCCGACGCTGGCCGGCACGCCCAGCGCACGCCACTGGCGGTGGAGCAGGTCCAGCAGCCAATCGCGGATGCGATGCTCAAACGTAGTAAGCGAGGTCTTCATGGCCCAACCTCTCGATCACGTACTTCACGGCGGGCCGCTTCTCTTCGAAGTCCCGCAAGGTGCGCAGCCAATCGACGGCCCAGTCGAGTTCCTCGAACGTCGGGGCCAGTCCTTTCAGGTCCGCAAAGTGAATCTCCTGTCGTGGCCCGTGCTCATCCCCGGCCGCGTAGAGCTTCAGCGCCATCAGGTCCAGCCGTCCCAGCAGGTGCAGCGTCAGCCGATTGCCGATCCGCAGGGCGTGCAGCCGGTCTGCGAAACCCTCGGGCAGCCCGGCCTGCACCAGGGCGCGCGGGCCGAGGTTGATCCAGTTCTGTCCCATGCCCGCAAGCTCGGGGTGGTTGTCCACCACCCGCTGGATGCTGGCGACCATCTCATCCGGAAAGGTCTCGATGTCAGTGACGTCCAAAACCGCCTCGTCCCACTGACCCAGCACATCCACGTCGCGCGTCGGCCGATCCTGAAGCTCCTGCAACCCAAGCGCAGCACCGCCGCAAACCACCCAGTCCACGGGTGAGCAATCTTCCAGCTCCATCCACTGGTCGAGTTCCTGAAGCAGCCGCAGGATGGCGTCTCGCGTCATTTCCATGGCGACGATCCTACCTGCTTTCTCTACTATCGACAAGCATAAGCAGAACTTTTCGTTCTACAATACAGAACTTTCGCGTCCATATCCTTACTATCAAGACGTCTACCTCCCGGACAGAGACCTCCCTGACAACGGCCGAGCGGACAAAGGACGCGAGGCGAGTGACCACAGCCGCGTCTCGGCCTTGAGTCGGACCGGGCGATTCGGCTAAAGTCGAACCCACCGCCCACCGATGCGATTCCGGGCGTACCACCAGACCGAGGACCACCCCTTGACCGAACCCGCTTCTCAGCCAGTCCCCTGCTCCACGCTTCGCGTGCTGGAGGTGGAATACCGCCACATCCGGCTGCCCGGCGGCGACGACCTCTACCTCACCCGCCATGGCGAGACGCTTGCCGACGTGTTGGACCCGGCGAATTACTGGACGGACGACGCCTGGTTCCGGACCCACTCCAGGCGTCTGGGCGGCACGAGCATGGTGTACCGGATCACCACCAAGCCCGTCGCCGGCAGGCAACGCGACATCGTGCTCAAGTGGAACCGCATGGGCCAGGACGTTCCCGGCGAGACACAGGCCCGCGACATGGAGACCGCCGAGTTCAACAGCCCCTTCGAGGAGTTCTCGCTGGTCGAGGAACTCCGTCGCCGCACGGACGAGTCGCCCGAGTCGTTCCTGACCCATCGGCCGCTGGCGATCTACGTACCCCGCCGACGGATCGACCCCAAGCAACTCGGACGCAAGAGCTACAAGCTGGAAACCAAGCTCGAATCGCACACCGAGATCGAACTGGACGCCAACCGCAATTACGCCGTGATCTACGAGTGGGTCAAGGGCATCGACGCCGCCGAGGCGATGACCCAGGGCCTGTTGCCCCGCGAGGAGATGGTCCGACTGGTACACCGCTGCAACCGCGAGTTGGCGGCCAAGGGGATGGCCGTCCGCGACAACAAGCCCCAGCACGTCATCGTCCGACCCGATGGCGACGGCCTGACCACCGATCGCGACGGTGAACCGATCTACGCGATGGTCGACTTCGAGCTGCTGGAACGCACTCCCGAGCACGAGCGGAGAATCCGCGCCCACAAGCGGCAGAAGTACCTCGTCAAGCAGGCCTACCGTTTTCACGCCGAAAGCGAGTTCCCGCCCCACCTTCAGCCGATGAAGATTTTCGGCGTCTCGTACGTGCACGGGCGCATCGAGAGCACCGGCGGACGGCTTTGGGTGGTCGGAAAGGACGCCGACCTGTTCGACTACTTCCTGCCCGAGCAGTGGCGACGCACGCCCCGGACCCGCCTCAGCGGGATCGACCAAATCTACGAGACCATCACCAAGGACAACATTCACCTCGTCTGGAAGGTCTCGCGCGTGGGGCTCATGCCCGACATGGACCCCTTCCGCGACGACGAACGCGCCATCATCGAGCACGGATACAACAGCCCCTTCGAAGAGGTCTCGCTCAACATGGAGCTGGACGCCGCAGGCGTGGCCGTCACGTATCCCCGGGCGATCTACATGACCGGAACGCGATCGCAACTGGCCGAGAACATCTTCGACGCCTCGCGGTTCGAGTCGCACGCGAGCATCCAAACCCCCGACGGAAAGCCGATCCTGCGACGGTATCACGATTACATGATTCTCTGGGGCTACTGGAACGGGCCCGACGAGCTTCTGGCCGTCAAGGACGAGAACTACTACGACGGGATCAGTGCCCTGAACGCCTACCGCTCCGGACGCATCGACGAGACGACCTACTTCGGCGTGATGCAGCAAGGCCGCGAGTTGCTCGCCCACGTCGGCGTGGAGGATCTCAACCTTCGCGGCACGCACCTGCTGCTCTCGATCAACCAGGCGAACCAACTCGTGATCGACCCCGCATCGCAACTGCCGGCCGTCCGCGTCTGCAACTTCGAGCTGCTGCGACGAACGGTATCGCGCTGATCGCTACGAGTAATCCGGCGTCACCGGGTCGCTGTCCGCGTCGAGCTGATTGACGATGTCGAGGATCACGGTGGACTTCCGCCCTTCCACCCCGTCGCACGCCAGCGGAGCCTGTCCGTTGATGTGCTTCACGAAGTTTTCCACCAGGCCCCAGTGCGTCGCCGGCAACGGGCCGAGGTCTTCCGGGGTCGTCTCGCCGTCGCGGATCACCTCCAGCGTGCCCTTCTTGAGGTCGGTGATGTGAACCTCGCCCGTCTCGCAGACGATGTCCACGGTCTCGGGGGCAAGTTTCTCGTCCCACCCGATGCTCATGATTCCCTCGGCCCCGTCGGCATCGGTCACGTGGAGCATGGCGCCGGTGGGGGCATGATGGCCGGCGGGCAACTCCTCCGTCCGCGCCCACACGCTCGTCACGTCGCCGCAGAGGAAGTGGAACAGGTCCAGCCGATGGCTGAGCGGGAATTCGTCGTTGATCCGCAGCGTCCGCACCGCGCCGAGGTCGCCGCTGTCGATGAGTTCCTTCGCACGCAGGATCGTCGGGTAGCAGCGCCGGTAGTATGCCACCGCCAGCACGAGGCCGGCTGAATTGCACGCGTCGATCATCTGCCGGCAGGCGTCGGTGTTGCGGGCCATGGGCTTCTCGACCAGGATGTGCTTGCCCGCAGCCACCGCGTCCAATACCGGTTCGAGGTGCGTATCGTTCGGGGTGGCCACGTAAACGCTGTCGATTTCGGGATCGGCCAGCAGCGCTGCCTGATCGTCGTAGAATCGCGGGACGTTGTGGCGTCTGGCGAAGTCCGCCGCCTTCTCCCGCGTCCGCCGCATGACGGCGATCAGCTCTGACCCGTCCACGCCATACAGCGCCGGGCCGGCCTTCTTCTCGCACACGTCGCCGCAGCCGATCGTACCCCAGTGAACCGTTTTCATCGCACACCTCTTTCCGGATTGAGTCCTCAGCAATCGAAGGAATCTTAGCACGCAGCCGTAGGGCCCGCAACTTGTTGCGGGCGCGTTGGCAGGTCGATGCGGGACAAGCACTCCTTGGAACTTGTCATTTGGAATTTGGAGCTTGTCGATACCCCCACCTTTGGCGGAGCTCAAGATGGTGCTTCAACTTCGTTTCACCGCGTGTCGCTTGTCGCGATTCGCGTGTCGCTCGATCGCCGTAGGGCTCGCAACTTGTTGCGGGCGCATCCTGAAGGCGGAAACAGAACAGAACATGGGCTGGAAGCCCATGCGACGCGCAGGCCCATGCGACGGGTCACTCTTCGATGGTGGCAGAGGCGATTTCCGCCTGGGCTGCGTAGTGGAGGATGTTGGCGAGGATCGCCCGGGCCGAGTCGGGCGTGTATCCGTCGATCCCAGCGCTGCCCGCCCCGAGCATGGCGGCGGTCCAGTCGTGCGGGCTGAAGAAGATCGCCACCCTCCCGCCGGTTTCCACGCCGATCACGGCGGGTCTGGTTGCATCCTCCCCGCGCTTGCGGGCGGTATCCGGGCGGTAGCGGACCCGCTTGATGGTAGCGGGGCCCTTGGCGTAGACATCGTGCTCGAGGGTGAGCGTGCTCTGCCACGCGCTGGGCAGCAGCGGAAGAATCTCCTTCCGGACGGCCTGGGCGAACGCATCGTCCCCGCCGGCAGCGTCAATGACCAGCGTGCCGCCGGTGGTAACGTACTTCTTGATGGCGGCCTTCTGGTCGGCAGAGAGCTTCATCGCGCCGGTGCCGGTCATCATGGCGATGGGGTGGGCGGCGGGAGTGAGCTTCTCGATGGTCACCCCGGCGTTGAGCTTCATCGCGATGCGGTGTTTGCCGGCGAGTTCGCTCGCCAGCCGTCGCATTGCCAGCGGCTCGGGGTTCCAGTTGGCGGCGTGTTTGACGGTGGCGACGCGCAGGGTGGCGCGGGGCGTTTCCAGCGCGATTTCCGCCGGCCAGGGTCGCGTCTGGGGGGCGTCGGAAGGCGAGCGATCCGTCGCGGTCAGCAGGACGTTCGCGGGGATCTGGAAACTGCGGGCCCCCTCATCCTCGCGTGAAAGGTGCAGGTCCAGCGAGATCTGCCTGGGGCAGTGCACCGCCAACGGCCGAACGCCGTTGTGCACCACCAGCCCGCTGAACTCCGGGAGTTTGTACTGGATGGTGCGCAGGAGGCTGTCCTTCTCGATGCGTCGCAGCGGCCGATCGGGGAACATCCGTCTGTAGAATTTCTGCATGTCGAGCGTGAAATCGCCGTTGTTACACGCCGCCTCGGAGAGGATCAGCCCGCCGCGCAGGGCGTAGCGTCGCAGGCGGGCGATGTCTTTGTCGCCCAGGGCGACCGGGCCTGCCCCGGAGAGATACAGCACCGGCGAGCTGCGCCAATCGGCATCGTTGGCGTCGAGGCTGACGATCTGCCAGTTCATCGGCGTCTCGAATCTCCGGGAGAGCCAGTCGGTCAGATTCGCCGCGTCGCGCGGGCGGGTGTTCCACCGCCCGGTGAATTCGAGCTTGTTGACCACGATCGGTCGACGTCCTTTCGCCAGGAACAGCAGCGCGAAGCACGTCTCCTCGATGCGGGTTCCCAGACCCCAGCTGCCGTCGGACCGCTGGCGGCGCAGCAGCTCGCGCGTGCCGTCGTCCTGCCAGTCGTGCCCGCCCAGGAGCTTGCGTCCGCCGGTGAGCCCCACCCGCTGGAGGCTGAACAGCCAATAGTAGTACCACTCCACGCCCTTGCCCGGGTTGCGGCGGACGGTGTAGTTCTTCGCCAGCCAACCCAGCGCGTCGCGCACGGGCTCGCCCGCGCGGGACGCCCGGCAGCGGACCACGTCGTCGGAGGCGACGCGCGCGTCGCAGGTCAGCAGCGTCGCCAGACCGGCCGCCGACATCGATCCGTAGCTGCGCACGCGCATCATGCCCCGTGGAATGCGGTATCCCCATCCGCCGTCAACCTGCTGCTGCGATCGCCACCAGCGGCGAGTCGTCTGCCAGTAGGCCGGCGGGACCTCGACCCCCCGACGGGCCAGCGCGTCCAGCGCCAGGGCGGCAAACTGCGCATTGGAGTTGTCGTAGGTTTCGGAGGTCTTCTCGATGGGCGTGTAGGTATATCGTCCGTCGCTGCCGGCGGCGTTGACAAGCCATTTCGCGTCGGCCCGCATCGTGGAGAGGCGCTCGGGCGTTTCGCGGACCGCCGACAGCGCCATCGCCCGGGTGGCGACCGCGTAGGTGCCGGTGAGCTTCGCATCCTGCAGCCAACGCAGGGCGGCCTGCAGACGGGCGTCTTTGCGGGGGTCCAGCCCGGCCGAGGCGAGCGTGTAGGCGATCAGCCCGGTCCGCCCGCCGAAACGAACGTTGTTGCCGTCGTACTCATGCACGCATCGGCCTGACTCGGGATGCAGCTGCTTGCGGAGAAACGCCACGGCCCGCCCGGCAGCGGCGTCCACACGCTCGGGCGAGGGAGATTCCCCCCGCGCGGCAGTGACGGCGGACACGGCCAGCAGAACACCCAACCAACCTGCACACCTCCGACGTCGCATCGCGGGGCTAGTCCATCCGCCAGATCAGCTGAATCTTCGGCGTCCGAAGCTCCTGGAGGATCTCGCGACCCATCCCCTGGGCGCTGGCAGAAGGGCCGCCCATGACCTGGTCCAGCAGGCCCGTGCGTTTCTTGTAGACCACGACGGACGCGTTCTTCGCGCCGCCCAGTTGGCGGGCGGTGTCGATGGCGGCGTCGATGTAGCCGATCTCGTCGACCAGGCCGATCTTGCGGGCCTTCTCGCCGATGTAGACCTTGCCGTTGTAGGGCTCGGTCTCGGTGTATTGGATGGTCACGGCGTTGCCGTCGCGGGTCACCTCCAGCGGGTAGGTGTGGGTCTTCTTGTTGATCTTCTCGCCCCGGCCTGCCTCGACGACGCTCTCGAAGCGGTCCTGCACGTCGTCGAGCACCATCTGCAGGTGTTCGCGCTGACGATCGGACGGCTTGTTCAGCGGCGAGAGCTGATCCTTCCACGCGCGGGCGTTGTCGCTCTTCATTACGACCGGCTCGATCCCGAGCTTCTCCAGCGTGCCCGAGAAGATCATCCACCCGGCGATCACACCGATGGACCCGGTCGTGGTGGTGTGCTCGGCGTAGATCGCGTCGGCCGGCGCGGAGATGTAATAGCCCCCGCTGGCAGCGACGGTACCCATGGAGACCACCACGGGCTTGCCGGCCTTCTTGAGGTCCATCACGCGGGCGTACATGCGGTCGGACGCGCCCACGCCTCCGCCGGGAGAGTTCACCCGAAGCAGGACGGCTTTGACCTTCTCGTCGTTCACCACGTCCTGGTAGAACGTCTCGAACCACGAGGCGGCTTCGTCGTCGATCATGCCGGAGACGGTGTACATCGCCACGACGTCCTCGCCCTCGCCGGCGAGGTACGTCCGTTTCTCAAGCGGGCCGGCCAACTGCATCCCGAGGAAGACGGCCAGGTAGACGTTCAACACCAGCGAAATCAGGAACACCAGCGCGAGAAAGCTCAAGGCTACGCGTTTCAGCGCGGAGGGCTTCTTCGCCACCGGTGCGGCGGTCATCACAGGTTGCGGCTGGTGCGGAGGCGGCGAATCGTTCCGCGACGGGACATCGGGAGGTGTGGGTGTCTCAGCCATCGTCTGATCCTCTTGGGTGAAGGGTTTGGTTGGCTCGTTCCTGGCCGGCGTTGCGCAGTTCAGTGTATCGCGCCGCGACCCGCTCAGGAACCGCGATGCGGGCGAATCTCGGGGGTTGCGTTCTCGGCCTGCTTGATACGACGAAGCAGACGCACGCGAAGTTCGTCCCGAATGTCCGACAACGACGGATCGGCGACGCGGTTGTTCCGCTGGGCCGGGTCGGCGTGGTTGTCGTAAAGGTGGTCCTCGACGTACACCTCGGACGAGGGCGGCTGGCCGTGGAAGGTCCGCTCGCAATCGGGGGCCTGCACGGAGTACGTCCACCGCTCCGTGCGGATGGCCCGGCCGATCTGCGATTCGCTGATCTGCACGAATACCTCCTCGCGCCACTGGTCGACGTCGCCCTCGCCCAGCGCCTGAAGCGGTCGACCTTGCATGGACTGCGGCGGGGTCACGCCGGCCGCCTGCAGCAGCGTCGGCGGGACGTCCAGCAGGCTCACCAGCTGCTCGCGCTCGGTCCCGCCGGTGAACCCCGGGCCCGAGAGGATCATCGGAATGTGCAGCGACGCGTCGTGACAGCTGCGTTTGTACTCGCCGTTGCGCGTCTGGAAGTGGCAGCCATGATCGGAGGTATACAGCAGGAGCGTCTCCTCGGCGATGCCCAACTGCTCCAGCGTCTCGCGGATTCGGCCGACGTTTTCGTCCAGGCTCGCGCAACAGCCCAGATAGTCCGCCCAGTTCTGGCGGTAGTCGCCCTCGGCGTCGGCTTCGACGAGGTCGGCCGGCAGCGGGAACTCCGCGAAACGGTCGTCCGAGCCGTGAGGGCCTTCGAAGCGGTTGTGGTCGTTCTGGTGGTGGGGCTCGATCCACGAAATCATCAGCACGAACGGCCGACCGGGGTCTCGCTTCTCGCGGAGGAACTCCAGGGCAAAATCGGTGGTGGCGTCCACCCGGTACCGCCCCTCGGGGAACTCGCGCCGGTTTCCGTCACCGTCGAACATGTGGCCGTCGTAGCTGTGGGAGGTGAACTCCAGCACGTCGGCAGCCACCCAGTAATCGTCCCAGCCGCCGCGGCGATCGAGCGGTACGGGGCGTGTCCGGAAGTCCTCGCCCTCGACGCCGTCATTGCTGGCGAGGTGCCACTTGCCCACGTAGGCTGCCTGGTAGCCCGCATCACGAAGCAGGTGGGCGATGGTCGTGGCGTCCGGGGGCAGCGCCCGTCCGTTGGTATGACAGCCGACCTCCGTGGCGTATTGCCCGGTCTGCAGGCACGCCCGCGCCGGGCCGCACACGGGTTGGCAGGAAAACGCCCGGTCGAATCGCACGCCCCGGGCGGCCAGCGCGTCGAGATTGGGCGTAATGGACCTCCCGCCGGTGCGGCCGCTGACGGTGTCCCACCGCTGCTGATCCGAGAACAGAAATACCAGGTTCGGCTGTGATTTGCCCATGACGTCTCACTTTGTCCCAGCACTTCAGAAAACCGCACTGCCTCAGCTTCTCACCGGCCGGCCACCACGTCCGCGCAAAGACAGAACAGAACATGGGCAAGATGCCCATGCAACGCTTACTGTCGCACGGCCTTCCAGGCCGTGTTCGCCGAAGGCGAAAACAAAACAGAACATGGGCAAGATGCCCATGCGACGCAAAGACCCAGTTACAACTGGGCCTATTCGC
>CAZFPT010000061.1:6187-17020 GCA_964521005.1 uncultured Planctomycetaceae bacterium | reverse complement strand
ATACTCGGTCAGGCCGTAGGGCTCGCAACTTGTTGCGGGCGAGATCGCAGGTCGCTGCTTACCCCACGGTTCGCTGCGCTCACCATGGGGCTTCAACGAGACTTTGGGTGCCCGGGATTGTGCCGGTCGGAGCGAGCGCAGCGAGGGAGGAACGGAGCAACCCGGCTGTCGCGATGTCCGACCACTACCAGCAGCGAGATTCGGACCAACCGGGTTGCTCAGCTCGCTTAGGCTCGCTGCACAACGCCGGGCACCCTTGGTTGGAGGTCGGTCGGCCGTAGGGCCCGCAACCTGTTGCGGGCGGAATCGTCGGCGTCGCGATTTGCGCGTCGCGCACGGAGCGCGACATCGCCAACCGTGTGCTTGCACGTTCCGCCTGGCGGTGCTAGGGTGTCGCGTTGTCGCGGGCGTGGCCCGCGTGAATCATCGAAAGCCCCAGCCCACGGGAAACACAGACCATGCCCAGCAGCCCGCTGTTTGACCTGTCGCTGATCGACACATCCAAGGTCCCCATCGACAAGGATGCCATCTACCAGGTGAATCCGCATCGCTACGAGTTCCAGCAGTTGGACGGAATTCACCTGTGCGACTTCGAGAACGGCAGAATTGCCGGATATCGCGACGTGCGGGACGACGAGTTCTGGGTGCGCGGGCACATCCCGGGTCGGCCGATCTTCCCGGGCGTGTTGATGATGGAGACGGCCGCCCAGCTGGTGAGCTATTACGCGATGCAGGCGATGCCCGGGAAGGGCTTTCTGGGCTTCGGCGGCGTGCAGGACGTGAAATTCCGCGGCAGCGTCGAGCCCGGGATGCGCGTTCTGATGATCGGCTCGATGGTGGAGTTGAGGCCTCGCCGTGCCGTCGGTGCAACACAGGCGTACGTGGATGGCAAGCTGGTGTACGAAGGCACCATTACCGGCCTGTGGTTGGGGTAGCGTTCCGCCGCGTCGTTTCCAGCCCGTTTTGCGACCCGTGACCCGTTCGGGGGACGCCTTGGCCGAGTGGACCACACTGTTCGACGACGAGTTGCTCGCCGACGGTGACATCGGCGAGCAACAGCTGCGCGCTATTCCTCCGCGCCGCGGTGTGGCGCTGCTCTCGACGGGGGACGATCAGCCCATCCTTCTGCTGCCCGGTGCCGATCTCCGCGCCCGGATCCGCAACCGCCTGCGCGACCCGGAATCGGACGAAGGCGGCCCGGTCATCCCCGACCTGCAGGGCATTACCCGACGGATCCGCTGGACCCTGGCGACCAGTCATTTCGAGACGGACCTGGCGTATTTCGAGATCGCCCGTCTCGTCTGGCCGCGGGAATATCCGGAGATGGTCGCGTGGAAGCCGCCGCTGTTCGTGCAGGTGGATGGGTCCGAGGAGTATCCTTTCTTCCGCCGCACGCGTGAGGTGGTCGGCGGTGGGGGGCAGTTGGTCGGACCCATGCCCACGGTGAAGGACGCCGAGCGGTTCATCCAGGGCATCGAAGACGCGTTCGATCTCTGTCGGGAGCCGCGTCATCTCGCCTCGGCCCCGAACGGCCAGCGATGCGCGTACGCCCAGATGGGGCGATGCCTGTGTCCGTGCGACGGGAGCATCCCAGCCGAGGCGTATCGACGGGTCGTTGCGCGGGCGGCCCGGTTTGCCGCCGGTGAGCATGGTCCTATGCGTGAGGAGTTGCGCGCGGCGATGAAGGCGGCGTCGGCGGACCTGGAGTTCGAGAAGGCCTCGGCGATCAAGCGACGGATCGAACGACTTTCCGAGCTGGAAGGGCCGGCCTTTCGCGAGGTGGCGCCCATCGAGCAGTTCGAGTTCATCCTGGTTCAACCCACCGGCCGAATCAGCGAAGCGCGGGCGTTTTTCTTCCGAGGCGGGCGGGTGTTCGCCGGGGCGACGCTGCACTATCCGCTGGTGGAGCGGGAGCTTTCCGGGGCGGTGGAGACGATGGAGCGGTTCCATCCGGCGATGCTGCCGCCCGAGGCGCCCCGCGTTACGGCGATGCGCATGGGGCTTGTGGCCCGTCAGTTGTTCTGTCGCCCCCAGCGGCGCGGCGTGATGCTTCGCTGGCCGGACGGAGTCACCCCCCTGAAGCTGGCTGAGGCGATCGAAGACGCCGCCGAAGACCTGCACCTGCGCCAGCGGGCGACGCCGACGGCGAAAGAAAACCCCGACGGGGCGAACTCCGACGGCGGATCGAGCGACGAAGAAGACGCGACCCAGCCCTCCCCAGGCGATACAATAGACGGCGGATAGCCTCCATGCTCTTCAACTTCCTGGACAATTACGGCCTCCGCAGGCGCCGCCGATTCTGGCGGTTTGTGTCTCCGCGTCGTCGCGGCGTGGGGCTGATTGTCCTGGCGATGCTTCTGGCGGCGTTTTACGGCTACTGGTACATCACCAACGGCGAGCGGGTCCGCCGGATGGCTGAGCAGTACCTCGAACGACTCACCGGCGGCGAGGTGACGATCCACGACGCCGAGTTCAACCTGTTCGGGCCGATCGAGCTTCGTCGCGTTCGGCTGCACGTTCCGGGGGATGATTCTCCGTTGCCTTTCCTGCAGGCGGAGCAGCTCAATCTTCGCCACGTTCCCTATACGTTGCTGGGCGGCAGGCTGCAGGTGACCGAGATCGTCTGCGCGAGTCCGACGGTGAATCTGCAGTACTACAGCGGCGGGGGAAACAGCGCGAAGCGCCTCTTCGGTGAGGCGGCCGAGGCGAGGCGCCAGCAGCAGGAGGAGCGTCTGGTCGCGGTGCCCATGCGTCTTCCGCACATCCGCCTGCTGGACAGCAAGCTGCGCACGTTCACCGTCAATGGCAAGAATCGCGAGATCGGGATCGAGTACGACCTGAGCATCTCGCTGCACCCGCGCGGCGGGGTGGGGTATGAGGTGCTCTTCGAGGAGCCCGGGCAGGAGCGTTCGGATCGGCCTCACGGTCGGTTGGTGATCGACATCAGCCGGGGGGAGGTCCTCGTCAAGGACATGTTCACGCCGATTCCGAAGGTGATGGCTGCCTTGCCGAAGGAATATCGCGCGTGGGTGGACCAGTACGACGTGACCGGGGCCTTGAGGCTGCCCGCCGGCGGTACGTTCGACGTGCAGCGCGGCGTGTTCGAGGTGGAACTGGCCGATGTCTCGATGAGGCCGATGGGCGGAAACCTGCGCGTGGAAAACGTCCGGGGCATGCTCCGATTCGACGCCAACGGCGTGGACCTGCGGAGAATCACCGGCCGCGTCCCGGCGATGGGCGGCGGATCGCTGACGATGGACGGCCATTACACCGGCTTCTCGCCCAACAGTCCGTTTCACATCGAGATGGCTGTGACGGACATGGCCGTTCCGGACGCCAACGCGCAACTGGGCCCGCTGAGGTGGCTGGCCGAGCACCTCCATGAGACCTACCAGCCCTCCGGCACGTTCGACCTGGACGTGACGCTGCAGAGAGACGCCAACGGCCCGATCCGCCTGGACGGGACGGCCTCCCCGAACAACCTGGCGGGCATGTACCGTTATTTCCCGTACCCGGTCGAGGGGGTCAACGGGACGCTGTGGTTCAACGAGAAGGGGGTCACCAGAATGGAGCTCGCCGCCCATCACAAACAGGCGAGCGTAGCCATCGCGGGCACGTTCACGCACGACCCCAACGGGCTGGGCATGGACGTGACCGTTCGCGGCAGGGACATCCCGTTCGACCAGAAGCTCACAGACGCACTGGACCCGAACTTCGCGGAGGTGCTGGCGAGCTATCGACCCAAGGGCCAGGCCAACGCGATCGTCCACGTCAACAAGACCATCGACGCCGACGATCCGAACGTGGTCGTCGATATCCGCCCCGCCGGCAATGCGAGCATCGCCTACGAGGAGTTCCCCTATCGCCTCGAACGCGTGACGGGGCGAATTCTGATCGGCAACTACCGGGCGAGCATCGAGGACCTCACCGGGTTCAGCGGCAAGGCGAAGGTTCGGATCGCCGGGACCGTGCTCCAGCCGGACGGCAACCGCCCGATCATCGACCTGACGATCTCGGCCGGCGACGTGCCGATTGACAGGAAGCTCACCGACGCGCTGGATCCCAACTCGGCCAGGGCGATTCGGGAGCTCGGCTTGGCCGGCCGGGTCAAGACGCTCACCGCCCGCGTGAGGCAGACGGCCGAGAAGCCCCTCTCGCTCGACGTGCAGGCGAGCCTCGAAAACCTTTCGGTGCTCTACGAAGGCTTCCCCTACCGCCTGAGCGACGGGACGGCGGAGATCACTCTCTCGCAAAGGCGGCTGGTGGTCAAGGAGCTTACCGCCCGCCATGGCAAGACGGACGTGACGCTCTCGGGGCAGGTGATCGAGACCGACGGGAAAATGGGGGTGGACCTGAGAATGGCCGCCAGGGGGGTTGCGTTCGACGAGGATCTGCGGTCGGCCTTCAGGGCCGCCGGTCAGGCAGGCTGGTGGGAGGCATTCAAGCCGACCGGAAGCACGGACCTGACGATCGACTGGCGCCAGCACATGCCCGAGATGGATCGGGCGATCGACTATCGTATCGAGGTTCGCCCCACGGGTAACGCGTCGGTTTCTCCGCGCGACCTGCCGCTGCCGTTCCACAATCTCGCCGGACGCCTGATCGTGACGCCGGAGAAGGTCACCATCCCGAAGCTCACCGCGCGAGACGCCAACGCCACCATGGCCATTGCCGGCAGCGTGACGCGGAAAGGGCGGCACGAGACGATCGACCTGACGGTGGACGCCAACGCGATCCCGCTTACCGCTTCGCTGCTTGAGTTGTTGCCGGTGGAGGACTCGCCGCTGCTGGCGAGGCTCTCGGCCGGCGGGACGTTCTCCGCACGTCTCAAGCGGTTTCACGTCGTGCGGATTCACCCGCCCGAGCCCACCACTCAGCCGAGCGGCCGGGAGGACGCCAACGCCCCCAAACCGCGCCTGGGCGAATGGGCCATAAACGGACGGCTGAGCTTTTTCGACGTGCCGGTGGATACGGAAGGTCAGGCGCAGCGCTACAGCGGCGACCTCGACGGCAAGCTCAGCAGCGGCGAGGAGGGCCTGGCGATCGACGCCAACGCGCACCTGGCGGCGGTGACAATCGGCAGCCGAAAGGCCACCGAGCTTCGCGGCAAACTCGTCAAGGCAGCCAAGGGAACGGGCATCTTCGTGAAGGACCTTTCCGGCCGCTTCTACGGGGGCAAGCTGGCCGGCAAGGCACGGATTCGCCTGGGAGAGCAGGGCAGCTACTCCTTCCGTGTTTCGATGCAGGGCGTCGAGCTGGAGAAGCTCGTAAGCGCCGGCCTGAGCGACCCGAACAAGGTCCGCGAGATGCCCGGAACCGTCAGCGGCGACCTGACGCTGGAGGAGACCTTCGGCAAGGCCGACTCTCGCCGGGCGACGGGGGAGTTTCGTATCGCCAAGGCCAAGCTCTATCGCATTCCGCTGCTGCTGGGACTGCTGCAGGTGGTCACGCTGCAACTGCCCGGGGAAAGCGCGTTCAACGAGGGAACCATGAAGTACTTCCTTCGCGGTGACCGCCTGGTGCTGCGGGAGGTGAACCTCTCGGGCACGAGCCTGTCGATTGTCGGCTCGGGCGTGATGGACCTGGATTCCGGGAAGATCAAGCTGCACTTTCTCTCCCGCACGGTGGGCAAGCTGCCCGGGATCGGACAGGACCTGGAGACGCTGCTCAAACCGCTGGCCAAGCAGATCGCGGAAATTGAGGTTACCGGAACGCTCGATAAACCTGTGATGCGCACCGTCGCGCTGCGGAGCCTGGATGAGGCCATCCGCCGACTGGTCAGCCCGGAGCTGAAGGAAGACTAGTCGCCGCCGGCGGTTCATGGATCTATGATCAAGCAAAGGAGATGTTTCGTATGGACGTGAAAGTTGGAATCATCGGTGGAAGCGGACTGGGAGACGCCCTCTGCGGGCAGACGAAGGGCAAGGAAGTGACGGTGGACACGCCGTTCGGCAAGCCATCGGGCCCGTTGATTGAAACCCGCTGGGACGGTACGGACATCGTGCTGCTCAACCGTCACGGCGAGGGGCACGTCTACTCGCCCACACAGGTGCCCTACCGCGCGAACATTTACGCCCTCAAAGCGGCCGGCTGCACGCACGTGATCGCCTCGGGCGCCGTCGGGTCGCTCCGGGAGGAGTACAAGCCCCGCGACCTGGTCATCGCCGATCAGGTCATCGACAAGACCACCCGCCGATGCCCCACGTTCTTCGAGAAATATGCAGCCGTCCATCTGGAGTTTGCCTCGCCGTTCTGCCCGGTGCTGCGTCAGCACCTTCTCAGCTGCGCCGACGCCGTCGAGACCGACGTTCACCCGTCCGGGACGTACGTGTGCATGGAAGGTCCTGCCTTCTCGACGCGGGCCGAGAGCGAGATGCACCGCATCTGGGGCGGCGATTTGATCGGCATGACGGTCATGCCCGAGGCCAAGCTCGCACGCGAGGCGGAGCTGTCCTACGCGTTGGTGGCACTGCCGAGCGATTACGACTGCTGGAAGCCCGCCCCCGAGGAGCTGGACAAGCACGAGCTGCTCAAGGAGATCATCGGCAACCTTACGGTCGCCACGAAAAACGCGATCGAGCTGATCAAGGTGGCCATCTCACGGTTCGACGCGATCGCCGAAACGCCCAGCCCCGCACACGCCGCCCTGGAAATGGCGATCTGGACGCCGAAAGACAAGATCGACCCCGCCGCCCGCGAGGAGTACGGGATCCTGCTGGAGAAGTACCTCTAGCAGCCCGTGTACCGACCCATCCTGGCCGACGGCGTGTTTCACGTGGGCGGGGAGAACTGCCAATCGGAAGGATGATTCCATGACGCGATACAGGAAAATTGTGTCGGCCGCCCTGGCCGTGTCGGCTGTGCTGGCCGGCGGAGTATCCGGCGTCGCCGCCGACGAGGTGGACGAGCTGGTCAGGAAGCTCAAGCCCAAGCAGCGTTTCGCGGACTACACGCCCGAGTGGCGCGTCCAGACGCGGCAGTTCCGGTTTCACCATGAAGGCGGCAAGGTCGTCAAGAAAGTCTGGCGCGTGGTGATGGACGGCAACAGGCACGTCGCGCTGCTGCGGACCGGAGACATCCAGCTGCTGGCGTTCACGCCCGAGTCGGCCCGGACCAAGCTGAACATGCCCACCGGTCGATACCATCTCGACACGTTCATGGGCCCGATGATTTCGACCAATCAGTTCATCCAGAAGAAGGTGTACTACACGCTGCAGGGCGACCTGGACGTGAACGACACCGACACGTGGGAGACCGACGCCAACGCCGGCACACTTACGCTGGTCCGCTCGACGAAGACCGACGATCGCCACGTGGTGAACCGCTTCACGTTCTCGGTGGACCCGGTGTTCGGCTACCGGGTCGACGGGCACTATCGCGCGGTGTTCTCGTCTCGACCGAAGAAGCGAACCTTCGGCGGCTGGGCGTTCTGCCCGGGCAATTACCCGCCCTGGAAGAAGGATGCGATCTACGACCGCACGGTGTACTGCCCCGGCGGCGGGCGGACCGATTACGTCGGCTGGGCGAACAATCTCATCAACATGGACCGCTGCGACGCCGACGGTGACAAGTTCACCTGGCGCGACGGGGGGTTCATCGCCTATCTCAACCCGCGCACCGGCTGGAGCCCGGTCCGCACGCGCGAGGACGGCTGCCCGGACGTCCGCATGCGGCTGTGCAATGCTCACAACGACTTCCACATCCACATCCCGTTCCCGGACAAACTCCCCACCGACGAGCAGGGCCGAGGGGTGTTCACCGCCCATCACCGACTGATGGCAATTCCCCCGGAGCTGACCAGGCACGTGTGGGACAATGTCAAGCTGATCGGCCAAAACCAGTCGGGCCTGATCATGAAGATCGGCGAGACCGAGACCTTCGAGAATCAGCCTGTCGCCCTGACCGAGCCGGCCCGCGGGATCGTGTGGACTTCCCATCACCCGCCGGTGAGCGAGAAACACGCCCGGTCCGGGAAGAAGTCCATCATCATTCAGGGACGCCAATGGCCGAACCTGCCGCAGGTGGGGCTTTTCCGCAACTCGAAGTACGTGCTGGAAGCCTACGTGAAGGTCGAACCGTGGACGGCGGAGGAGCTCGAGAAGGCCAAGGCGAAAGACGCCCGCCGACGCGAGAAGCTCAAGAAGAAGGGCAAGCCGCTCCCGCCCGAGGTCGATTGGGACCACCTCAAGCCGGCGGCCTACATCACCGCTGACTACTACGAGTGGTCGCCGCACAGCGGCAAGATGCTCAAGAAACACCGCACCAACACCGCCACCTCCGGCAAGGACGGCTGGCAGCGGATCGCCGTCGAACTCGAAACGCCACAGTGGGATCCGTTCGTGAACATCACGTTCCACTGCGATTACGGCAAGGCCTACCTGGACGATTTCGCGCTGAAGCTCGTGAAGAACGGCAACACCACGCAGGAAGGCCTCACCCCCGAGGAAATCAAGGCCCAGGGGGGCAAATAGGAATCGCGGCAGGAAGCAAATCAACACGCCGGCCCCGCCCGATGCATACCGGGCGAGGCCGACGGTGTGATGCAGGCGTTCTGCCTCAGTGTCTGCGCCGCAGGAGCAGCCCCAGTCCGCCCATCGCCAGCAGGGCCATCGTGGCCGGCTCGGGCACACAGTCGTGAATGAACGAGCCGGGCTGTTCCTGGCTGGAGAACTGCATGTTATACCCCACGATGTCGATTGAGACCCATTCCGGGTTGAAGTTGACTCCGAAATCCCGAAGGTCATAGGAGTTCTCGAAGTTGAACACATCGGCCGTGTTGGCTTGCAGGTCGAGGGCTTCGATTTCCACGCGACCGATGAACGCATCCTCTTGGCCGGGCAAGGGTGGCTGACCGTCTGGTCCTGTGTCGGGGCGATCGGAGGTGGTGTAGTTGATGATGATGCTGGCAAACCCGTTCTGGGCCGCATCTGTCAGGCCATATCGGAAGTTCACCTGCACCTCCTTCCAGCGGGTGAAGTCCAGTGGGTGGTCGTAGTACCACTGGTTCCACCAGCCCGGGACCGGGTTGGTATTCCCCCAAGGGTCGGTTTGGCCCAGATTGGTGCCGGCGGTGTCGTCGTAGGCGAACCACGGCCCGTCTGCCCCGAGAACAAACCCGCTGCCGCCACCGTCATTCAGCACATTCCAGTTCTCCTCATCACCGCCCAGTGATGCCCAGAAAGTGTCGTTCTGGGGAGCTGCCAGGGCGGGGGCAGCCAGCATCATCAAGGCAGCTGCGGCGGTCACAATCACAATGCGTCTCATGTTGTCCTCTCCTTTCAAAAGCCCATCGGGGTCCGCGCCGCGGCGCACACCGCCACAGCGCACGGTGGGGCAGAGCTGCGAACACAGGGGCAGTGCAGAGAGCACAAAGATAAGGGAACTCGGCCGGGCGGCCTGGCAGATAAGGAATGAGTGAGCGAGCTCTCATACCTGCCGTCTTTGCGCGACGCCGTTCCCGCAGCGCCACGGAGCATATTGAATTCTAGACAGCGAACGGCCGGGCCGACAAGGGTGCGTATATGAAAATATGAGTCATGGCCCCCGGTTCCGCGTCCGCTCCCCGGCCAGGTGCGATGGACCGACGCGAGATTCCCGGCGAAGATCGACGCGCCCACCCGCCGATAGAAACGCGGGAACCTTCGACGCGGCAGCGGCGTCTGAGGTATACTGGCGACGAACACTCTCCACCAACGGAGGAAAGGGAACCACCAGAAGCATGGCCCCGATGCGAACAATCCCCTGCACCATCATCGCCTTAGCGATGCTCACCGCCTTCGCGGCGGGCAACACGGCCCTGCGCTCCGAGGCCGACGCCGCCCCCAGGCCCCGCTCGCCGCTGCCCACGACCCAGCCGACCGACCGGGACGACGCCAACCAGTCCACCGCCTGCGGCGAGGATGCCCGGGCCCTTCGCGGCACGTGGGTGGGCAAGCTCAAACGGGACGGCAAGAGCATCCGCGTGGTGCTGTTCGTGCGACCCACGGGGAAAGTCACCGGCCTGATGGGTCGCTACGACACCCCGGCGACGACCACGCTCGCCGCCGGCCGGGCCGATGGCGGGCGGTCGCTGCAGTTGACGCTGGACAAGCGCACTCGGTTCGTCTCGCCCGCGATGACGCTCAGCAAGCTCATGGACATCCAGGCCGGTCGGGAGGCCGTCGAACTGACGCCGGCCGGCGAGCCCTCCGAAGCGAGCGGCCAGGCGACGTTTCATCTCACCCGCCGCTGCGCGGGGCAGGACGCCCTGGCGCTGATCCCCGACTCGTTCGACATTTCCCAGCTCACCGTCAAAGGCACAGCCGACACGCCGCTGCGATGGTTGGCCGTCTGCCGGGAGTTGGGCGCCTCGGCCGAAGCCTTGGGCAAGGGAGTTACCGCTGCCCTCGATGCCCGCGCGAAGATCGCCGAGCTCAACCGCAAGCTCGGTCCGAACCGCCGGTCGATGAGCGTCTACATGCAGTATCTTCGCATGCTCGAAGCCATCCGCAAAGCGTATCTCGCCAAGCTGGGCGAGACTCTGGACGACCGGGCCGGCGGTGCCTTGCGGCAGACCATCTCGGCGGTGGGAACCTTCGAGGATGACGCCGCCATCCTGATCGCCGCGATGAAGGCTGCCGACGACGACCCCGCCCGGCGCAAGAAGGCCGCCCAGGCGTACCGCGACTTCGTGCGAAAGCGGACGGCCGACATTCGCGAAACCCTCAAGGCGTGCGCCAAACGCACCGGCGAGACCGACGACAGCGACGACGCCTCCGGCGCAAAGAAAACCGGCGACGCCCACGAGTGACGACGCCTGCCTTGCCGATTTTCCGCTGACCGGGTATGCTCTCT
>CAZFPT010000061.1:0-6087 GCA_964521005.1 uncultured Planctomycetaceae bacterium | reverse complement strand
CCCACGAGTGACGACGCCTGCCTTGCCGATTTTCCGCTGACCGGGTATGCTCTCTCCGAGCCAATCGCGTTTGGAGACCCCGCATGAACAAGCCGAACTTCGTATTTTTCCTCGTGGACGATCTGGGCTGGGCGGACCTGTCCTGCTACGGCAGCAGCTTCCACGAGACGCCGAACCTCGACCGTCTCGCTCAGCGGGGCCTGCGTTTCACCGACGCCTACGCGTCGTGTCCGGTCTGTTCGCCGACCCGCGCGAGCATCCTGACCGGAAAGTACCCCGCCACGCTCCAGCTGACCAATTTCATCGCCGGACAGGGCAGCGGCAAGTTGCTCTCCGCGCCGTACCTGCACTACCTTCGTCTGGAGGAGACGACCCTCGCCGACACCCTGCGTGAGAACGATTACAGCACCTGGCACGTGGGGAAATGGCACCTTGGCGGCGAGAAGTGGCACGCCCTGGAGATCGACGACGACGGCCAACGCGACGACCATCGCGAGAAGTGGGAGAAGTATTGGCCGCTGAATCGCGGGTTCGACGTCAACATCGGCGGCTGGTCGGCCGGCCACCCGCGCAGCTACTTCAGCCCCTACAGCAACCCGCGCCTGGAAGACGGGCCGGCCGGCGAATATCTCACCGACCGTCTCACGGACGAAGCGGTCTCGCTGATCCGCGATCGCGACCCGGACAAGCCCTTCTACCTGAACATGTGGTACTACACCGTACACACGCCCATCCAGCCCAAGCCCGAGCTCGAAGCCAAGTACCGCGCCAAGGCGGCGGCGATGGGGCTGGACCAGCAGGACCCCTTCGAGGTGGGCGAGGAGTTCCCCTGTCTGCACAAGGCCGGCCAGCACGTCACGCGACGGCGGTTCCAGTCGGACCCCGGCTACGCGGCGATGGTCCAGTCGCTGGACGAAAGCGTCGGGCGGCTGCTGGATACGCTCGAAGAGCAGGGCATCGCCGAGGAAACCGTCATCATCTTCACCTCTGACAATGGCGGCCTGTCGACGGCAGAGGGCTCGCCGACCTGCAACGCCCCGCTTCGCGAGGGCAAGGGATGGATGGAGGAGGGAGGCATTCGCGAGCCGCTGATCGTCTACTGGCCGGGCGTCACCCAGCCGGACACGCTCTGCAGCGAACCGGTGACCTCGACCGACTTCTACCCGACGTTGCTGGAGATGGCCTCGCTGCCGGAAATGCCTGAGCAGCACTGCGACGGGGTGAGTTTCGCGCCGCTGCTGCGCGGCGAGGAGTTCTCCAGGCCGGCGATGTTCTGGCATTACCCGCACTACAGCAACCAGGGCTGCACGCCCGCCTGCGCCGTCCGCGAGGGCGACTGGAAGCTCATCGAGTTCTTCGAGGACGGCCGCGTGGAGCTGTACAACCTCCGCGAGGACATCGGCGAGGAGCACGATCTCTCCGCTCACCGACACCACACCGTCGAAGACCTCCGCGGCAAGCTCCATGCATGGCTGGAGAGTTCCGGGGCGGAGATTCCCCAGCCGAACCCCGACTACCCCGGCGCGTGACGAAAACGCCTCCCGGCCGCCTTCCGTGAGACTGCAGTTTTGCGATTCGATCGGCCGATGGTATAACAGGACCGGCGGGCAGGGACGCTCGCCGCAAAGGACCTCCATCGATGGCACGGACGCCCTCCAACCCGACCTGCCTGCCACTGGGACGCAACGGCGTGGGGCAGGGGCTCATCCTGGCGACGCTGGCGTTGATCGCGCTGGGCGTGGTCATGGTCCACAGTGCCCTCGCATCGGTCGCCCGCCACCCGGCGGCGTGGTATCAGCGGGTGGACTACCGCCACACCGTCTTCGCCGTCGTCGGCGTGCTGACGATCCTGCTGGCCTGGCGGATCGACTATCGCATCCTGGCGCGGGGCAAGCGGTTTCCCTGGTTGGCCGGGGCGCTGCTGGGAATCGCCATCGTCTGCTGCGCGCTGGTGTACGTGCCCGGCATCGGCCACGTGCGCAACGGCGCCCGCCGCTGGATTCGCATCGGCCCGGGCAGCTATTCGATCGGCTTTCAGCCTTCCGAGATGCTCAAGGTCGCGCTGGTCATTTTCCTGGCGGCCTGGCTGACCCGCGAGAAGACCGACGTCAAGAGCTTCCTGCGCACCTTCCTTCCGGCGGTTCTGCTGGTGGGCGCGGGCGTGGGGTTGGTCGTAATGGAGGACTTCGGGACCGGGCTGATCATCGCCACCGCTGCCGCTGTTACGATGTGGCTGGCGGGGGTTCCGATCCTCTACCTGCTTTCGCTGGTGCCCCCGGCGGCGGCGGGGTTCTACGTGCTGATCCTCCAGAACCCGTTTCGGCTGCAGCGGATCCGCGCGATGATCGACCCCTGGGCCAGCGACAACCGATCGAGCTACCAGGCGGGGCAATCGCTGATGGCGCTGCTCAAGGGCGGCTGGCTTGGGTGCGGGCTGGGACGCGGCACGCGGAAGCTGGGCTTTCTGCCCGAGGACAGCACGGACTTCATCTTTGCGGTGTTCTGCGAGGAGTGGGGGTTCGTGGGGGCCTCGCTGCTGATCGGCCTGCTGCTGGCGTGGATCTTCTGCGCCCGCCTGGCGTCCCTGCGCGGGGGCGACCGATTCGGGCGTGTCCTCGCCGGGGCTCTGGGCGTGACCATCGCCCTGCAGGCGATCCTTCACATCGCCGTGGTGCAGGTGGCGCTGCCGCCGACCGGAATCCAGTTTCCATTCGTCTCGGCCGGTGGTACGCTGCTGGTGTTGATGAGCGGGGCCGTGGCGCTGATGGTGTCCGTCACCTCCCGCTCGCCGGTGACGCTCGAAGCCGACCTCGATGCCAGACCGGCCATCGCCTGAGACCGAACCCGCGAGTAACGTCATGCAACACCTCACCGGACTCATCGCCGCCCCGTACACGCCCCTGACCCCCACCGGGGAACTGAACCTCGACGTCATTCCGCGATACGCCTCGCTGCTGGTCGAGCATGGTCTCACCGGGGCGTTTGTCGGTGGAACCACCGGCGAGTCGCTCTCGCTGACCATCGACGAGCGCGAAGCACTGGCGGCCGCCTGGATCGACGCCGTTCCGAGCGATTTCGCCATTCTCGTACACGTGGGAGGCCCGTCGCTGCCGGACGCCCAGCGCCTCGCCGCATCCGCCCAGGCGAAGAACGCCACGGCGATCTCGGCGATGGGTCCGAGCTTCTTTCGGCCTCGGCGGGTCGAGCAGTTGGTGGACTTCTGCCGAGAGGTCGCTGCCCCCGCCGACCGGACGCCGTTTTACTACTACCACATCCCCTCGATGACCGGCGTGACGCTGCCCCTGGTGGAGTTCTTCCGGCAGGGGGGCGAGCGGATTGCCACCCTCGCCGGGGCGAAGTTCACCCACGAGGATCTCATGGACTTCATCCGCGCGATTCAGCTCGATGACGGCCGATACAACCTGCTGTTCGGGCGGGATGAGTTCCTGCTGGCCGGCGTGGCGTTGGGTGCCCAGGGAGCTGTGGGCACGACGTACAACTTCGCGCCGGGGCTGTATCGCAAGGTGATCGAGACGTTCCTGGCCGGCGATTTTGACGCGGCCCGCTCCGCCCAGTTGCAGGCGGCCGAGATGATCGCCGTCTATCGCGAGCATGGGGGCATCCCGGCCGGCAAGGAGATGATGAAGATGCTGGGAATCGACGTGGGCCCGCCCCGCAGGCCGCTCGAGACGCTCACCGCCGACAGCGTCCGGACGCTGCGGTCGGACCTGGAGCGGATCGGCTTCTTCGAATACTCGCTGCCCACCGATTAGCGAATGCACGACGCGATCTACATCTTCGCCGGCGGCGGAACCGGCGGCCATCTCTACCCCGGATTGGCCGTCGCCGACGAACTCCAGCGCCTGCACCGCAACGCGCGGATCGTGATGGCCTGCTCGAACCGCCAGATCGACCGTCGCATCCTCGAGACAACGCCCCATGCGATCGTGCCCCAGCCGGTCCTGCCGATTCCGCGGTCGCTACGCGGGTGGGGGCGGTTTCTCCGCGCGTGGCGGGCCTCGCGTCGGCTGGCACGCGATCTGCTGCGGGACCTCCAGCCACGGGCGGTGCTCGGGCTGGGCGGGTTCGCCGCCGGACCGATCGTGAAGCAGGTCGGCCGAGACGGCATCCCCGCGGCGATGATCAACCACGACGCGGTCGGGGGCCTCGCCAACCGCTTCCTGGCCGGGCGCGTGGAGAGGATCTTCACGCAGTTCGACGCCACAGCCGACCGGTTCGCCACGCGACACCGCGGAAAGATCCGCTGTGTCGGCTGTCCGGTGCGTCACGGGTTCGGGATGGCCGATCGGGATGAGGCGATCGCGCATTTCGCCCTGGATCCGGAGCGGCGAACGCTGCTGGTGTTCGGGGGGAGCCTCTTGGCGGAGTCCATCGTCCGGGCGACGATCGAACTGGCCCCTTCACTGGTCTCGCTGGCGGATCGCTGGCAGGTCCTGGCGCTGACGCGGGACCAACTCTCCGGGCAGCTGCACGAGGCGATGGACGCCGTCGGCGTGCCTTGTGTGACGCAACCCTACTGCGAGCGGATGGACCTGGCGTACGAAGCCGCCGACCTGGCCGTCACCCGCTGCGGGGCGGGGACTGCCGCCGAACTGGCCATCACGGCGACGGCGGCGGTGGTCTTTCCGTACCCGCATCACCGCGATCAGCACCAGAGGCTCAACGCGGCCGAGCTCGAATCCGCGGGCGCGGCGATTGTTCTCGACGACGCCATCGAACCGGCCGTCAATGCCGCCGCCCTCCGCGAGCACCTGTTGCCGATTCTGGAAGACGCCGACCGCCTGGGCGAGATGAAGGTCGCTGCCGAGCGATGTGCCAAGCCCCACGCCGCACGCGCGATCGCGGAATGGCTGATCGAGCAGCACTGAGCGACGATCAGTCCCGCAGAACCCAGCGCAGGCGGCGGTCGCCGTCGAGGTCGGCCTCGTCCGGCTCGCCAAGATCGAGCTGTTTCGCGACCTCCCGATAGTCCAGCCTCGCGAGCTCGTCGCCGGCGGGCGAGGGGGCGTCATGCGGGCTGAGGTACACGATCAGTTCGTCATAGAGCCCGGCCGCGATGAAACTGCGATGCACCCGCTCGCCGCCCTCCACCAGGATGCGTGTCCACTGGCGTCGGCCAAGCTCGTCCAGCAGGGCGTCGAGGTCGATTCCGTCGTCGCTGCAGGGCAGCGCGAGCAGTTCGGCCCCGCTGCGCTGGAGTGCGTCGGCGTGGGCGAGTCGCGTAGCCGAGGCGGTTTCCTCGGTGGCGATCAGTACCGGTGCCTGCCCGGCCGACAGTGCCAGTCGGCTGTTCGGCGGCGTACGAAGCCGGCAGTCCAGTACCAGCCGTGTGGGTTGTCTGCCATCCCCCGAGCGGTTGGTCAGCAGGGGGTCGTCGGCCAGGGCGGTCCCCGAGCCGACGAGGATGCCGTCGCACAGGCTGCGGATGCGATGCACGTCGCGTCGCGAGGTGGCGTTGCTGATCCATCGTCCGGCGTCGTCGGGCAAGGCCAGTCTGCCGTCGGCGGTCTGGGCCCACTTGCCGATCACCCAGGGCCGACGCGCGGTGCGAAGCTTGATGTAGGCCTGCAGGAGCTGGCGGGCTTCCTCCCGGCAGGGTCCGCAGACGATCTCCACCCCGGCGTCGCGAAGCTGGCGGAAGCCCTCACCGGCCACCCGCGAGTCGGGATCCTCGATGGAGGCGACCACCCGGGCAATGTCGTGTTGGAGGATCGCTTCCACGCACGGCGGCGTCTGGCCGTAGTGGCTGCAGGGCTCGAGCGTGACGTACATCGTCGCGCCGGCCGGGTCCATCCCACGTTCGATTGCCGTGGTCAGGGCCTCTCGCTCGGCGTGGGGACCTCCGAACTGATGATGGTGTCCGCGGGCGAGTTCTTCCTCGTCGCGCACGAGAACCGCCCCCACCGGCGGGTTGGGCTCCACCATCCCGACGCCCTGACGGGCCTCCTCGAGGGCGATGCGCATCCAGTGCTCGTGACGGGGCGTTTCATCCATGCGGGGTATTGTAGGCCGTCCGTTCCGCTGCCGCCACTGAATCGCGAGCAGGCCGCCGGGACGGAATCGTCG
>CAZFPT010000060.1:0-17060 GCA_964521005.1 uncultured Planctomycetaceae bacterium | reverse complement strand
TCTGTTTTCCTTCCGAACGGAGATCGCGCCCGCAACAAGTTGCGGGCCCTACGGCTGACCGACCCCCAACCACGGGTGCCCGATCGTCCCCCAGTACGAATCTCGCGCCCTTACACGTCCAACTCGCCGCTGAGGCGGATGTCGCGCGAGGAGCTGCCCACCTGCAGGCCGACCGTGCCGGAGGGCGTCGCCCATGCGTTTCGCGCCTCGTCCCAGATCGCCAGATCGTCGGCGGACAGTTCGAAGACGACGTTCGCCTGCTGGCCGGGCTCGAGGGTGATCTTCATGAAGTTCTTCAACTCGCGGAGGGGTCTCTCGGCGTCGTTGGCCGGCGGGGTTGCGTACAGCTGAACCACCTCCGCCCCGGCGACGTTGCCGGTGTTGCGCACCACACAGCCGATGCGGGCCAGGGCGTCTTGGTCGGTTTGGCTGAGCGGTTCGACGGTGAGGTCGGCGTATTCGAACGTCGTGTAGGACAGGCCATGCCCGAACGGGTAGAGCGGCGTGATGCCTTTGCGGTCGAACCAGCGATAGCCCACCAGGACGCCTTCGGCGTATTCGCACACGTCGCGGTCATAGTCGTCCAGGGCGTGCGGTGCGTAGTCGGTCAGCTTCGCTCCCAGCGTGTAGGGCAGTTTGCCGGAGGGGTTGGTCCGTCCCAGCAGGATCTCGGCCAGGGCGGTTCCGCCTTCCATACCCTCGTAGCCGGCGTAGACGATCGCGCGGACTTTCTCGCTCCAGGGCATGGCCACAGGCCCGCCGGCGATCAGGACCACGCCGGTATTCGGGTTCGCCTCGGCCAGGGCGTCGATGAGTTCGTCCTGCCCGCCGTCGAGGTGCAGTTGCGTGCGGTCCGAGCCTTCGCTGTCTTCGGCGTGGGACAAGCCGCCCACGAAGAGCACCGCGTCGGCATCGGCGGCGAGGGCGACGGCTTCGCTCATTCGTTCGGTGGTGCTGGCGCTGAGTTCCTCGCCGGGCCTGAGCCAGCCGAGGCGCACCTCTCCCTGTCCGGCGTGGGCGTTGATCACCACCTCCAGCTCGTAGGTACGCCCGGCCTGGAGCTCCAGTTGCCCGCTGCGGGTGATCGGCTCGGTGTTTCCCCAAACCGAGACGATGGGTTTGCCGTCGATCTGCAGGTGGCAGTAGTCCGGCCCGTGGAGGCCGAAACGGTACACGCCCGATTCGGTGGGGGTGAGTTTCGCGGCGAGTTTCGCGGAGAACTGCCCGTCGGCCGCGTTGCCTGCCGGCGTGTTGCCCGGGCTCCAACTGCAGTCCGCCCCCGCCACGGTGCGCTCGTCGACCGGCTGGCCGCGGAACTTGGGGTTGTCCCAGAAAATCCCTCGCCACCCTCGCACGCCCGAGCCTTCTTCCACCACGTCCAGCGCATCGGGCGGAAGAGGCTGGTAGTTGAATTCCACAGCCGGGTAGCCATCGGCGTGGACGATCTCGACCTCATCGCCGAGGAGCTTCTCCAGCCCCTCCAGCGGGGTGACCTCATACAGCGCGGGCACCTGGCTGGACCCGCCGCCTTCGGCATGCTTGGTGGTGGCGTTCTTCCCGATCACCGCCAGTTTTTTGAGCTTGGTCGGATCAAGGGGCAGGAAGCTCCGCTCGTTCCTGAGCAGCACGATCGACTCGCGGGCGATCTCCAAAGCCGTCGCCTGGTGGGCGTCGGTGTTGCGGGCGCCCGGGCTGCGTTCCCGCTCGCCAAGCAGCCCCACGCGGAACATCAGGCGCAGAATGCGCTGGGCCTTGTCGTCTACGTTCGCCTCGTCGGCCTGGCCGCTTTGAACCGCTTCGATGGTCGCCCTGGCCAGGTGGTATTCGTCGTAGTTGCTCCCGCCGCCCATCTCGATGTCCAGCCCGCAGGCGATCGCCTCTGCAGTATCGTGCGTACCACCCCAGTCGGAAATCACCACGCCGTCCCAGTCCCACTCGCCCTTGAGGATGTCATTCAGGAGCGTCTGGTTGTGGCAGCAATGTTGGCCGCGGAAGAGGTTGTACGCCCCCATGAACGTCCACGCGCCGGCGTGGGCTGCCCTGCGGAAGGCGGGCAGGTAGACCTCGCGCAGCGCCCGCTCGCCTGGCTGGGCGTCCACCCCGTGACGGTTGAGCTCCTGGTTGTTGAGGGCGTAGTGCTTCACGCAGCAGGCGACGTCGTTCTCCTGAATGCCTTCCACGCACGGGCCCACCAACTCCGCACTCAGACAGGGGTCCTCCGAGTAGTACTCGAAATTCCGCCCGCACAGCGGCGTGCGGATGATGTTCACGCCGGGCCCGAGAATCACGTCCTTGCCGCGCTGCCGCGCCTCGGCCCCGAGAACCCGCCCGAATCGCCTGGCAAGCTCGCGGTTCCACGTCGCCGCCAAAGCCGTCCCGGTGGGTTGATACGTGCACCGGTCGTCGGCATCGTCAAGGCGATCCCAGCTGTGGGGGTCCAGCTCGTGTCGCACCCCGTGCGGGCCGTCGGACATCGTCAGCGGCGGGATGCCCAGCCGCTGGCATCCGCCCGACTGGAACCCGGCGATCGCGTGCGTCAGCCGCGTTTTCTCCTCCAGGGTCATCTGCCCGAGCAGGTCGTCGATCTTTCGTTCCATTGCCTCAGTCACGTCGTATCTCCTGATTCTTCACCCTCGGGGGGGATGGTTACTCGTAGCCGTTCCAGAAATCGTGGGGGTCGTCCAGTTCGTCGCGCCAGCGGAGCAGGGCGGGTTTCAGGCGGGCTGCCTGCTCCTTGCCGATGGCGTCGCCGGCGAGATTGTTCAGTTCATCGGGGTCCTTGTGCAGGTCGAATACCTGCCGCGTTCGTTTGCCGTCGACGAGATACTCGATGAGCTTCCATCGCCCGTCGCTCAGGCCGCGCTGCAGGTGGCGATACGCCAGCAGCATCTCCTCGCGGGGCGGTTGGCCGCCGGTGAGCGTCGGCGCCAGGCTCGGGCCTTCCACGCTGGGGGGCGTGGGGAGCTCGGTCAGGTCGCACAACGTGGCGAACAGGTCGGTCAGGCAGGCCAGTGCGTCGTTGGTCTGGCCGGCAGGGACGCCGGGCCCAGCGAGGATCAGCGGGACCCGCACGCTGTGATCGTAGAGATTCTGCTTGCCCATCAGCCCGTGGCAGCCGACGGCCAAGCCGTTGTCTCCGGCGAAGGCGATGATCGTGTTCTCGTACTCGCCGCCGGCTTTGAGGGCGTTCACGATTCGCCCGATCGCGTCGTCGAGGTGCGTGATCATCGCGTAATACTCGGCGATGTGTCGGCGGATTTCGTCCGGTTCTCGCGGCGTGTCAGCCAGCTGTTCGTCACGGATAATCAGTTCGCCGTTGTCGAAGGGGTGCTCGGGCATGAAGTTCGCCGGCAACTCGATGTCTTCGGGGGGGTACATGTCCAGGAACTTGGCCGGCATCGTTCGCGGGTCGTGCGGGGCCATGAACGACACGTACGCGAAGAACGGCTTGTCCGCGGGTCGACGGGAAAGGAACTCCGTGGCCGCCTCGGCAAACAGGTCGGTCGAGTGTACCCCGCACTGCACGTGCTCGGCGTGTTGGCTGCCCGTGTGATTGTCGTGCCACGGGTCACGCACGAAGGGGGCTGTCGGATAGTCCCCGTCCGGGTGGAAGTCGCAGGCGGGCACGTTCCAGTGATCGTGCATTCCGCCGAAGAAGATCTCCGCCCCGTCGGAGAAGCTGCGGGTGTAGGCGCCCGTCCCGTTGTGCCATTTGCCCGTCCCGAAGGTTTCGTAGCCGTGGGCGCGCAGGTGCTCGCCGAGGGTGGTGTGCTCGGGGGGAATCTCCCGGCCTTGCTTGTGGATGTGGAACAGCGTGCGTCCGCTGTGGAGCATCGCCCGGGAGGGCATGCACACAGCCCCGCTGGTTCCGCCCATGATGTGGGCCCGGGTGAAGGCGGTTCCCTCGGCGACCAGCGCGTCGAGGTGGGGCGTACGGATGGCGTAGTTGCCCAACGCCGCGATCGTGTTGAACCGCTGGTCGTCGGCGAACAGCAGCAGAATGTTCGGCTGTTTGTCAGCCACGGTGGACTCCTTGTGGTTGGCTTCGGACAGTTCTCCCAGGACAAAGTTCGCCTTCGCCTTTTGAAGACCCTTCGAAGCCATTCAGATTGCAGAAACTCTTGATCTCAGGAATCCACCATTCTGCGCGATTCGCCCTTCCGACGCCAGCGCCGCCTCCGCTGTCGCTCAGAACTCTCCCTTGAACGGGTCGGCCATCGTTCCCAGCACGATGTGTCCGTCGCCCATCGAGACGGTCTGCTTTCCGATGATGATCTTGTCTCCCTCGACGGTGGGTTTGGGGGGCTTGCCCTCGCCGACGAACAGGAAGCTGTAGGTGACTCCGCCGGCAGTGACGGTGTTGCTGTCCGGGGCCTGCGGGCCGCTCATCACCAGCATGCCCTCGACGCCGCTGGCCTTGGAGAAATCCACCGCCAGGCAGGTGGGCTCGTCGCCCTTGCCCTTGACGGACACGGTGCCCGACCCGTCGGCAGCGCCCTGGAAGTGCGAGACCTTCCCGCTGAACCGGGCCCCCTTGCGGAGCTTTCCGCCCGCGCGGACCCAGAGCTGGCCGGCCTCCTTGTTCGCCCTGTGCCACCCCCGCGTGCCGTGAGGCTGACAGGAGACCAGAATGTCGTCGTTGTCCTTGAAGCGGTTGCGGAACGCGAAGAACCCGAATTTGCTGTCGTGAACGTAACGGGGCATGCACTCGGCGGGGTTGGCTTCCTCGATGTCGTCAGGCAGGTTCACCAGCGCCATCACCGCGTGGTGCGGATACGGCGACGAGGTGCCCATCAGCCCGGTGTACCCCTTCACCCGGTTGTGCAGCCACAGCAGGGCCTTCTTCTGGGGCTCGGTGGCGATGCCCATCCCGGCGCAGAACGTGCCCGGCCCGCTGACGCCGTCGTTGGCCCAGATATTGTGCGGGTAGGCCCCGCGGTCGGGGAAGATCGGCTTCTTGTCGCCGTTGGGATAGCTCAGCAGGACGAACTTCATGTAGGTCCAGGGCACGTTGGGGCGGGGCGTGACGAAATCCATGCCGCCGGCAACTCGCCACGCCTGGACGGCCGGCAGGTAGACGATGTGGCTGGCCATTACGCCGGTTCCGTCGCCCTCGGCGAACCAACCCCCGTCGCCGAAGCCCTCGGTGACGTTGCGGATCATGGACTTCTTGCTCTCTTCGAGCAGCTTCTGGATTTTCTTGTCGTCCGTTCCCGGGTCGCCTGCCAGCGCCAGGACCGCAGCCGCACCGCCGCCGATCTGCATGCCCCAGTGGTTCGAGGCGGGCATGTGACGCTTGCCCTTGACGAGGTACTCCAGGTCCATGTTCTTGCCTTCCTTGTAGTTCATGAAGGCCTGGGCGATTTTCCGGCGCGTCTCGGCGTCCCAGCCGTCGTAGCAGAGGTCATAACCGAAGGCGTAGTACCCCACGGTCGGACCGGCCCGCAGCGCCCCGCCGGGGTTCTTGAACGAGTAGCGGTCGTCGCGGTCGCGGACGCCCTCGAAGGCCTTCTCGAAGCACTGCCTGCCGAACTCGGCGTACTTCTTCTCGCCGGTGAGCTGGTACAGCAGGCCGTACCCCATCGCGTGGGACATCGTGTACACCCCGGGTGTGTCGACCATGAGCGGGCGGTTCTTGCCCTTGCTGTAGGCCTTGGTCGCCTGAGAGAAGACCGTGGTCATCGTCTCGCCGTTCTTGCCGTCCAGCAGAAATCGAAGCCGCTTGACGATGGCCCTGCCCGCCGGCGTCTCCGCCTTGGCGCGGAGGGCTTTGAGGTCGCTCCTGCGGAACAACAGCCGGGGGTGCTCGCCGGGCTTGACCGGCGTGTAGCCTTCGACCTTCTTCGGCCAGGGGGGCTTCTCGTCGCCCCGCGCCGGGGTCGCCAGGATCGTGATCGCCAGCAGGACCATCGCAGAACTGATTGCCTTGAGACTCATTTCGCTTCTCCCGTGATAGCTGTGCCTGTGTGCGCGTCCATGATACTCAACCGGGCATCGGTTGGGAAAGGTCTGCGGAAAATCATCGCCGGGCGTGGATTCGCGCGGGGCCCGCCCGGCCAAGCAGCCCACGCAGCGACACGGCGATGAAGAACCCCAATCCCGTCGCGGCAAGGACCTTCTGGACGGAAGAGACGTTTCTGAGACAGAGCTGAAAAGCGTTGATTTGAAATAATGATTTGAAATTCCCGTAATACCGAGCTATGATTCCGTCAAATGGTATCTCCCGCCCACAATCACGCGGATGACCCGTCAGAGCCCCCTCAGGCGGACGAGTCCATGGACACGCCCGATCGGCTGCTCGAGTCGGCCGCTGCCGTGTTTGCCGAGAAGGGGTATCACGAGGCGACCCTCGCGGAGATCTGCCGGCGGGCCGGCGCCAACGGTGCCGCCGCCAATTACTACTTCCGCTCGAAAGAGAATCTCTACCGCGAGGCATGGCGGCGGGCGTTTGAGCGATCACTCCGGGCCCATCCGGTCGACGGCGGGCTGCCCGCGGATCCCACGCCCCGCCGGCGTCTCGAAGCGATGGTCCACGCCATGGTCGCCCGCATCGCCGACCCGCGCAGCTGCGAGTTCGACATCGTTCGTCACGAGCATGGCAGCCCGACCGGCCTGCTGCAGGAGATCATGCGCGAGAGCATCGAGCCCCTGCGGCGGTACCTCCGGGAGATTGTCGGGGACCTGCTCGGGTCGGCCGTCACGCCGGAGGATGTGCAACTCTGCCAGCGAAGCACCATCGCCCAGTGCCTGCATATGATGATGCTCAGCCGAGCGCCGGGACGGCACGTGGGCCCGCCGCCGCTGGAATTGCCCAACCACGTGGTAGCCGACCACATCGTGCGGTTCAGCCTCGCCGGAATCGCCGAGACCCGCCGACGCGCCGAATCAAACCGAAAGGCCCGGGCGAATGACGAATCGTAACCGTCCATCGAAATCACTCTGTCGTGGCAGGGCGGCGTTGCCGATCCTGCTGGCGACGATGGCGATGCTCTTGGCCGGCGGGTGTCTTTCGGATCGCGCGGAGGTGGGTCCTCCCGCGCCGCTGCCGGCGGCGTTCTCCGTCGACGGAAACGCGCCGCTCTCGCCGCGGTGGTGGACCGCCTTCGACGACGAGCAGCTCAACGCCATGGTGGCTGAGGCGATGGAAGAGAATTTCTCGCTCCGCGTCGCCTGGGACCGCCTGAGGCAGGCCCGGGCGATTGCCACGCAAAGCGGGGCCCCGCTTTGGCCTGCGCTGGATGGAACCGGCGGCGCGTCCCGCACGGTTCGCGAGACGGATTCGGGCCCGACCGCCGGCAGGACGTACACGACCGACCTGTCGCTGGGATTGGCCGTCCGCTACGAGGTGGACCTGTGGGGCCGGGTTCGCGCGTCTGCCGACGCGGCGCTGCTGGACGCGGACGCCTCTGGCGAGGATGTCCAGGCCGCTGCCATCACGCTGGGAGCGGACGTGGCGCGGACGTGGTTCCGCCTGGTCGAGCAGCGGCGCCAGCGCGAGCTGCTCATCCAGCAGCGACAGACCAACGAGCAGGTCCTCGAAATCATCACCCAGCGGTTTCGGCGCGGGCAGGTGAGCTCTGCCGACGTGCTTCAGCAGCGGCAACTGGTCGAGGCGACGGCCGGGCGAATCGTGCAGACCACCAGCACGATCGCCGTGTTGGAGAACCAACTGGCGGTCCTGCTGGGACGAACGCCGGGCGAGCAGACGCCGGCGGAGAGTCGGTCGCTGCCCCGTGTTCCGCCGCTTCCCGCCCCGGGTATCCCGGCGGCCTGGCTGACGCGTCGACCCGACCTGCGGGCCGCGGCGCGACGCATCCAGGCTGCCGACCGGCGGGTGTGGGCAGCCCGGGCCGACCGACTGCCCCGCCTGGGCGTGACGCTCAATACCTCCACCAGCGCCGAGCAGGTACGCGACCTGTTCGACAACTGGCTGGCGACGATGGCGGCGAACCTCACCGCCCCGCTGATCGACGGCGGGCGGCGGGTGGCCGAGGTCGAGCGCACCCGTGCGGTTCTCTCCGAGCGGATCAACGCCTTCGGGCAGACCTACCTGGCGGCGATGGCCGAGGTGGAAAACGCCCTGGTGCAGGAGGCCCGGCAGCGGGAGTACGTCCGGAGTGTGGGCAGTCAGCTCGAGCTCGCCCGGCGCGCCACCGCCCGTGTGCTGGACAGCTACCGCAAGGGCACGACCGACTTTACGCGGTATCTCACGACCCTGCGCAGCTACCAGGAACTCCAGCGGACGCACCTGGCGGCACGGCGCGATTGGCTGTTGTTCCGGATCGATCTGTACCGGGCATTGGCCGGCGGCTGGCAGTTGCCCGTCCCGGCTGAGGCGACGCTCGATGACGTGACCGGAAAGACCCCCCACAAGACAACGCCCGATCCGGGCGGCGAGGCGAACGAGAATGGCTGAGCTCACGAACCGGAACGAATCGACCCCCGCCGGCGAATCGGCGGAGGGGACTCCCCGTCGGCCTTCCTTCCGTCGGAGGCTGCCCGGGCTGCTGGTGGCGCTGATCGCGCTGGGGGCAGCGGTGGGCGTATCGGCGTATTGGCTGATGAACCGCCCCAAGCCCGACCGCCGCCCGCGGCAGAAGCAGGCGACGTTGGTCACGGTGCAGGCCGTCGAAAAGAAACCCCACCAGGCCACCATCTCCGCGTTGGGAACGGTCATGGCGTCGCGCCAGACGCGCGTGCCGGCCTTGGTGTCCGGCGAGGTGGTGGAGGTCCGCGATGGGTTCGTCCCCGGCGGGCGGTGCGATGCCAACGACCTGCTGGTGGAGATCGACGCGACGGACTATAGGCTGGCCGTCAAGCAGGCGCGGGCGACGCTGGCGCAGATGGAGGCGAGAGTGGTCGAAGCCGGCAGCATGGTCAAGCAGCGGGAGGCAGCCATCACGCAGGCCCGGACGCAACTGGCGCTGGAGAAGGCCCAGGGGCAGGTCGCCATGCGGGAGTATCAGCTGCTGGGCGAGGAAGTGGACCCCAACGACGAACGATTGGTGTTGCGGGTCCCTCAGCGCGAAGCGGCGGAGGCTGCCGTCGCGGTCGCCCGGGCGGCGAAGGAATCGGCGATGGCCAGCCTGAATGCAGCCAGGTCCAATCGCGATGCCGCCCGCGTCGCCCTGGACCAGGCGCTGCTGAACCTGCAGCGGACCGGCGTTCGCGCCCCGTTCAACGCGATGGTCCTCGAGCGCCACGTGAACCTCGGAAGCAGGGCGGTGGGTGACGGGGCGGTGGCCACCCTCGCCGGGACCAACAAATGGTGGGTCGAGGTCTCCATTCCGGTCGATCAGCTGGCGTGGCTGGACGTGCCGGGCTACAACAGCCGACGCGCTTCGGCGGGGAAGGTGTACTACGACGCTGCCTGGGGTAAGGGGGCCTATCGCGACGCGAAGGCCGATCGGCTGCGCGGATCGCTCGAGCCCCAGGGACGGATGGCGCAGCTGCTGGTGGCGGTCCCCGATCCGCTGCACCTGGCCCGCGAGCCTGACCGGCGGCGGGCGTTGCTGTTGAATTCGTACGTGCGGGTGGAACTCGTCGGGCGCGAAACACCGCCGGCAGTGCGCGTCGAACGGACGTCCCTGCGCGAGGGCGACAGGGTCTGGGTGATGACTGACGAGGATGCCCTGGCCATCCGCGAGGTGACCATCGCGCTGGGCGGCGATAAGTATGTCTACGTCACGGCCGGGCTGGCTGACGGCGATCGGCTGGTGACCTCGGACATCGCCACGCCGGTGACGGGCATGCCGCTTCGCCTGAATAAGACCAGCCAAACGACCCGGCCGGGCGGAGGCGACAGCGATGAGTAAGGACTTTCAGCCCCCCCAAACCGGCAAGGCGGAAGACCTCCAGCCCCGCCATCGCGGCGCGATTGCCTGGATGGCCGGCAACTCGGTGGCGTCCAACCTGGTGATGCTCATGTGCCTGGTGGGGGGCTTCCTGGCGATGCTGAACGTCAAGCAGGAAGTGTTCCCGGACATCCAGCCGGACATCGTCACGGTGACGGTTGCTTACCCCGGGGCAAGCCCCGAAGAGGTGGAAGATGGCGTCCTGACGAGCATCGAGGAGGCGGTCCGCTCGCTGGACGGCGTGGACGAGGTGACCTCGGTGGCCCGCGAGGGCAGCGGGACGGTCAACGTCGAGGCGCTGCTGGGGGCCGACCTGCAGAAGCTCTCCCAGGACGTCCAGAACGAGGTGGACCGGATCACGACGTTCCCCGACGAAGCGGAGGAGCCCGAGGTCCGCATCGCCACGCGGCGGCGGGCTGTGTTGAGCCTGCTGCTGGCCGGCGAGGTCAAGCCCACCGTGTTGCGCGGCCTGGGCGAGCAGACCCGCGACCTGCTCCTGCAGGACCCGAGAATCACGCAGGTCGAGCTCACCGGCGTGCCGGACCTGGAAATCGCCGTGGAGATCTCCGAGGAGCAGCTCCGTCGCTACGGGCTCACGCTGCAGGAGGTGGCCAATCGCATCCGGGCTGCGTCGATCGACCTGCCCGCCGGCGGGCTGGACACCGCCTCGGGCGAGATTCTCGTGCGCGTCACGGAACGGCGGGACTACGGCAAGGAGTTTGCGCGGATTCCGATCATCACCACCGCCCAGGGCGCCGTCGTTCGGCTGGGCGAACTGGCGACGATCGACGACGGCTTTGAGGACACCGACCAGTACACGCTGCTCGATGGCAAGCTGGCCGTCGAGCTGGAAGTGTACCGCGTGGGCGACCAGACGCCGCTGGACGTGTCGGCTGCGGTACGCGAGCACATCGACGAGATCCGCCAGATGCTCCCGCCCGGCGTGACCACCGAGATCCAGCGCGACCGCTCGACCTACTACCGCCAGCGCGTCGAGCTGCTGCTGAAGAACGGGGCCATCGGCCTGGCGCTGGTACTGGTCGTGCTGGGGCTGTTCCTGGAGGCCCGCCTGGCGTTCTGGGTGATGATGGGCATCCCGATCTCGTTTCTGGGGTCGTTCCTGATCCTTCCGAGCACCGGCGTGACGATCAACATGATCTCCCTGTTCGCCTACATCGTGGCGCTGGGGATCGTGGTGGACGACGCGATCGTCGTCGGAGAGAACGTCTATCACTACCACCAGGAGGGTATGCCCTTCCACCAGGCCGCCGTCAAGGGCGCCCGGGAGGTGGCGATGCCCGTGACGTTCTCGATTCTCACCAACGTGGTCGCCTTCATGCCGATGCTGTTCATTCCCGGCGTGACCGGGAAGATCTTCATGATGATCCCTGCCGTGGTTATCACGGTGTTCATGATCTCGCTGGTGGAAAGCCTGTTCGTCCTGCCGGCGCACCTCGGCCACCAGAAAGATCGGCGCCGCTACGGGCTGGCGGCGACGTTCCACAATGCCCAGCAGCGCTTCAGCCGGGCGTTCACCAACTGGGTGAAAAACCGCTACGGGCCGTTCCTGGAGTTCTGCCTGCACCATCGCCTGGTGACGGTGAGCATCGCCGTGGCGCTGCTGCTGGCGAGCATCGCCTACGCCGTCAGCGGACGGATGGGCTTCGAGCTGTTTCCGGTGGTCGAGTCCGACCGGTCCGAGGCGACGGTGATGCTGCCCTACGGCGCGCCGGTGGAGAAGACCCAGGCGGTTCTCGACCGTATCGAAGCCGGCGCGAAGGACGTGCTCGCCGAAAGCGGTCGGCCGGAACTGGTGATATCCATCACGACGGACGTCGGTCGCGGGGGCAGCCATACCGGTCGGGTGCGGGTGGAGCTGGCGGACGCGGATGTCCGCAGCAAGATCATGAGCACCTCGGAGTTCACGCGTCGCTGGCGAGAGGCGGTCGGCGAGATCGAGGGCGTCGAGTTCATGAAGTTCGCTGCCGACTCGGGTGGTCCGGGCAGCCGGGGTCGTCCGGTGGAGGTCCAGCTGTCTCACCGCAGCATCGAGGTGTTGCGTGACGCCAGTCAGGAACTGGCGGCCGCCGTGGAGACCTACCCGCGCGTCAAGGACGTGGACGACGGGTTCCAGCCCGGCAAGCGGCAGTTGGATTTCCGGATCACGCCCGAGGGCAAGTCGCTGGGCCTGACGGCTGTCTCCGTCGCCCGTCAGGCGCGGGCGGCGCTGTACGGGGCCGAGGCGCTCCGCCAGCAGCGAGGCCGAAGCGAGATCAAGGTGATGGTCCGCCTGCCGCAAGAGGACCGCTCGACCGAGCAGACCGCTCGCGACCTGATGATCGCCACGCCGGCAGGGACGTACGTGCCGCTGCGACAGGTGGCGGAGATGGAGCGGGGCAGGGCGTATACCACCATCGATCGACGCGGCGGGCGGCGCGTGGTGACGGTCTCCGCCGACGTGACGCCCCGTGCCCGGGCGGGCGAGGTTCTGGGCGACCTGAGAACCACCGAGCTGAAGGACCTGACGGCGAAATACCCCGGGCTGAGTTACAGCTTCGAGGGCGCCCAGGCCGACATCGCCGAGAGCATGGGCTCGCTGAAGGTGATGTTCGCCGTGGCGCTGCTGGCGATCTACGCGATGCTCGCGATTCCGTTCCGCAGCTACGCCCAGCCGTTGATTGTGATGGTGAGCATTCCGTTCGGCATCGTCGGGGCGTTCGTGGGACATATCATCATGGGCTACAACCTGGCGATCCCCAGCATGTTCGGGATCGTGGCGCTGGCGGGCGTGGTGGTGAACGACTCGCTGGTGCTGGTGGACTTCGCCAACCGTCGCCGGCGCGAGGACGGGATGAACTACCACGATTCGGTCACGGCGGCCGGCATTCAGCGGTTTCGGCCGGTGGTGCTCACCACGCTGACCACCTTCGGCGGGCTGGCGCCGATGATCTTCGAGACGTCCCGCCAGGCGCGGTTCCTGATACCGATGGCCTTGTCGCTGGGGTTCGGCATCCTGTTCGCCACCGCGATTACGCTGATCCTCGTGCCCACGCTGTACATGTCCATCGAGGACATCACCCGCAAGGCCGGCGCGGTGAAGCGTTGGCTGGTGCCAACCTGCGAATCGGCCGACGAAACGCTCCCGCAGCCGGAGGTGGTGCAGGCTGAGCAGTCTGATCCGCCGTCGTAGATCCAGCGGCCCAGGCGGCTAACGCAGGTCGAGGTAGAGCTCGATGGGGAAGTTCTCGGGCGTCATCTCCCGTGTTTCGGCATGGCCGTCGAAGCAGGTGAAGTTCGCCCAGCCTCCGTGCCGCATGTCGTCGGGCCTGATCATGCGGGCGCCTTTGGGTTCGCCGAGGTGATTGAAGGTGGCGTGGTTGGGTGAATGCATGTCGTGGAAGTTCAGCGAGAAACGCCGGCTGCTCTCGGGCACGTAGCAGATCGAAGACGGTGATGACCTGAGCTTGCTGAGGTTGGTCGGGCCGTCGCTGTGACCCTTGTAGGTGTCGGTGTTCTGCAGCGTCATGCCCGCGTCGAGATTCTCATTGATGGCGTCCCAGTTGTAGGAGTTGATCGCGTAGTCCAGCCCGTTGTCCATACTGTCGATGCCTGGACACCAGAAGTACTCGTTCTTGCGGATCCACTCGTTCATGTAGTCCTTGTCGTGCAGCTCTTCGTAGGTGAAATCGGCATTGGCGAAGTAGCGCGACAGCGTGGGCGCCCAGAACCGCCAGTCTTCGATCTTTTTGCTGCCCACCGCGTTGTAGTCGTTCCGCGGGACCCACCCATTGAACTCGGCGGCGTACATGTGCAGCCCCTGGCCGAAGTTCCGCGTGTTGGTGGCGCACTTGGTCCGTTGGGCGAGGCGCTTGGCCTTCTGCAGTGACGGCAGAAGGATGGACACCAGCAGGGCGATGATCGCGATCACGATCAGAAGTTCGATCAGCGTGAACGCACGACGAAGCCGTGGGCGAACGGTGGACATGGTAAGGGCTCTCAATCGTTGTGTGTCGATGTTTGAAATGCGAAGTGCTGACCTGAGCGTACCCAGTGGCGATTGGTTATTCAAGCCCTTTTGCCGCCGAACGCCGGCCGGTGTGGCCGGGTGTGCGACATTTCCTGGGGGCCGTCAGGATACGTCGCCTTTCCATGACTCAGTACCCCCACGGTTCGTGTTACTCACCATGGGGCTTCATGCGCGGTTTCCGGGTGCCACCGGCGTCTCCGCACGCCGGTGCCCCGTCCCGCCATCCAACCCGGCGTTGGCACGCCGGGCTTCCTCGCCGATCATCCGTCTGGTTAACGCGCGCAAACTCCCATACCCGGCAAGGCCGTAGGGCTCGCAACTTGTTGCGGGCGCAACACCGAAGACAAAAACAGAACAGAACACGGGCTTCAGGCCAGAACGCCCGTCCATGCCCGCTGCGATTCTGAGCATTCCCCCGGGCACAGCCTCGCCCTTTCCACTTCCAGGAAGCCCGTGGCACCCGCGATTCGCGATTCGCGATTCGCGTGTCGCTCGATACCTGGAGCGTGCTCCCGATTCGTGTCGACCACTGTGGCCGGGCGGGTCTCAAAGAAGGATTGACTGGCGACTGGTCGTGCCTATAATCGCCGTCGCATACCACTTTGGGACCTCAACGTTTGCGAGAACGCTATGGATAAGCACCTCTCGACGGGCTGGTGCCTGCGGCTGATTGTCGCGGCGTCGGCCTTGCTGCCAGGGATGGCTCACCTTCATGCCCAGGACTACCTCACCGAGGACGTCTACGTCAACGGCAGGGAGCTGCACGGCTTCGTGGACGACGGCAGGCAGGTCACCGTCGTGCTGGGCGATTTCTCGCTCCGCGCCGGCGACCGATCGCTTTCCGGACGCGACGCGGTGCTCTGGATCTCCCAGAAGACCGTCGGCAAGGTCGTTCGCCGGGATATCACCGTCTACATCGAAGGTTCGGCGACGGTCACCGAACCGGACGGAACCAAGACCACCGACAAGTCCATGCTGGTGCACCTGCGCGCCCAGGGGCGGATGTTCGCCAACGGGCGGTTCTCCCGCCGCAAGCTCACGAGCTTCCCGCTGTACGTCCGGGCGAAGCAGGCCCGTGCCCTCTCGGCAGAGCGACCGAAGAAGAGCGATGTTCCCGCCCACGAGGCCCCGGAGCTGATCATTCTCTCCAGTTCCAGCGGGAAGGGCACGACCGACCCCAACCAGCCCGAGGTGGATCGGCCCGAGGACGACGATCGGCTGACCGACACGACGAAGCTCGATCCGAACGACCCGACGCAGCGCGTTCCGCACCGGTTCGATCCGGTGTTGTTCCGGGCGAAAACGCTGACGATGAAGCCCGCAGACCCCAACAGCGGGCATCTGCGGGTGATCGTGGCCCGCGGTGACGTGTATCTCTCGCAGGGCAACCGCGACAAGGAGATGCATCTGGAACTCCGTGCCCAGGGCGCGGTGGTGTTTACCGGCAGGCGGGTGAAGAAGGACGGCTCGCCGCTGGCGCCGCGGATCTCGTCGCTGGGCGATACCGAGGACCCCAACGACGCCGGCGAGACCATTCACGGCGTGTATCTCGAAGGCGACGTCGTGATGACGCGCGGCGAACGGACCATGCGGGCCCCGAAGGCGTATTACGACTTCACCCGCGACCGGGCGATGGTCATCGACCCGGTGATGCGGACCATCCAGGAGCAGCGGGACGTTCCGGTCTACATCCGCGCCAGCCAGGCCAGGGTGCTCTCGGCCCGCGAGATGTGGTTCAAGGACGCGCGGATCTCCACGAGCGACTTCTACACGCCCAGTTACCACGTGGGCGCCGGCGAGGCGTATCTCATGGACAAGACGCCCTACGCCGAGGACGGCGAGCAGCTGGGCGACCGTCACTGGCTGGGCGAGTTGAAGCATGTCACCTTCAACGTGCGATCCGTGCCGATTCTGTATTGGCCCAAGACCACCACAGACTTCGAGCAGGACCACACGGCCCTTCGCAAGCTGACGTTCGGGAACGACTCGAAGCGAGGCTTCGGCGTGGAGACCGAGTGGCATTTCTTCCGGCTGTTGGGGCTGGTCAAGCCCGAGGGCTTCGACGCCAAGCTGCATTCCGACGGCTACGAGCGCGGCGCGTTTCTGGGGATCAACGCCGATTACATCCGGGACAGCTATTCCGGCTATGCGAAGATTCACGGCATGGTCGACGAGGAGGAAGAGGACGACTTCGGTGAGGTCCGCAAGAACGTCGAGGCCCAGAAATACCGAGGCCGAATCCTGTGGCGTCACAAGCAGGAATTCGCCGACGACTGGCGCATCCAGGCGGAGTTGAGCTACTACTGCGACCGCAACTACATCGAGAGCTTCTTCCGCGACGAGTGGTATGCCGGCAAGCCCCAGGAGAACCTGCTGTACGCCCGCAAGCAGAAGGACAACTGGGCGATTACCGGGTTGCTCTCGGCGCAGCTGAACCGTTTCGAGCCCACGGCCGAGGCGGCCCCCAGCGTGGGGTTCTACCTGCTGGGCGAGCCGCTGTGGGAGAACCGGGTGAACATCTTCCACGAGTCGCACCTGGGCCTGCGTCGCTATCGCTACGGCCAACCGCTGCCCGGGGCGACGGTGCCCTCCGACAGCCGATTCTTCGCCCGGGCCGACACGCGGAACGAGATCAACGTTCCGTTCTCACTGTTTGACGGCAAGGTGAACGCCACCGCCTACGCCGCGGGTCGGCTGACGCACTGGGGCGACACCATCGACGGCGGCCAGGATGGCAGGGCGTGGGGGCAGGTCGGCCTCAAGGCGAACATGAACTTCTGGAAGATCTACCATGGGATCGAGTCGCGCCTGTTTGACGTGCACGGGTTGCGGCACATCGTGACGCCGACGATGACCGCCTTCGCCGGTGCCTCCAACGTCGCCCCCGACGAGATCTACCCCGTCGACCCGGACATCGAGCAGCATCTGCTGAAGAACGAGTCGGGCGTTGCCTTCGGCGTCCGCCAGCGGTGGCAGACCAAACGCGGCCCACAGGGCGACCGGCGAACCGTCGACTGGATGAAGCTGAACATCACGGCGGGTTTCTTCGACAACGGCCCGGACACGACCCCCGCCAACGGCCGATTCTTCTTCTCCAGACCTGAGTATTCCATCGGGCGAAACTTCATCAACGGCGAGTACGTCTGGAACATCTCGGACGCCACGGCCTTGCTGGCGGA